>NZ_JBSPUA010000002.1:0-519549 GCF_053850375.1 Veillonella sp. Ser01 | reverse complement strand
GTACCACGACCAGTGATTGTGAATACGTCTTCCACAGGCATCAAGAAAGGTTTGTCAGTATCACGAACTGGAGTTGGAATGTAGGAGTCTACAGCTTCCATCAATTCGTCAATTTTAGCTACATATTGAGCATCGCCTTCCAAAGCTTTCAACGCAGAACCTACAACGATAGGTACTTCGTCGCCAGGGAATTCGTAGGAAGAAAGAAGTTCACGAACTTCCATTTCTACCAATTCGATCAATTCTTCGTCATCAACCATGTCAGCTTTGTTCAAGAATACTACGATTGCAGGAACACCAACTTGGCGAGCCAACAAGATGTGTTCGCGAGTTTGAGGCATAGGGCCGTCAGCTGCGGAACATACTAAGATAGCGCCGTCCATTTGAGCTGCACCAGTGATCATGTTTTTAACATAGTCAGCATGGCCTGGGCAGTCAACGTGTGCATAGTGACGGTTAGCAGTTTCATACTCAACGTGTGCAGTGTTGATTGTGATACCACGTTCACGTTCTTCTGGAGCTTTATCGATCATGCTGTAATCTTGGAAGTCAGCTTGGCCTTTTTCAGCCAATACTTTTGTGATTGCAGCTGTCAAAGTAGTTTTACCATGGTCAACATGACCGATTGTACCAATGTTAACATGCGGTTTCGTACGTTCAAATTTTTCTTTTGCCATTAGGATTGTATCCTCCTTCACAAAAACAAATTACATTCTAGTATTAATATAATATATTAACCCTAATTTATCAATGGAATATAAGATTCCCTTATACATTATTATACCATATATAGAAAAACTTCTAAAAATACAAATATTCTTCTAAAATAAAAAAACTGACAAATGTAATCCTTACACTCATCAGCTTCAATTTGTATTTTATAAAGAAATAAAAAAATCCTCACCAATGTGAGGTTTAATGGTGGCGGCACACGGATTTGAACCGCGGACACACCGGGTATGAACCGATTGCTCTAGCCAACTGAGCTATGCCGCCATGTATGGAGCTAGTGACCGGGATTGAACCGGTGACCTTATCCTTACCAAGGATACGCTCTGCCGACTGAGCTACACCAGCACAATGAACGATCATTTCACTGTGAATTTTTGTGGTTGCGGGGACAGGACTTGAACCTGCGACCTTCGGGTTATGAGCCCGACGAGCTACCAACTGCTCCACCCCGCTATAAATGGTGGAGGGAGAAGGATTCGAACCTTCGAAGTCGAAGACGGCAGATTTACAGTCTGCTCCCTTTGGCCGCTCGGGAATCCCTCCAAAAATAAAATGGAGCTGGCGATAGGAATTGAACCCACAACCTGCTGATTACAAGTCAGCTGCTCTACCAATTGAGCTACGCCAGCATCATTACGACAAGATGTATTTTATCATCCGCCTCACTAAGTGTCAAGAACTTTTTAAAAACTTTTTTTAAAGTTTTTTCGTTCACTGCGGTATCCCTTAGTGCTTAATCATAATAACATGAAACGATACCCTATGCAAGTATTTTTTCTAAACTTTTTAAACTTCATTTTTTCCTCATCGGCAATCATAGATAAAGATAGATAATTGCTAATATAGCCACTATTATCCAATAGTACCAATTTAAATGAACACTTCAAACACATCGGCATGGGCACCTTCAAAATTAAGCATATGCCCAATAATAATCATATGCCCTGTACTAGATACAGGAATACATTCTGTTATACCTTCTATAACACCTAAAATGAGGGCAATTACATATTGGTCCATGATATCACCTGCCTTTTATATGCAGTCATAACTCATGGCAATATATAATGCCCTCAGCAATCAATATAACTCTATTAATCAATAACCATAACACGATCAGGTTTAGTGATTGTCACTACCGCATGTTTTGGATCATTATTGTGTTCTAAGTACAATTGATCACCTTCGAGATGACCACGCCAACCTACAACAATCGGATATGTTTTACTAATAGTCTTTAATAGTTCAAGAGGATTTAAATTTAATATCGGTGCAAACAATACATTAATACCATCGATAAGAACAACTTCTGTATCACTGCGACTTAATGCACGACGAATTACTTCTTCTGCAAGTTGTGGCCTTTCATCACGAGGTACTAATAAAAACTCTTCTTCAATAAGTTGTTTTGCCTCTAAGTACTTCCAACCTTTTTGTTCAGATAATTCACGAATTAACAAACTTTTACCAGAACCAGGACCACCAACGATAAACAATATGCGTTCATCATCACCTTGAATTTGTTCCCAACGTTCTCTTACATCTTGAACTGTAACCATATCCCTTGCCTCCTCGCTGTAACCGTTCCTACTTAACGGGACGGTCAGATAACATAACGGATTTGATATATTGGTTTTTATCATCTAGGGCAAACTGCAAATATGAGTCGCTTGCCGCTGGATTTTTATATTCATATACAGTAGATGTGCCCGCATTTGTTGTAGATTCAACAATACGAGTAGGCATACCATATACAAAGAGCAATAAGTATTTAGTATCCCCCATCGCAATACCGCGACGAGTAGGTGTGTAAATATTTAATAGAACACGATTGATGAGATTTTTTTTATCAACACTCACGCCATATTCGTTATACCCAATAAATGTGGACCCAAACAACATACCTTGATGTTTCCAATCATTATTGGGATCATTAACAAAATAATCATTTAATTTATAGCCGCGCAACACAAAATCATCAGCAGTCAATTTACCTGCTTCAAAATCATATACTGGAGCTTTAGGCAATCCAAATCTTGGCCATACTTGCCCACTAATCATATCAACAGCCTCTACATTGCTTTGTTTGATGGTGAAAGCAATATATTCTTTCTGTTGTCCTAGCATAGATTGTTGTTGGCTATTATTATTTGTATTCTCTATCGAGCTATTAAATTCCTTTTTTCGAGACCATGAATTTTCGGAATGACCTTCATATAGGAAGATATAACTTTCATTTTTCAAATCACGCCACATCGCAATAGGGCTACCATAGGCAAATACCAATTCCATGCGTGTACTACCAACACCAATATCGCGTACAGTGTGGACGCCTTTTTTCGTACTATGAATATTAGTAATAGTATTCGGTTCAAAGAAATAAGTAGCCCCTTGACCGCGTAATTGATTATTTACTAAACGCTCTTGAGCAGGTCCCGTATAAACGGTTACCTCCAAGTCTTTCATATAGTACGTCGTAAAGTTATCTCGAACCACTGTTTTTTCAACATCTTTAGGCGCTACAAACTGATCTCCTAAACGATACCCATCAATAGCATAATCATCTTCAGACCCTAACGCTGGCAAATTATTAGCCGTATAAGACTTACCAATATCAGCCAAGTTATTTTGCGTTACGCTAGGCAACGGGCCTTCATTTTCGCTAGCCGCTTGCCAAAACTGTATGGAATCACCAAACTCGGTAACCGCCATTTGTTCAGCTAGCCATCCTGTTTTAGTGCTTTCCTTTTTTATCTTTGTATCGATTTTGACAGCTTTAATCGGTGCATTATCTATATACGCAACAGACTCAGCCGCATCAGTTCCCGCTGCTTCTACAGTTGTCTTTTCATCCATATGTGCAACATCATTTGCACTTTCTGTAGATTCCACCGCAGTTTGTTTCACAGTCGAAATAGCCGGCTCTGCTGCATACCCTACCGATGTAGCAGATAAGCCTACTAGAAGTGCCGCTACGATGCGGCTCTTAATAGAATGATTCATCGATTACTCTCCAATTGCGCACGCAACCATGTCAACCATGGCTCTAGTCCATTATGGGCCGTGCAACTTACTTCAAAAATCTCTCCTGTTGGATTCAAATTACGTATATCTTGTATGGCCTTATCTTTTTTGAAAGGTACATACGGCAATAAATCTATCTTATTAATGAGGATAGCCTTTGACTCTTTAAAGATTAATGGGTATTTAAGAGGCTTATCCTCACCTTCAGTAACAGATAATACAGTTACCTTCAGGCTTTCACCAATCTCAAATTCTGCAGGGCATACAAGGTTGCCTACATTCTCGATAATGATCATATCCAGTTCATCAAGATTTAAATCACCCAGTGCATCTTGAATCATTTGTGCATCAAGATGGCAACCTCCCACTGTGTTGATTTGAATAACAGGAACGCCTAATTCATGAATTCGTTCCGCATCCTTAGCAGTAAACAAATCACCTTCAATAACAGCAAGGCGGTAATCTTTTTTCAAATCATGTAAAGTTGCCTCTAACAGAGATGTTTTACCAGCCCCTGGAGAACCTAATAGATTAAATACAAAAATATTTTTTTCCTTAAACAACTGTTGTAAGGACTCTGCAATGGCATCATTTTTTGCCAATACATTAGTTTTAACTTGAACTTGCATGTCCTAACCTTTCTATCAATCGATATCCATGGAGGTCACTTGTAGTTCGCGGCCACCAATGGTTTGTACGAAATGACTGTCACAATAGGGACAGATAAACTTATAATTTTCTACAGGAAATGTTTTATCACAATCCAAGCACTTTCCTTCAATAGGAATTGTGTTAATTTCTATACGAGAACCTTCTGCGGCAGTCCCCTTTGTAACGGCTTCCCAGCAAAATAGGAGAGAATCTGGCTCTACTCCACTCATGAGGCCCAAATCGAGTTGAACGGAATGGATCACAGATGCATCGTGTTGGCGTAACGTATCGAGGGCTACATCAAGTATGCCTTCTGCTATAGACATCTCATGCATAGTATGCCTCATATACAGCTTCAAGCATCATAGTAGTCGTTACAGAGCCTACACCACCAGGCACTGGAGTAATTGCAGACGCAATATCTTTTACTGCTTCATAATCAACATCGCCTACCGTCTTACCTTCTAGTTCATTAATGCCTACATCGATAACAACAGCACCTGGCTTAATCATATCTGCTGTAATCATATGAGCACGACCCGCTGCAGCAATAACGATATCGCCTCGTTTTACTTGCTCTCCTAAATCAGGAGTTCTGGAATGACAAATTGTAACCGTACCATTTGCACCGAGAGTCATAAGAGCTACTGGTTTACCGATAACTTGGCTACGACCAACTACAACTACATGTTTGCCTTCCACAGGAATATCATAGTGACTTAAAATTGCCATGCACGCCTTTGCTGTACAAGGAGCAAAGCCACCTTTGCCAGCAGTTACAAGACCAATATTGTACGTAGTTAAACCATCGATATCTTTTTTAGGATCTAGCATATCGATAAGCGCCTCAGTATCAATATGTTTAGGCATCGGCATTAACGGCAGAATACCATGGACTGCTGCATCATTATTTAAAGCTTGTAATGCTGTAACGACTTCATCCTGTGTAGCCGTTTCAGGTAATTGTTTTAATACAAAACCATAGCCAAAATTCTTTGCTGTCTTTTCCATAAATGTAGCATACATATGAGCGCCGTGGTCTTCACCAACAAGTAATACTGCCATAGTAATTACAGAGTCGCCTACTGCTGCAACTTTTTCTTGTAAAATCGCCTTGTGAGCATCTGCTACTGCTTTACCGCGTAATTCAATCATGTATATCTCCATTCATTCAAACTATCTATAAAATAAGGTGCCTCCGGAGAGGCACCTAAGTCTCTTATTCTATTATATAACGAACTGTCTATAATTTCTAATTATGACCGAATTCGTTTTATCTACGGAAATGAACAGTAATTGCTGTACCAGCCTGAACAGTTGTACCGCTACTTTCATCTTGAGATGTAGCCGTACCAGTTCCATCCGGTTTAAAGGCAAGTCCCGCCTTATGTAACCAATCACGCACTTCACCATAGGTAAAACCAGTAAAGTTAGGCAATGTAACAGAACCATCACTTCCCGGTTTTGGTTCAGGTAATGTATTAGCAGCTTTAACAGCTACTGGTGTACTTTCTTTAACATACGGACTCATTTGGTAATACCGTACAAGTTGAGATACGATGTCCTTAAATACAGGGGCTACAATTTGACTACCATAATAAGAACCCTTTTGTGGGTCATCAATAACGACAAGAACTACAAATTTTGGATCCTCTACAGGGCCAAAGCCAATAAAGGACGCAATGTATTGTCCGTCGAGATAACCGCCATGTTTGGTATCTAGTTTTTGCGCCGTACCAGTTTTACCGCCGAAGTGATAACCTTCTACCATCGCTTTTGTACCGCCACCTTCGGATACTTCTTTTTCTAGAATATCTACAATGGTTTTAGCGGTTTCCGCCGGAACTGGTTGTCCCACAACAGATGTTTCAGTCGTACTTGTAACATCGCCTTGAGAGTTACTATAAGACTTGATGATATGTGGTTTCATCATAGCCCCACCATTAGAAAGTGCACCAAAGGCGCGAACCATTTGTAATGGTGTAACCGCAATACCTTGACCGATGGACATAGTCGCAACGTCTAGCTTACTCATATCCTCTGGATTATACAAAATACCTGCTCCTTCACCAGGCAATTCAATACCTGTTTCAGAGCCAAAGCCATAATCACGTATATATTTCGAGAGAATATCTGCACCTGTTAATGTACCAATTTCAGCCATACCAGTATTAATAGAGTACTTCAAAATATCTAGCAAACGAACAGGACCATATCCCTCACCATTCCAGTTTCTAATGATATGTCCATTGGCAGCGAAGGCCCCTTTATCGTTATACACAGTGTCTAACTTCCACTTGCCTGCTGCAAGAGCTGCAGATGCAATGATAGGTTTGAATGTAGAACCTGGTTCATATAAATTGGTAACCGCAATATTTTTGAAAGCCTCTTCACCACTTTGGTTGTAGTTATTAGGATCATAACTTGGACGATTGGCCATCGCTAATATTTCGCCGGTCTTTGGATCCATAACGATAACGCTCGCATGCTTAGCTCCTGTATCAACCATCGCCTTATCAAGAGCGCGTTCTGCAATAAATTGAATTGTTGCATCGATGGTTAAGGTTACGCTTTTACCCTTATCTGGTAAAAATTTAGATAGTACGGAACCAAATATGGCATTCCCTTTATTATCAGTAGCTACAATTTCTTGTTGTACGCCCCCCTTTAATTCGTCATCAAGAACCATTTCTAGGCCATCAAGACCTTTATCATCAGTGCCGACAAAGCCTAATACTTGAGCCGCTAAGACACCATTTGGATAATAGCGCTTAGATTCTTCAACGAAATTAAGGCCTGCAATATTATTATCCTTAATAACTTGTTGTACCGCTTTTGATTTGTCTGCATCCATCATACGATTCAACCAGACAAAGGCAGTATCCTCTTGCAAAGCTTTCACAATATTCTCTTTTGACATCGCTACATAGGGCGATATGAGATCCGCAATCTCTTGAGGAGACTGTTTAATCATCTTCGGATCTGCATATAAAGATTTTGTAACTACACTCATCGCCAAAGGCTTGCCATTACGGTCATAGATTGTACCGCGCGGCGATTGTAATTTTCTATCCACTTGAACTTGTAATAAGTTTTTCTTCTCTAGGTCAAAGGTATCAAAGACCTGTAACTGTGCTAAACGCCCGATAAGGACGAAGGCAACGGTCATGAGTATGGCAAGGCACCACGTAGTGCGACTCCAATCGCTCATGCGTAATAACGCTTTATTTAATAACTTCATCATTTCTCCACTGGACGGCGTAACTTATGGTCTAATGCATCATATAATGCATCTGGTTCATTGGGAATCACCCCATTTTGTACCTGACCTAATAAATACTGCAATCCTTCCCCCACTTTTTTCCCTGCAAGCTTAATAACTCGTTCGTCATAATTTAAATCCTTTGTATGGATAGGCATCTCTAGGCTAAGATCTGCCATACATTCACCAAAGGCTAAGGTACCATCAGTCGATGCATAAGGCTTCCCACAGCCTAACACATCGGCAGCACAAACCTTAGATAATTGCTCCCATGCAGTTCGCATAATTTGACTATCTCGAAACTCACCGCTACGAGCCTCTTTACGGATCCACTTTTTCTCATTAGCTTCCCCATTTTGTACAAAATAATGAAAGCGCATATGATTTTTTACAATCCAAGCTACTCGGCGCACAAAAGCCTTAGGATAACCTAAACGAGTAAGCAAGGATTCTGTCATCTCAGCACCTAATGTATCATGGCCACGATCTGTCAAACGTCCGTTAATAACAGCTCGTACAGCCGGCATACCCTTTGCTACATCGTGTAACAGTGCACCCCAACGTAATATTAAATCTGGTTCTGTATGAGATACAACGGCTAATGTATGATACCAACCATCAAATTCGTGAAAGTCTTTTTCTTGTGGTAAATTCACAAGATGGTATAGCTCTGGTAAAATAGGCACTTCACGAGCGACGCCATTTTCTACAATGCGACAAGAGCACTCGGCCAAGCGAGATTGTACTAATACATCAAGGCCCTTAGCCACAGCGGGCTCTAACATGAGTCGGTCCAGTTCACTACGAACTCTCTCGAGAGATAACCCAGGCACTCGATGAAATGCCTTTGGCATAGCTTCTAATAAATCTTTGCTAGGTAAGAAATCTAGCTTTGCCACAAAGCGGCATGCTCTAAATAATCGCAATGCATCTTCTTCGAAGCGTTGCTGTGCATTGCCAATGGTTCGCAATGTCTTATGCTTGATATCTCGGCGTCCCCCTACTAGATCTATAACCTCACCAAAACGATTCATAGCCATGCCATTGACCGTAAAGTCACGACGCAACACGTCTTCCTCCAAGGTATCGGCATAAGCGATTTCTTCTGGTCGATGACTATCCGCTCCATATCGTTCAGTGCGATACGTTGCAATTTCATATTGCTTTCCTTCTAGTGTAGCCACTACTACACCAAAGGATTTTCCTACTAAATCTGTCGTTTGAATATCTTGACTTCGTAGGACTTCAATTACCGTATCAGGACGTGCAGACGTCACAATATCAAAGTCATGAGGCTTTTGATGCATCAAAATATCGCGCACTGCTCCGCCAATGATATAGGCTTCATAACCGGCTTCTTCTAATACAGTCAATATTCGATTGGCTTGTTCCATCATACACACTCCTTTCTGAACTAGTCTAATCTTTATTTTACTACAAATGAAAGCATGAAAAAAGTGCAATCCTATAAGGATTGCACTCGTTCTGCAATAGCTGTACCCGTCGGTGTTACCGCAAGGCCGCCATCACTTGTTTCACGCAATGCTGCTGGCATAGCGCGCCCGATATTATTCATTGCTTCAATAACTTCATCTGGTGGAATTTGACTTTCAATATTCATCAAAGCCAATTCAGATGCAGTAATGGCATGAACTGCATAGAAACCATTACGTTTGACGCACGGTACCTCTACAAGCCCTGCTACTGGATCACAGGCAAGGCCCAATAAGTTTTTCATACACAATGCGATAGCATGTCCTACTTGACGAGGCGTACCACCCATCATTTCTACAATGGCACCGGCAGCCATACAAGCGGCCGTACCAATTTCTGCTTGGCATCCGCCAACGGCACCGGCCACACAAGCGCGATTCGCTACGACATTGCCAATGCCAGAGGCAGCCAAGAAGCCCTTTACCATAGTTGCTCTATCTAGCTTGTAATGATCCGCTACTGCTTTCATCGCACCAGGCATAACACCACAAGATCCAGCCGTAGGGCACGCAACAATGCGGAACATCTTTGCATTTGCTTCATTAACAGCAATAGCATAGGTCATAGCCTTGTACGCAATATCACTCATAAATCTTGGTGCTTGTCCATTAAGCTGTGCCGCCTGACCGCCGGACATACCAGACGCTGTTTTTTCTGCATAGTCTATACCATCTTGAATAGAACTTTCAAAGATGTCTAAACGATGCTCTATTTCACGAATAACCGCGTCTTCACTGCGGTCATAATTCTCTAATTCATAACGCAGTACTACATCGCCGAAGGAAATATGATTCTCCTCAGCTAAGCGAATAATATCTGCAATTGTATCATATGCATAACTCATCATTCGCCCTCCTATAACGCTTCAAAGGTCATGACATCTTGAATGCCTGGACACTCGCGCATAAACTGAACGGTAATAGGATTTACTACTGTATCTGTAGTAATGACCATCACTGCATCCTTGTGCTTACCCTTCCGAAACACGCGCATGGTAGCGATATTAATATCGGACTCACTCAATGCTTGGCTCACCAAAGAGATAGCGCCAGGTCTATCTTCATGGAATACAACAAGAGTAAACTCATCGCCAGTAATAGACATATCATTGCCATCGACTTCGGTAATCATAATTTGACCGCCACCAAGAGATCGACCAATCACAGTCATATGACGATTATGTTCATCGTACATATCAAAACGAACTACATTAGGATGACCTACATCAAGAGGAGACTCGATAAAGTTATACTCCATGCCCTCTTTTTCAGCTAATTTATGAGCAACACGAATATTCGTATCATCCTCTTTAAAACCTAATAAGCCCCCAATCAAGGCACGGTCTGTACCATGGCCTTTATAGGTCTTAGCAAAAGAGCCATATAAGGTTAAATCCACCTTTTTAGGTGTGGAACGGAAAATACACCGCGCCATCTTACCTAGCCGCGCAGCACCAGCTGTATGCGAACTAGACGGGCCAATCATAACAGGCCCTATAATATCAAAAATACTATTCATACACGCCTCTATATACACATAAACAATGTGAAAATCTTACTTTACCTATAGTATAACAATCGATATTGATAGATGTCTATATGCACATTAGCGATATATTTGTATGCATAAGGAGGACTCCCACCTCCTTCCCTAGTACTATTTAGGTGAAAACTATCAAAAGAATAGTATATTGATGGGACGCCTTCTTATCTACAGTTATAAAAAGGAAAGACTATACTTATGCAGTGACATCAGGTCACGAGGAGCAAAGAAGTATAGTCTTTCCTTTTTAACTAGGTTGTAGATACAAAACTGGGCCCCATCAATATACAGCCCCTAACAGATAGTTTTCACAAAATAGTAAAAAACGCACCTAAGGATAACCCTAGGTGCGTTATTTATAACAACAGTCCTAAATCATAAAAGAGAGGGGATGTAGGACTGTAGTTAATAAGTTAATGGATCCTATTAGCCCAAGATAGCTTTCATGTCAGCTTCTGGAGTTGTAATTGGATGTAATTGGAATTTTTCTACCAAAATGTTCAATACATTGCTGGAGAAGAATTTAGGCAAGGAAGGTCCGATGTAGATGTTGCGGATACCCAATGCCAACAATGTTAACAAGATACATACTGCTTTTTGTTCGTACCAAGACAATACCAATGTTAATGGCAAGTCGTTTACGTCACATTCAAATGCACCAGCCAAAGCTACTGCTACTTGAATAGCGGAGTAAGCATCGTTACATTGACCCATATCAAGGATACGAGGGATACCACCGATTTCGCCGATGTTAAGGTCGTTGAAACGGAATTTACCACAAGCCAATGTCAATACTACTGTATCATCTGGAGTTTGTTTTACGAATTCTGTGTAGTAGTTACGGCCTACTTTAGCACCGTCACAACCACCTACTAAGAAGAAGTGTTTGATTGCGCCAGCTTTTACAGCGTCGATTACTTTATCAGCAATGCTCAATACTGTACCATGACCAAAACCAGTAGTTACTTCGTGACCACCGTTGATACCAGTGAATTCTTGAGCTTCTTTGTAGCCGCCCAATTCGATTGCACGGTTGATAACTGCGGAGAAGTCTTTAGTACCGTCTTCTTTTTCTTCGATGTGTGCACAGCCGTCGAAACCTACCATATCTGTAGTGAAGATATTTTCTCTGTAGTTTTCTTTTGGTGGCATAATGCAGTTTGTAGTGAACAAGAATGCGCCAGGAACGTCAACGAATTCTTTTTGTTGGTTTTGCCATGCAGTACCGAAGTTACCTTTTAATTGAGGATGTTTTTTCAATTCAGGGTAAGCGTGGCAAGGCAACATTTCACCATGAGTATAGATGTTTACACCTTTACCATCAGTTTGTTCCAACAATTGTTTCAAGTCGTGAAGGTCATGACCAGTTACAACGATGAAAGGACCTGGTTCTACAGTCAAAGGTACTGTAGTTGGTACTGGTGTACCGTAAGATTCTGTATTAGCTTTATCAAGAACAGCCATACATTTCAAGTTGATTTCGCCGAATTCCATCAAAAGACCAAGCCATTCTTCAGCGCTGTGATCTTTCGCCATTTCTACTAAACCTTTAACGAACCAAGCGTCAACGTCAGCATCATGGAAACCAAGGCGAGCAGCATGCCATGCGTATGCAGCCATACCACGCATACCTAACAACAATGTGGAACGAAGAGATACGATATCTTCTTCACCTTTCCACAATTGTTCCCAATCGAAGTTTTGTTGAGTGCTGTCCACTTGTGCATGGTAAGCGTTTACTTCGTCGATGAACGCTTGAACGCGATCTTCAGAGAAGTTAACGTTTGTTACACACATGAACAAACCACGCATTAAATAATCGATACCTTCTTTAGTGTGGCCTTTTACGTCTAAAGCGCGAGCCAAGCCAACTAAAGCAGCAGTTAATTCGTCTTGTAAGTTAGCAACTGGTGCAGTTTTACCACATACACCTTGTACAGTACAGCCGCCTGGTGCAGCAGATTGTTCACATTGATAACAGAACATGCTCATTTAAAATCCTCCTTTGCGAGACTTCCTCGCATTCAAGCTAGATAATATAAAACCTATACATTACACTGATGAATTATCAGGTGTCTGATTGATTACATTTGAAAGTATAACGTAAAGGTGATACAATTTCTGTAGCTTGAGCAACAAATAAAAAACTTTTTCAAAATTTTTACCTAGCTCCCCTTGTGGAACAGGTAGGTCATTTGACCTTATACTATTATTATACAATAATCATTTAAATTTACTATAGACTTCGTCACATCGGAGGTGCTCATGAAGCAAATACTTTCAAATGATATTATCAACCAATATCTACCTACCCTAATTAAATGTCCTTTATTTAATAAGCTGGGCGAACCTGAACTACGCAGCTATTTACATAATGCGAAGGTTATTGTGCATAGCTATAAGAAAAATGATTTTATTGCCCTCTCTGGGGATCCTATGGAAGGCATTGGGGTTATTCTCGAAGGCAGTGCGTTACTGACACGTGAAAATGTTATGGGCCAACGCGTTATTATGGCTAATCTTGAACAGTCTGATATTTTTGGTGAAGCATTACTATTTAGTAAACAACCATTATGGCCTGCTACGATTAAAGCCACAAAGGTTAGTAAAATTATGTTCATTCCTCTTGAAACATTTATTGATACATTGCCTGATTGCCAACAATGCCAAACCAAAATCTTGTCCAACCTATTGGAGGACTTGTCTGAAAAAGCAATTCTCCTCACAAGAAAGGTTCATTATCTTACCTTGAAAGGTATGCGCGAGAAGATTTTCGCATACTTAACAGACATTTATAAACGTCAACAGTCTACAACAATCCATTTGCCACATAACCGTGAGCAAATGGCAGAGGTACTCAATGTATCTCGCACAGCACTTAGCCGCGAACTCGGCCGTCTAAGAGATGAAGGCATTATCGATATTACAGGCCGTACAGTAACACTAAAAGACGTGGAAGGAATCGAAGAATTCGGTTTTAATAGCTTCTAGCATATCTTTTAACCTATACTAAAACTAAAAATATACAATAAACGTAAAAATGTCTCCCTAGATAATCTAGGGAGACATTTTTGTATACGATTAGTATTTCTTTACTATTAATTCTTTACTATTAATTCTTTAGTATTAGTTCTTTAGTATTAGTTCTTTAGTATTAGTTCTTTACAATTAATTTTACACATCAGAACCAATGAGATAAATCGAATTCTTCACCAATCGTAGCTTTCACATGAGCACGACCTAAATATAGGCCAAGTAATGTTAAACTGATTTTAGACATAGGCGTATGATCAAATACATCTGCTAAATCTAAGAGAACTGGAGAAATATCATCCATAATATCACGTGCTTCTTGGCCTCTGAAAGCAGTCGGTTTACTCTTCATAAGAGCAATGAGATCTCGTTGTACCATAGAATCGGAAATGCGAGTTTGTCTAAAGAATCGTGGTGCTAAAGACTCATCAACCAATGCCAATTTATATAGATTGGAGTTCAAGCTACGTACTACATAGCGCGGATCCACACCATGACCGTCGGTAGCACGGAAGAGTTCCTCCTTGGAGAAACCACGATAATTGAACACGAATGGATAAGAATTGGATAATACTTGGGCTAATGTAATCGGTTCACGTTCCTCTTGTGTACAACGTAAGTAATCTAATTGACGGTAGAAAGAATTATTTTGAGGTAAATCAGAAATAAATGGCTCAATATATTTCTCTACATAATGTTGGAAATGAATTAATCCATAATTATTAGAGTTTCTAGAATATTGTAGCAATAGTGTCAATGCCATGACTTGGAAATGACCTAATGTCAAGTGTGGCAATACACGTAACGCATCAAAGGCTACAAGGTACGGAGTACTAGACTTAGGTGATTGTACTACATCTAAGAACGCACCTAAGGCGGCGGATTTCATCCACTCTGTATTCGTCGCAGCATAAGCCTTTTGCATACTCATCAATGCTTCTTGAATAACAATATTATCAAGAAGTGCGTTGACTTCAGCTAACTTTGTAATATTAAGAGCGGCTAATGCATCTCTTGTAATAGATTCCACATAATGTTGTGTATCTCCATGCAACACGCCGAAGGCATGAACAAATGGCGCCATTGCCAATTCAATACATTTATCTTCATGTGCCGCTTTAGCCCATTGCCCTGTTGGTACCTCTTCTTCAACCATACTAGCGGCTGCCAATTGAGCCTCTATTTCAGAAGCATCAAACAAGCGTGTTTCATCCAATACAGATGGGCCTTCTGCTGTTTTAATCTCATCGACACCACCAATCATTTGTGTAGCCTCAATGTGTTCTGCTTCATCAGCTTCAAGAGCCTCTACAGATTCACCCATAGCAATCGTATCCTCTACAGAATTAGCTCGATTGCGTAGTTCATCTGTAACAGCATCAAGAACAATAGTCTTATCCATCAATGGAGTGGCATGATGCTCACCATTGGAGAGTCCCACATCAGAAACTGCAGTCATTACAATAGTTTCATCCATACCATGTTCTGTCGAATTATATTCTGTATTCTCTAGAGAACCAGAATTCTCTGGAACAGTTTCATGCAGGATAGATTCAGCAGGAACAGATGTATCTTGAATAGGTTCTTGTCCTTTTAAATCAGCTTGACCTGATTTAGTCTCAGTCTCGTCTGCATGATGACCTAAGGCCAAGGAATATCCTGTATCGGAGTTTTCCACATGTAATTGATTACCATCTCGTCGGTTATAAGATGTATCTTCATCAGTTACCATAGATTCAGAAGCATTATAATCTTCATTATCCTCTAACACAGAGGCCGTATACACATTGGTTCCACCTTCATGTGTAACAGTTACATCGCCTACCCTAGATTCATTAACGGACTTTTCTCTATGATGTTCACCATCAGACTTAGTAACAGAATTATCACGATGCTCATGTTTAGCTTGGCTTTCACTATCATTACGATTAAAAACGGCGTAACAAATGGCAAAAAATCCAAGCGCCACAACAGCTAATACAAAATATGGTATTACGTTTGACATACTATCCCCCTACATCAACGCTTCATTATATGCAGCACGTTCACCACCAATGCTCTTAGGTCGAACACGACAAGCAGTTACATGAGCCTCACCAATTTCTTTAATACTGAGGCGCACTGGTACAGTAACATGTTTCATATGCATACCTATGAAAGTGTCCCCGATGTCGATGCCTGCATCAGCTTTAATAAATTCAACCATCACTGGATCGTCAAAACGTTCATAGGCAGTAACAGCCATGGCTCCACCTGCATGACGTTGAGGTACTACATTAACCTCTTCCTCCCAAGTTACTGCACTACGTTCCATAACAAGAGCTCGATTAATATGCTCACAGCATTGAACGGCCAAATTAAGACCTTTAGCTTTAACAGCTTTATATATTTCATCAAATAGGATCTGAGCCACATCAATGTGGGAATCAGTGCCAATTTTCTTACCCATAACTTCGCTAGTGGAACAACCCACCACGAATAATTGACCTTCTCGAACCTTTGCCAAATCTAGCAATTCAGCCATCGCTGTACGCACTGACTGACGAATAGTTTCTACAGAAGTCATGATATCGCCTCACTCACTTTGAATGTATAAATCTATATGTATATTATCACAAAATGGACAGAATCGGTAGACTTTACTCTACTAAACAAAAGTGAATCTAACATAATAATATATAAACTATAAAAGTAATTTCATATATTACCATCATACTAATAAACAATGTAATAATCATTAAATATATACATGTACAGTGATAATTATTGAATCTCTATAGATAAAAAAGAGGCTTGCATTAGCAAGCCTCTTTCAATCACTCAGCGGTGATATTAGATTTTTCTATAAGGTTTTTGGCCTTGTTCGTAGAAGTTGTTACCTTCAGTATCGCCAACTACGATGCAAGGGAAATCTTCAACTGTCAATTCAGCCAAAGCTTCTGGACCAAGTTCACCATAAGCAAGTACTTCGTATTTTTTGATGGATTTTGCAATCAATGCTGCAGCGCCACCAACTGCTGCGAAGTATGTGCAACCATTTTTCTTCATGGATTCAACTACTGCTGGTTTACGGGAACCTTTACCGATCATGCCTTTGATACCTTGATCAAGCATTGTTGGTGTGTAAGCATCCATACGACCAGAAGTTGTAGGACCAGCGGAACCAATTGGGTCACCAGGTTTTGCAGGTGTTGGTCCAAGGTAGTAAACGAATTTGTTAGTCCAATCGATTGGTAATTTTTCGCCACGTGCTAAAGCTTCAGTCATAACTTTATGAGCAGCGTCACGAGCGGAGTAAATTTTGCCAGTGATAAGAACGCTATCACCAACTTTTAATTTACGGGAAAACTCTTCATTATATTCTTCAGTATTAATGCGAATTGTTTCAGCCATTGTAATTACCTCCTACCGATTAAAGTACTACGTGTTTATGACGAGCAGCATGACACATAATAGTAACAGCAACAGGAAGGCCGGCGATATGAGTTGCACCCCATTCGATGTTTACACCGATACAAGTTGTTGTGCCGCCCAATTGTGGACCGATACCAGTTTTGTTAACCATTTCCAAAATTTCTTCTTCCAATTTTGCATACTCAGGATCTTTGTGAGGAGTGCTAATATCGCGAAGCAAAGCTTTTTTGGACATAACAGCTGCTTGGTCCATAGTACCACCAATACCAACGCCAAGTACGATTGGAGGGCATGGGTTAGGGCCAGCATGTTTTACGATTTCAAGAACTGCATTTTTAACGCCTTCAACGCCATCTGCAGGTACCAACATAGCTACGTCAGATTTATTTTCAGAACCGAAGCCTTTAAGTTCTACGTTGATTTCTACTTTATCGCCAGGAACGATATCGATGTAGATGATTGCAGGTGTGTTGTTTTGAGTGTTTTTACGGTTGAACAATGGTTCTGCTACAACGGATTTACGAAGGTAACCTTCTACATAACCTTGAGCAACACCTTCATTGATAGCTTCTTTAAGATCGCCACCAACGAAATGAACATCTTGACCTACTTCTACGAATACCAATGTCATACCAGTATCTTGGCAGTATGGACGATCTTCAGCATCAGCAATTTCTGCATTTTTGATGATTTGATCGAGAACGATGCAACCAACTGGAGACTCTTCTGTTTCACGGCCTTTTTTCAAGCCTTCATAGATGTCTTTTGGCAAGTGGTAAGCTGCGTCCATACACATTTGACGGACTGTTTTTGTGATTTCAGATACTTGAATCTCGCGCAAGATAATCCCTCCTCAGGAACATAGTTGAATATTAATTCTAAATTACCGTGAGATAACTTTTAACTCTCAAGTGTATAAGACATATGTTTCTCATACACATCGAGATTAACTCTATGCATCAATCGTAACACACAACATACATGCTTTCAACGGCTTAACTATACAGTTTTCTCAATGCTTTTTCATGTTTTGAGAATTATTTTCATGAATATCGCTGTATATATTTCGGTATTTCAATAGTTCTTTTTCATCATATTTTTGACTATAAAAACTATATTTTCAATGTGATAAAAGTCATAGTTAATCATAGGTTGAAAGAATTTTTATACCCTATATCTTAATCCACTTTTAGAGGCCAAAATTAGGTTGAAATCACCGTATAAATGCAGAGTATATCTAAGATGATAAATACACTTTCAGACTACTTGATATTATTTTTCAAATAAAAGGTTTAAACTTTTTTGTAATGCATATGTATACCGATTATATTCAATATACTTATATTGCTAACTCTTAGTAAAATATCCCTCAAGATATCTCTATAAACACAGTATTTATCTGTGTTTATTCATTTATATAGATTATATTAATTTTAATGACTTACTTATCAAAATTTTTAATAATTGATTTTTTGTATAACGTTATGTGTTTTAGTCATAGTTAACATCTTTTGATTTATAGTAATTTTAAAAAAAACGCTTGCTTTTATAATTAATCTAACATATAATAACAATCGTACCATTCCTCGATAGCTCAGTTGGTAGAGCAATCGGCTGTTAACCGATCGGTCGTAGGTTCGAGTCCTACTCGAGGAGCCATTCTGGCCCGTTGGTCAAGCGGTTAAGACACCGCCCTTTCACGGCGGTATCCCGGGTTCGATTCCCGGACGGGTCACCATATGGACGATTAGCTCAGCTGGGAGAGCGCCTGCCTTACAAGCAGGATGTCGGCAGTTCGATCCTGTCATCGTCCACCAGACCTAGAAGCAAGCATAAAGCTTGCTTCTTTTTTTTGTATATGTGATATAATAGTACCAGTTGTTTTGTTTGTGAATTTTAAAGAGTCTTATTTAGAGGAGGAACTATGTTTCATACATTCGGACGCTATAAACGTTCGCTACTTACAGTACTAGGTGTACTATTGGCATCTACACTCGCTACAGCAAGTGCTGCCACTATTAATATGAGCCAGTTAACATCAAATACCGCTCAACCGGTAGTCATTAACTCTATGCCATCCAATATAGATACGACTACCCCTACATTACAAGCCGATAATAATGGTCAACCTATTTTGAAGGTTGCAAATACACCTGTTTCAACTCCAGTTGTTGGAACACCTGAAAAAGCGACTATCAATACTTCTAATTCTAATTATGATGGTCACTTAGATAATTTCCCTAGTCGCAAAGTTACAATTGTTGTACCTGCAAAATTGCGCAACGAAAACACAGCCCAATTAGGTCGTTACATGACAGACCGTCTATCTAATACGCTTAAGTATCCATACTATGATACAGCAATCGTAAGTACTAATACGCCAACAGCTGAAATTAGAGCTGTTGACCTTGCACAAATTGCAGCTGCACAAAATTCTGAAATCGTTATTATGCCTGTACCATTACAAGACGTATATGTACAAATCAATGGTGTTAATAGCCCATATACATATAATAATGATGATCGTGAAATGTACATCGCCGCAAAGGTAAATGCACTTTTATATTATTACGATGTGAATGATCAAGTAATTCACACTGTACGCAGTGGATTCAATCAAACTGATGATTCCTTAACAATGCCAACACATAAGGCTGTATGGAACAAAGTTATGACTGTATTACTTGATAAATTACCGTATAAACGTATTCCAACAGACCGTGACCGCTATCAAGCGCCTGGCATCAACTCTGAATCTCCAGTTGTACTTGACTTCCAAGTAGAACAACCTAGAAATACTGCTTACTCCTTAAAAGGTGTTAGCGTATTATAAGAGACACTAAAAAGACCGTTAAGCAATTGCTTAACGGTCTTTTTGTATTCACCTATTAACGATACATAACTTAGTGAATCAAGCCGATTAATCTAAGTTGATGCTCTGTAAAACCAGCATTTCTTAAAAGTGCAGTAAATGAACTACGGAAGGAATCAGATAAATCGCTTACGTAATAAATTGAATCATCATCTTTTGCACTTGCTGTACTTGTATTAGTAGTCGCAGCATATTTAGCATTATCAGCTTCATTTTGTTTAACCATGTTAGCTCTAAAAGCATCATTTGTAGGAGTTTCTACTGGTGGACGAACCGAGTCAGTATATTTATAACCATAAGATGCGTCTACATGTGTTCCTAGTGTAGATGCACCAAAACAGCATGCTAATACAGCAAAAGCAATGAAAGATTTTTTTGATACGTTCATTAGAAAACCTCCAAATTAACACAATAAGTCATTAAATTTAAATGACAAATTTTAGTATAAGTAGATGACCTTAATGTTAGATGAGTGTTTCCTATAAACAAAATGAAATTCTATAGAAAAAGGCTAGCCATAGGGCTAGCCTTTTATTTTATAGTTGTTTAGTTACATGCAAGCGCAATAATGCACGTTGCAATGCCGCTTCTGCTCGCTCTACATCAATATCAGGTGTAGGATTAGATAACCGGCCTTCTGCACGTTCTTTTGCTCGACGAGCACGCTCCACATCAATGGATGATGGATCTTGGCAGTCTGGAGTTACAATACTCACCTTATTATGTTCGATTTCACAGAAACCACCAAATACTGCAAGTTCACGAGATGTTCCATCTGGTTGATCTATGCGTAACGGTGCTAAATCTAATGCAATGATCATAGGTGCATGATTTGGCAAAATACCAAATTGACCATCAATAGCTTTACCTACAAAGAATGTAGACTTGCCTTCAAAGACAATTGCATCAGGTGTGATTATTTGTAGGGTCATAGGTTCCGCCATGGATTATTCCCCCTTCTCTTGCATTTCCTTTGCTTTTTGAACGGCTTCATCGATGGTACCAACCATGTAGAATGCACCTTCAGGTAAATCATCATGTTTACCATCAAGAATTTCTCTAAAGCCTCTCAATGTTTCGGACAATGGTACGTATTTACCAGGAGAACCAGTAAATACTTCAGCTACGAAGAACGGTTGACTCAAGAAACGTTGAATCTTACGCGCACGAGATACAGTCAATTTATCTTCGTCAGACAATTCTTCCATACCAAGGATTGCGATAATATCTTGAAGATCTTTATATTTTTGCAATACTTCTTGCACGCCACGCGCTACTTCATAGTGTTCTTCACCAAGTACATGTGGGTCCAAAATACGGCTTGTAGAATCTAACGGATCCACCGCTGGATAGATACCAAGTTCCGCAATGGAACGAGACAATACTGTTGTCGCATCCAAGTGAGCGAATGTCGCCGCTGGAGCAGGGTCAGTTAAGTCATCGGCAGGTACGTATACAGCTTGTACAGAAGTAATAGAACCTTCTTTGGTAGATGTAATACGTTCTTGTAATGCCCCTACGTCATTAGCCAATGTAGGTTGATAACCTACGGCAGATGGCATACGACCTAAGAGGGCAGATACTTCAGAGCCCGCTTGAATAAAGCGGAAGATGTTATCGATGAACAAGAGCACGTCTTGTTTCTTCACATCACGGAAGTATTCAGCCATTGTAAGGCCTGTAAGACCTACGCGCATACGTGCCCCAGGTGGCTCATTCATTTGGCCATATACAAGAGCTGTTTTGTTGATAACGCCGGACTCTTTCATTTCGTTCCACAAGTCGTTACCTTCACGAGTACGTTCGCCTACGCCGGAGAATACGGAGTAACCACCGTGCTCTGTGGCAACATTGTGAATCAATTCCATAATTAATACGGTTTTACCTACACCGGCACCACCGAAGAGGCCGATTTTACCACCTTTTACATATGGAGCGATAAGGTCAACGACCTTAATACCTGTTTCCAAAATTTTAGTATCTGGAGAAAGGTCATCAAATTTAGGTGCTGGACGGTGAATAGGCCATTTTTCATCAGCTACAACTGGAGCTGGATCATGGTCTACAGTTTCACCCAATACGTTAAAGATACGACCCAACACGCCTTCGCCTACAGGAACCGCAATTGCAGCACCAGTATCTTCGGCATCCATATTACGGGTCATACCGTCAGTAGAGCTCATCGCAACACAACGTACAGTATCGTCGCCTAAGTGTTGCATAACCTCTACTACAATTTTTTGTCTATCATGTGCCTTATGATCATGGTAGATGTTGATGGCGTTGTAGATGCTTGGCAAATGACCAGCATCGAAGCGCACGTCTACAACTGGGCCAATGACCTGCACAACTTTACCAATATTATTACTCATCGACAAATGTCTCCTTATTTATTGCAAGGCATTAGCGCCACCAACGATTTCAGAAATTTCGTTTGTAATGCTAGATTGACGTAACTTGTTATATTCAAGACCTAAGGAATCAATGAGTTCCCCTGCATTATCTGTAGCAGATGTCATAGCGGTCATACGAGCACCCAATTCACTTGCTGCAGATTGCAACAATCCATTATAAACAGTAATCTCTAAATATTTTGGTAACAACGCCTCCAAGACAGATACAGCAGATGGCATGAAATCATACTCTTCGCCCTTTACCTCATCTTGTGGTTGCTCTATCGGTAACAAGCGCTCAGCCTGTGCAATTTGCGTCATAGAATTTACAAAACGTGTATAGATCATGATGACTTCGTCAACTTCATGACGTTCGTATAGTGAAAGTGCTTCATGCATAATGGCACGGGCATGTTCATAAGAAGGTTTATCAGAGAAGCCTGCATAGGACTTATCGATATGAATTCCTCTAGATTTCATGCTGTCTCTAGGCTTTTTACCTGCCGTGATAACACGGTATGTATCGGAAGATTTACCATGCAATTGTTCCATAGCAAACTTCAACACATTAGACGAGAATGCCCCTGCAAGGCCCTTATCGGCACCTATTACGATATAGCATGTGCGTTTTATAGGGCGTACCTCTAACAAAGGACTGCTAAAGCCTTCTAAATCACTATTAGACATATGACGCAAGATTTGCCCAATCTTCTCTGCGTAAGGACGAGTACCTTCCGCTTTTGTTTGCGCCTTACGAAGACGAGCAGAGGCTACCATCTTCATCGCTTTTGTAATTTGTTGCGTATTGGTAACACTTTTTATGCGTTTTCGCAAATCTTGTGCACTAGCCATACATTACGCCTCCTTATGAGACACTAATGTATGTGTAGAACCAAATGCTTCTACACATTCTGGGATTGCTTGTTTCAATAGATTTTCAGTATCTTCGTCAATTTTCTTAGACGTTTCAATATTTGTGATGATTTCAGGATAGTTAGCTTTTATATAACGTAAAAGTTCAGCTTCAAATGCTAAAATATCATCCACTTGAATACTTGCTAAATACCCTTTTGTACCAGCGTAAAGATTAATAACCATTTCTGCTACGCTCATAGGTTCATATTGACCTTGTTTTAACATTTCAGTCAAACGTTCACCACGGTCTAATTGTGCTTTAGTAGCCGCATCAAGATCGGAACCGAACTGAGCGAACGCAGCTAACTCACGATATTGAGCAAGGTCCAAACGCAATTGGCCTGCTACTTGTTTCATCGCTTTAGTTTGCGCACTACCACCTACACGGGATACGGACAAACCTACATCAACCGCTGGGCGGATGCCAGAGTAGAACATATCTGTACCCAAGAAAATTTGACCATCAGTAATGGAGATTACGTTTGTTGGGATGTATGCAGATACGTCACCTGCTTGTGTTTCAATGATTGGCAACGCAGTAATGGAACCACCACCAAGTTCTGGTGAAAGTTTCGCAGCACGTTCTAATAGACGGCTGTGTAAGTAGAATACGTCGCCTGGATACGCTTCACGCCCTGGTGGACGACGTAATAATAAAGACATAGCACGGTAAGCAGCTGCTTGCTTAGTTAAATCATCATATACACAAAGTACATGTTTGCCTTTGTACATGAAGTATTCACCCATAGCAACACCTGCGTACGGAGCGATGTATTGTAATGGAGCCCCTGTAGAAGCACTAGCAGAAACGACGATTGTATACTCCAACGCACCTGTTTCTTCCAATTTTTGTACTACACGAGCTACGGTAGATTCTTTTTGACCAATTGCTACATAGATACAAATTACATCTTTACCTTTTTGATTGATAATTGTATCAAGAGCAATTGCAGTTTTACCTGTACCACGGTCACCAATGATAAGCTCACGTTGGCCACGGCCAATTGGTACCATCGCATCGATAGCTTTCAAACCTGTTTGCAATGGTTCGTTTACAGATTGACGATCCGCAATACCAGGTGCTGGATGTTCTACAGGACGACGTTCAGTCGCTTGAATAGCACCCTTGCCATCGATAGGCTGCCCCAATGGATTTACTACACGACCAATAAGAGCATCCCCTACTGGTACGTCCATAATTTTGCCAGTACGGCGTACTTCATCGCCTTCTTTAATTAAGAAGTCGTCACCTAATAGTACGGCACCAACATTATCTAATTCTAAGTTCAAAACCAAGCCATATACGCCGTGTGGTAACTCTAACAACTCACCAGCCATGGCTCTTTCAAGACCATAAATATGGGCGATGCCATCCCCTACGTCAAGAACAGTACCCACGTCATCGACATTGAGGTCAACATCATAGTCCTGAATCTGCTGTTTAATTATAGCAGTGATTTCTTCAGGCTTCATTTTCATATATACCCATTCACCCCTATCTAATAGAGTTCGTTCTTAATAAAGATTTTTCTAATTCCTCTAAACGGCGAGCTACAGAGCCATCGATGCGTTTATCCCCTACTTGGATAACGATACCACCCATAATGGATGGATCTTGACGCACGGATAAGATGACATCTTTTCCTGTTACTTCTCTTAGTTTAGCTTGTACAGATGCTTCTACATCAGCTGTAATTGGTTCAGCTACTGTTACAGTAGCTTCCAAAATACCACGTGCTGCACGTGATTTCTTAATAAACGCTTCGATAGTCGATGCTATATAGCGATAACGACCGCGCTTAATCATCACATAAATAAAGTGTAGAGCAACTTTATCGATACTAGAGTCAAAAATTTTACCAATAAGCTTAATCTTTGCATCTTCTGTAACGATTGGATTCTCTAGAAATGAACGCAACTCAGGTTGATCAACCATTACGGATGCTACATAACCTAATTGCTCCTCCATGAGTTCCAACTTATTTTGTTCTTGAGCTAATTCAAACATAGCCGAACTATATTTATCTGCTACAATTTCTATGCTCATCGTATCACAACCCTATCGTTTTACTATCAAGTTGACGAATAGCGTCTTCGATCAATTTCGTATTAGTTTCGCTGTTCATATCTTTAGCAACAACTTTACCAGCCATAGCTACAGATAAAGAAACAACTTCATTGCGCAAGCTGTTCATAGCACGATCACGTTCGATTGCAATATCTTGGCGAGCACGATTTTTTTCTTGTTCAATTTGTTCGCGTGCTGTCGCTAATTGTTCGCGTGTTGTATTTTCTGCTTCTTGAACTGCTTTTTCAACAATTTGTTGTGCTTCTTGACGTGCTTTAGCAATTTGAGCAGCATAATCAGCTTTAAAGCCCTCTGCCTCTACGCGAGCTTTTTCTGCAGCTTCTAAGTCTTTAGCAATACGTTCTTTACGTTCTGTCATCATAGCCAATAATGGTTTATATGCAAAACGAGCTAATAGCCAAACTAATATAAAAAAGTTCAACATTTGAGCAAGAATCGTTCCAAGGCTTAAGTCAACCAAGGTTATTCCTCCTCGTTATTATCTGAATAACAAAATAAATGCTACTACTACACCGATGATAGGCATCGCTTCGATCAAGCCAATCGCTACGAACATAGTAGACATCAATTGACCACGCAATTCAGGTTGACGCGTAATACCTTCAATTACTTTGCTAGATACAAGACCGTCACCGATACCTGCACCAATGGCACCACAACCTACTGCGATTGCTGCTGCTAATGCGAATAAACCTTGAGCTTCCATAATATATCCTCCGTAAAAAATTAATGTTCCTCACTAAGAGCCATCCCCAAGTAGGAGGCAGTAAGAACGGTAAAAATAAAGGCTTGAATAATACCAATAAATAAACTAAAAGCAATCCATACCCATGGTACCGGTACAAACCAAGGCAAATTGTACAATACTTCTAACAGAATTTCACCAGCTACGATATTACCAAATAGACGGAAGGCAAGTGTAACAGGTCTAGCAATCTCTTCAAAAATATTCAGTATTAGCAAAGCCTTATAAGGTCGTACGAAATGCTTGAAATAGGATAAGCCTTTAACTTTAATCCCCATAACCCATACTACTAATGTGCTACATAGAGCTAATGCAACAGTAGTATTAATGTCGGATGTTGGTGATGTTAAAGCCTTAAAGGTAGGCATTAAACCTAATTCGTTTCCTACAAAAATAAATAAGAAAAACGTAAATAACAAGGAACTCACCATTGGCCAATGACGACCTAAGTTCGGAGCTAATTGCCCCTCTAAGCCTTCCAATATAGATTCAACTATATTTTGCAAGCCTACAGGCACCAATTTTCGTCCCCGGGTGGCTAGTACTGTTATCAGTATTACAATAGCCATAGTAACCCATGTAGCAATTAGAGTATCCAAATTAAATGTCAACCCTAACCACTGCACGACTTCATGGTGTCCCGCATGTAATTCCACGTTCTCAACCCCTTCCATAGACATAATAAAAAACTAATATACTTACAATAAATATAAATATAATATATATGTATCATCATACATCGTTATAGATATATAATCAACACTTGAAAGGTAAACAATTCAAATTACTCATGAATATATTGTGTATAATGCATTATTGGAATACATCTATAATTTAACACATCATAAGATTAGAAATGTCGACTAAGCCACCAGTAAACAACATATAATGCGGGCTGAATAAGTGCGACACCAACAAACATGCTAATAGCCTCTATGCCGGGAATCTTTAATCCTAAGACTACTAATGAGCCTACTAACATAAGACGCCATATCATCTGTCTACGAGCTTTACGAACGGCTTTGTAAGGATCCCCTGATACAATGGATTGACCATGCAAAGCTAAACTTAGCAAGTAGAGTACCATTATAAAAATACCCCAAAACCATCCCCATAGATACTGTTCTAGGCCACATAAAACTTGTATTATACCGCCTAAAAAGGCAATAAAAAAACAAGTTAGTAGCACACGCACTATGAATTTAATATATTGATTCATATATACCTCACTACTTAACTTGTTTATATAACATATAAAAACCTGTTATAGCTCCAATAAGACCAAATATAATCATACATAACGGTTCAGTTCTAAACCAACCATCCAGTGTATATCCAATCCAAATGAAACCACCTATACAGAAAACGAGTGTGAGCCCCGCCGATGTTGCCATGGCGAGGGCTTTCACAAGGTCCTTATCCATATTATTTACCAAACCGTTCAGGACGATTAGGATCGCCTAAGAACTCATGGCGCAACGCTTGAATAATGCGTTCAGATGCTTTGCCATCACCATAAGGGTTAACGGAGTTAGACATCAATTTATAAGCTGCTGCATTGCTCAACAATTCATGAGCCGCTGCGTGTACTGCATCTTTATCAGTACCTACTAGGCGAACCGTACCAGCTTCAACAGCTTCAGGGCGTTCTGTGGTATCACGCAATACGAGAACTGGTTTTCCAAGGGCTGGCGCTTCCTCTTGAATTCCACCAGAATCAGTAAGAATCAAATAAGATTTAGCCATTAAGTTCGCAAATGGTTCATAATCAAGTGGATCGATTAAGGTAACCCGTTCTACAGAACCAAGTTCCTCTTGTACAACTTGGCGAACCTTAGGATTCTTATGTACAGGGAATACCACTTGAATATCTTCAAATTCATGAATTAAATCGCGAATAGCTTGGTACACATGGCGCATAGGCTCACCCAAGTTTTCACGACGATGTGTAGTAACAAGAACTGTACGTTTTTCAGGATCTAATGCATTGATCGCAGCATCATCAAAAATATAATTATCTTGCACTGTTGTATCAAGGGCATCGATAACAGTATTGCCTGTTACATATAGATGATCTGTATTGATATTTTCTTTCTTAAGATTGCTTTCAGAACTAGCTGTTGGTGCAAAATGATAGGTTGCAATAGAGCCAGTCAATTTACGATTCATTTCCTCTGGGAATGGAGAATAAATATCTCCAGTACGAAGACCCGCCTCTACGTGACCTACAGGAATTTCTTGATAGAAGGACGCCAAAGCACCTGCAAAGGTTGTTGTTGTATCACCATGTACAAGAACTACATCAGGTTTAGCTTCTTCTAATACATCTTTAAGGCCCATCAATGCACGGTTCGTTACATCGTACAATGTTTGACCTTGGCTCATAATATTTAAGTCGTAATCAGGGGTAATATTGAACAAGTTTAGTACTTGATCGAGCATATCGCGATGTTGTGCCGTAACGGTTACAATCGGCTCCATATCTGGTACTGCTTCTAGTGCTTTTACAAGAGGAGCCATCTTGATAGCTTCAGGTCTTGTACCAAAGATTGTCATAACTTTTAACATAGTTGCCTCCAACATAGTAGGATAGAAAAAATGGGGCGCCATGCGCCCCACATATGGTTATTTCTTATGGGAATCGTCAGATTCCTCTAAAGCTTTTGCCAATTCTTCACGATCAAAGGAAATAGTTTCATCTGAATCGCTGCGTTCAATTGTAGGACGTGGTAATGGATGTCCCGCCGCATCACTATGGGTAATAACACCAAGGCGACGAGCCACAAAAATACTGCCTAAGAAGATAACGAGTACCAATGCAATACCAATCCAAGCATTGACCTCTGCTACGATGACAGACACGCCACCAAACAGAGCTGTTACGGCATACATCATTAGCACCGCTTGTTTTTGAGATAAACCTTGAGCTAACAAACGATGATGCACATGGCCTTTATCAGGCTTAAAAATGGGACGACCGCTAATTTTACGGCGTACGATAGCAAATAATGTATCCAGAATTGGTAAGCCAAGTACGATTGCAGGAACTACTAATGCAATAGTAGCTGCCGTTTTAACAGCGCCCATTACAGAAATAGCTGCTAAAGTATAACCGAGGAGCATAGAACCCGTATCACCCATGAAAATTTTCGCTGGGTTAAAGTTATACCGCAAGAACCCTACTGTTGCACCTGCCAGTGCAAGAGATATACATGCTAAGTCAGTTTGGCCAAGTTGTAATGTCATAGCGCAAACAGCAATACAAGCAATGAAGGAAATCCCTGCTGCCAAGCCATCAAGGCCATCGATAAGATTTACGATATTCGTAAATCCTACGATCCAGAAAATAGTCAATGGAGCAGCCCAATATTTAAGGTACACTACACCACCCCAAGGAAGGTTGATAAAGTCCACCCGAATATCATAAGCTACCAAAATTGCAGCTGCTATGATTTGGCCCATTAACTTAGTCTTTGGCTCAATCTGTTTAATATCATCCCAAATGCCAACGAGCACAAGAATAACTGTACCAAGTACAAAGCCAAATAGTTTATGGTCATGTGGGATAGAGCCATTAAAGAGGACCGATCCTACATAACCGAGAAAGATTGCTAACCCACCAAGTCGTGGAATAGCACCATGATGCACCTTTCGGGCATCAGGTTTATCTATTGCCCCTACAGCAACGGCAAAGCGTTTTACCAAAGGGGTTAGTGCAAAGGTTATGATGAGCGCCAGAGCAAAGGCCCACACATAATCGAGCACATAATCACTCATAAGACACCTCCAGCAACTGGGTTATAAACACAATTAATTAGTTAAGCTACGAATAGGTGCTGGAATACGACCACCACGGGCGATGAACTCAGCTGCACTATATGGACTCACTTCAATAATTGGAGCGTAACCTAAAAGGCCACCAAATTCAACAACCTCACCTACGGTTTTGCCAGGTACAGGAATTACACGAACCGCAGTTGTCTTATTATTAATCATACCAATAGCAGATTCATCAGCAATAATTGCAGAAATTGTATCCGCTGTTGTGTCTCCAGGAATAGCAATCATGTCAAGGCCAACAGAACATACGCATGTCATAGCCTCTAATTTATCGAGGGATAAACTGCCACAAGATACGGCATCAATCATACCAGCATCTTCAGATACTGGAATAAATGCACCACTGAGGCCGCCTACGTGAGAGGATGCCATAAGACCACCTTTTTTCACCGCATCATTAAGTAATGCAAGTGCCGCAGTCGTACCATGACAACCACAAGATGATAAGCCCATTTCTTCGAGAACGTGAGCAACAGAATCGCCTACCGCTGGTGTTGGCGCCAAGGACAAATCGATAATGCCGAATGGTTTACCAAGACGACGAGATGCCTCTTGTGCTACTAATTGGCCTACACGAGTAATTTTAAAAGCAGTACGTTTAATCGTTTCTGCTACAACGTCAAAGGACTGACCACGCACAGACTCAAGTGCGTGTTTTACAACGCCTGGGCCAGATACGCCTACAGAAATAGCACTATCACCTTCAGTGACGCCAAAGAATGCGCCTGCCATGAATGGATTATCCTCTACAGGATTACAGAAAATAACGAGCTTAGCACAGCCAAGAGCATCATTATCCTTTGTAAGTTCTGCCGTTTTCTTAACGATAATCCCCATGTCGCGAACTGCGTCCATGTTGATACCAGTTTTAGTAGAACCAACACCTACAGAGCTACATACGATATCTGTAGTTGCTAATGCTTCTGGGATAGAATCAATCAAGATGCGATCAGCTCGTGTAGCACCTTTTGTTACAAGAGCGGAGTAACCACCGATAAAGTTAACACCTACTGTTTTAGCAGCACGGTCCATCGCTTCTGCAATTGGTACATAGGATGTTAAATCACTACCACCTGCAACAAGAGAGATAGGAGTTACAGAAATGCGTTTATTAATGATAGGAATACCAAACTCACGCTCAATATCCTCACCAGTAGACACAAGATGCTCAGCTTCTTTTGTAATGCGATCATAAATGCGATCACATAGTTCTTTACCAGAACTAGATGCGCATTCTAGCAAGCTAATGCCCATCGTAATAGTACGAACATCAAGCTTGTTGTCATGAATCATCTGATTCGTTTCTAAAATATTGTCGATAGATAACATAGTGCCTCCTATCCTACACGGTGCATGCTTAAGAAAATATCAGCATGTTGTGCACGGATTTCAACACCAAGTTCTTTACCGAGTGTAGTTAAAGCCTCTTGAATGGAGGTCAAATCTTTTATATCTTCAGACTTTGTTTCACACATCATAATCATATTGAAAACGCCGTCAAGAATGGTTTGATTAATAGACATAATATTTACACCGTGATTAGCAAGTACTGTACTAACCCCAGCAATGATACCAACGCGGTCAACGCCGACAACGGTAACAACTAATTTCATAACATCACCTTTTCTGAGCACTACAAACTATTTAGCCCCTATAGGGTATTCAATAAACTATATTAATATATTATATCATATTTATTACTTTTCTACGGTGAAATCTTCATGAGTTTTCACCCGAAAACAGTATTTTATACTTCGTCGGATAATGCAGCCGTTACAATAGCCTCTCCTGCTGTCAATAACGCCACTAAACCTTTATCCCCTTTATAGCTTTCACCATAGATTTTATACAAATCTTCCGTGCCAGACGGACGTGCTACAAACCAGCCTGTTTCAGTTTCTACACGAACACCATCGATTGGCATATCCTTATACAAGGAAGTAGTACGTATATTAGTAATAGGATCTCCGTCTACCTCAGTAGCGGTAATGGAGCTTGCATTCAACTGCTTCAACTTAGCCTTTGCCGCCTTTGTGCACGCCGCATCAATACGACCAAAGCGAGGATCTCCACAACCTTCAACAATGTTATTATACAGCCTATCAACAGTGGCTCCCATTACGGCATATATTTCCATCGCCAATAAAGCCATTACCATGCCATCTTTATCGGTAGTCCATACGGTGCCGTCCTTTTTGAGGAACGATGCACCAGCAGATTCTTCCCCACCGATACCAATCTCACCATCAAATAATAAAGAGCTAAAATATTTAAAACCTACTGGAACCTCATAAACAGGTACCTCTTTAAGGGCTGCCCATTTATCAATCATCGTAGTACAAACTACTGTTTTCCCTACCCCTTTATCAGTCCAACCACGGGTCGTAAACAAATAATCTGCAGCAACCGTAAGGAACGCATTTGGAGAAGCAAGACCCTCTGTAGTAACAATACCATAGCGATCATAATCAGGATCATTGCCAACAGCGAGATCATAATTGCCAATTTGTTTAATTACATCCGCCATCGCATATTCAGAGGAACAATCCATACGCACCTTACCATCATGGTCATAAGTCATAAAGCTAAAGGTTGGATCGTACTCATCATTGATGATATCCATATTGAGATTATATCGTTCTTTAATAGCCCGCCAATAACCGAGGCCACTACCACCTAATGCATTGACAAGAACCTTAGGCTTAGCACTTTGAAGAGCCTCCATATTGATGATAGAAGATAACTCTTCAACATATAAACCCTTGTAGTCATACGGAACTTGTTGATCTGGTTCAATATTATCAACACTAATACGTTTGAACCCTTCTAATTCACAATAAGCACGAACGTACTCATTGGCGCGAGTTTCAATCCATTTCGTTATCAACGTATCCGCAGGGCCACCATTGGTAGCATTATACTTAATACCCCCATTATCTGGCGGGTTATGAGATGGTGTAATAACAATACCATCCGCCTTATCAAAATGACTTTCATTATACCGAATGATAGCACGAGACACTGACGGTGTAGGCACAAAGTCCATATCCGCATCAACCATTGCAACCACGCCATTACCGGCAAGGACCTCAAGCACTGTTACTAATGCAGGCTGAGATAAAGCATGTGTATCTTGGCCCACAAAAATGGGACCTGTCGCACCAAATTGTCCACGACCATCACAGATAGCCTGCGTAATAGCTGCTACATGTAAATCTGTAAAGGTACCATTCAAAGAGGTACCACGATGACCAGATGTACCAAAGGATACGAGTTGTGTCGGATCCGTTACATCCGGTGCATTATCAAAATATGCATCCACCAATGTTTGCACATCAATAATATCTTGTTCTTGTACAGGCATACCTGCTAATTTATGAGCCATAGGAACCTCCTAATCTCAACTGTATATATCATTCATAAAACATTATATTTACACATAATTAAGATGAGATGACAAATACGCACTTATTGATTGTGTACAGTCTCTGTATTGTCCTCTTGTGTAGTACTCTTATCTTTCAACTGTTCACATACTTCAGTCGGTATAATAGGCTGCGTAAAGCCTTGACCAATAACCTCTTGTGCATCGGTTATCAAAATAAATACATTTGGATCGGCCTCTTGAATAACCTCTTTTAATTTATTTACTTGCAAGAGATTAACGGCTACCATAACGATTTGCTTCGGCGTCCGTGTATAGGCACCCACACCATTAATAATAGTGGCTCCACGGCCAACCTTTTTGATGATGCATTCGCAGATATCATCGGTACGATAGGTAATGATGAAAGCTACCTTTCGTTGATTAAACCCGATAACCACCTTATTCGTAATGATGGTATACACATAGACACTAATAAGTGTGACCGCTACGGCTTCAAGGCCAACAACACCAATTGCGGCAACAAGGATAGCACAGTTTATGGCACTATTAATGGACCCCATTTGAAGTCCATAATATTTGCGTACAATGAGTGCAATAGGATCAAGCCCACCTGTGTTACCACCTACGCGGTACACAATGCCAAGGCCTACACCAGTAGTAATACCAGCCATCATGGAACTCAACAAAGGATCCTTAATAATCATGTCATATTGCAAGAAGTTAAATAAATCAACCATCCAAGACAGCATCAATGTGCCATACAAGGTTTTGATAACAACACGGGTGCCTAGCCATTTCCAAGCAGCCCAGAATATAGGAATATTTAAAATCATATTCCAAGAACCAACGGATAAGCCCGTTAAATAATACAAAATCAAGCCTACCCCACTAATACCAGTACTCACCAATTTGTGTGGCAATACAAAGGCATCAAGGCCGGCACCAAATATGGCACATCCAAGGATGACCATAAGGCTTTCATAGATAACACTTTTATACTTAGCGAACATAGCTCCCTCCAAATTGCCATTTCACTATAAATATTCTATAATGAACTAACTAAAACATACGCTATTTACAATACATTTAGTAATAAAACAATATGCGTATACAAATTCATCATAAACCACTTAATGGTTATTTTCAATCACTTTATAAGAGTATAAAATAAACATATAAATTGCATATATTCTATATGTTACAAACGAGGCTATCATGAGTAAAAGTTTTGAGCAACTCGGTTGCAGTAAAATCAATATTGGACTTGCTATTACGGGCAAGCGTGAAGACGGATATCACGATATCGACTCTATCTTCCAATCCATTCGCCTTAGCGACTCCATTTATTTTGCGAAGCATCATTCCGTAGTTTTCTCCGGTGGCGCTCCAGAATTGCCTGAGTATATGCAAAAATTAGTTACTTACGGTGAAGAAAATCTTGCCCTCAAAGCATTACGAGCAGTCCAAGAATATACGGGCTGCAAGGCAGGCGCAGCCATCCATCTATTAAAACGGGTACCTATTCAAGCAGGTCTTGGCGGTGGTAGTGCTGATGCGGCAGCTATGTTAGTAGGTCTCAATCGATTCTGGGACTTACGACTCACCCAAGAGGAACTTTTACAAATCGGTGCTACTCTTGGATCCGATGTGCCATTCCTATTGCAAGGTGGTACAGCACGCGGCACGGGGCGTGGTGAAATATTAACATACGGAAAATCTCCAGATCCACATTGGTTATTGCTAGTAAAGCCAAAGGTTTCTGTATCTACAGGGGCTGCTTATGGACGATTCAATGGTAAATCAGTGGCAACAAAGCAAACCATAGATGCCGTCCACAATCACTTAGAAAACAATGACTTAAAATCTGCTTTCCTTGCTAGTGCTAATACATTTGAAGAACTACTATTCCCTGACCACGAAGAACTTGTCATTTGTAAAGAGTTCTTTACCAGCCGCGGCTATCCAACCATCATGACCGGTAGTGGCCCTACAATGGTGGTATTGCTGGATAAACCAATGGAAGCATTACAACTGCAAGAAGAAATCAAAGCAGCCGGCCATGATTGGCTATCGCTCATTACAAAAACATGTACACAGGAGGACTTACCATGACAAAACGGTTACAACCAATACGCTTAGATGCGTATAAACCTCTACGCGAAGTCGTAAGTGAAACATTACGTCAAGCCATTCAAGACGGCGTGTTAAAACCGGGCGAACGCCTTATGGAAATTCCTCTAGCTGAAGAACTCGGTGTGAGCCGTACACCAATCCGCGAAGCCATTCGTAAGCTTGAGCTCGAAGGTTTTGTTGTCATGGTTCCTCGCCGTGGCACATACGTGGCCAATATATCTTTAAAGGATATTACTCAAGTATTTGAAATTCGATCTGCTCTAGAAGAACTCGCAGCAGGCCTTGCTGCTGAACGCATAACCGAAGAGGAAATCGAAACACTAGAACGAATGCTCGTAGAGATCGGCGACCATATGGAAAACAAAGATATGGAATCCGTCGTAACAGCAGACGTGGAATTTCACGAAGTTCTATACCGAGCCTCTCGCAATGAACGACTAGCGGACATCGTTCACAACTTGCGGGAGCAAACCTATCGATTCCGTAGCTTCTCCATGAATCAACCGGGCCGGCTAAGAAAGACATGGGAAGAACACCGTCAATTGGTAGAGGCCATTGCTTCACATAATGCTACTCAAGCTCGTAAGTTGGCAAGAATTCACATGGAACATTCCGAACAAACCTTATTACAAGGCATGGAGGAATCACCGGAATTTACTAAAGCTTAAAGAAACATCTTAGTTGCTATACAATAATAAACTATTAATAAAATCCTTCACTCTTGTGAGGGATTTTGTTTTACATAGTCTATAGAAATTGATACAATATCATTAATAATTATAAGAATTCTTTTTATGAGAAAGGAGCGTTTTTATGGAAACAATGCTCAATGATGCTATATCCACCATAAATGGCTATTTATGGAGTTATTTCATCATCTTTATCCTCATCGGCGCAGGTCTCTTCTTTACAATGACAACGAATTTTGTACAAATTCGTATGATCAAAGAAATGATTCGCCTCGTAATCAATGGTGCAGGTAGTTCTACAGAAAAAAATCATGTATCCTCATTCCAAGCGTTCTGTGTTAGTACCGCATCTCGTGTAGGTGTTGGTAACATCGCAGGTATTGCGATTGCTGTTGTACTCGGTGGTCCTGGTGCTATTTTCTGGATGTGGGTTATCGCTCTTATTGGTGCTGCTACAGGTTTCATCGAATCTACATTGGCACAAATCTACAAAGAACCTGTTGCTAAAGGCGGCTTTTACGGCGGCCCAGCATACTACATTCGCTATGGTTTAAACAACAAAGCATTATCTATTTTATTTGCAATTTTGATCAGTATTACATACGGTTGGATTTACAACTCAGTACAAGCGAACACATTAGCTGCCTCTCTTCAAGTATTCAACTTTGATGTATCCTACACCGGTGCCGTTGTAGCAATACTTCTTGGCCTCATTATTTTTGGTGGTATTCATCGCGTTGCAAAAGCATCTGAAATCATCGTTCCTATCATGGCTGTACTATATATTGCTACTGCATTATTCGTAGTCATTATGAACATCACCCAATTCCCACATGTTATTTATACTATTATTAGCTCAGCCTTTGAACCAGTAGCAGCAGGTGGTGGCTTATTAGGTGCCACTGTAATGAATGGTATTAAACGTGGTCTATTCTCCAACGAAGCCGGTGAAGGTTCTGTGCCTAATGCAGCGGCTACTGCGGCTGTTAGCCATCCTGTTGAACAAGGTCTTGTACAAGCATTTGGTGTATTCCTTGATACATTTATCATTTGTACAGCTTCAGCATTCATTGTACTCATGGTTGGCGACTATAGCACAACAGGTTTAACTGGTGTTGCGCTAGTACAACATAACCTCGAACAACAACTTGGTTCTTGGGCTCCAACAGCGGTAGCAATCTTTATCGTAATGTTCTCCTTCAGTTCCTTAATTGGTAACTATTACTATGGTGAAATTAATATTAGCCACTTAACAGAAAAGAGATTCTATCTTCATTTATTCCGTATCGGTGTAATCATCATGACATTTGTAGGCTCCATCGCCTCTCTTGATCTAGTATGGAATTTAGCCGATTTATTCATGGCCTTCTTAGTATTAACTAATATTAGTTCCATCGTACGTATGGGACGTACTGCAGGTCTTGCTCTTGATGACTATATCAAACAGCGCAAGGCAGGCATCGAAACACCTGTATTTAACCGTTCTGTTCTTAATCATACATACGGTATCGTATGGTGGGGTGACGGTCAAACTACAGACTCTTCTGTACCTCCTACGCCAGTGGAAGATACAATGGAAAAATAAAATATATTCTCTTATGAGACCGGTGAAAGTATCTTTCATCGGTCTCTTTTTATTTTTTGTAAAAGTATCCATTTATACTGTAAAAACTACGATTTACCTCTAACTCCAGAAGTGACTATAATCACAGTAAACATCTATATTCTATACACTTTTCAAGCATTAAAAACTATAGAATATAGTTATAAAATTATAAAGGGTATTATGTATACAACGTCGAATACTACAGTATGTCTAAAATTAGCAAAACTTAATTTACCCTTATATACAGGAGGTTATTATGAGTGGTTATAATCCTTATGAAAACATGTTAAATACGTTAGATGTAGCAGCAGAAAAACTCGGTTATTCTCGTAGTGAGTACGAAGTATTGCGTCATCCTGAACGAGAACTTAAAGTAGCTGTACCACTTCAACTAGATAATGGTGAAGTTCGCGTATACGAAGGTTACCGTTGCCAACACTCCACATTACGCGGCAGTGCTAAAGGTGGTCTTCGCTTCCATCCAGATTCCGATGAAAATGAAGTTCGTGCATTAGCAGCTTGGATGACTATTAAAAACGCGATTGCTAACATCCCTTATGGCGGTGGTAAAGGCGGTATCAAAGTTGATCCTAAAACTTTAAACCCTCGCGAATTAGAACGCTTGACTCGTAACTTTGTACGTCGTATTGCTCCTATCATTGGCGTAAATACTGACGTGCCTGCACCAGACGTAAATACAAACGCCCAAATCATGAGCTGGATTGCTGATGAATACAGCACATTAAAAGGCGAATGGAGCCCTGGTATCGTTACTGGTAAACCTATTGAAGTAGGCGGTTCCTTAGGTCGTAATGAAGCGACTGGTCGCGGCTGTCTCATCGCATTACAAAGTTACTTAGCTAAGAAAAACTTAGACATCAAAAATCTTACTGTAGCAGTTCAAGGCTTCGGTAACGTAGGTTCCGTAGGTGCTCGTCTCATCGCGCAAGAAGGTGCTAAAGTTGTTGCTATCGGCGACGTAAGCGTTAACATCTACAACCCTAACGGTATTGATGTGGAAAAAGCATACGAATATGCTAACTCCCATGGTCGTTCCCTTGAAGGTTACAGCGAGCCAGGTATGACTACAATTGGCGCTCAAGAATTATTGGCTCAACCAGTTGATGTATTGTACATGGCAGCTCTTGAAAACCAATTGAACAAAGACAACATGGAAAACATCCAAGCTAAAATCATCTTGGAAGGTGCTAATGGCCCTACTACTAATGATGCAGACAAATACTTCTATGAAAAAGGTATCGACATCATTCCTGACGTTCTTGCAAACGGCGGCGGCGTAGTTGTATCCTACTATGAATGGGTCCAAAACAAAGCTAGCTTCTACTGGACTGAAGAAGAAGTTAATGAACGGTTAACTAAAAATATGCAAAATAGCTTTGAAGCAGTTTGGGAAATGCAACATAAATACAATGTACCGCCTCGTCAAGCAGCGTACATGGTTGCCCTTGAGCGCCTCGTAGTAGAAACTAAATGGCGCGGCTACAACTGCTAATACTTTCAACCTCCATAACATTTAGCCATAAAAAAGGCGTAAGCTCACATCGAGCTTACGCCTTTTTATTTGTCTATGTACTTTTTATTTGAAAGCACCTAATAAAGCAGCCATGCTAGGACGGCTGATCAATGCTTTCACCAAAACAGAGCCAAGCACTGCTGGAATTGTTTGACCTACGATGAGGTTCAATACCAATGGCCAGTATGGAAGGCCAAGTAATGGGCTGAGCCATAACGGTACACATAATGCTGGAACAAAGATAATTGGTAGAATCGCCCACCAAGCGCTAAGGCCAAGCTTACGCATACCTACGATTATACCTGTTGTTAAGATACCAACGCCAAAACCTCCCATCATATCGAGGATACCAAGACCACCGAATAGGAAGTTAGAAATGAGGTTACCAATCCCCATTGGAATTACCAAAAACGGAAAGGCATAAGCAAGTGCATATAATGATGTTGCTATACGAATTTGATACGCTCCGAAAGAAACGCTTTGCGTTAAATATAGTACAACGATGTACAATGCCACAACCATGGCAGAAATAGTCAATTTACGTGTAGTAATCATAACACTCACCTCCTCAAATAAAAAAGCATGGCAAAACTACCATGCTATAAATGCTTATGAATTTCCGTAGTTTTGTTTAGAGACAGGATGGTTTCAAACTGTCTTATTTAGTTGTCGCCTTTAGGCAATACTAATATTACCATATATCTAATATTTTCGCAATTACTTTAGATGTAGGCGGACTTGTATGTAAATCTACTATTAGTGTTAAGTTTGAAAGGACGGGGTGGTAGGAGATACCTTTCCTCATCGCTCCACTGGCTATACGGTCATCGGCCAAGGGCCTCGACCTGCCAAAGTCGCTCTTTGAAAAGGTATCTCCTGCCACTGCGAATTTAGCGAATCAACAAATAGTCTAATATTAGTGACGTAGCTGTCCGCCTAAAATCAAACATAGTATCTTACCTATTAATTTATATGCAAAGTAGCCGCCTAAATGGCGGCTACTAATGTAAGCCAGTTTACGGGTATTATAGGGCTGGGTCTTCAACGCCGTTGGCGCGGAATGCTTCGGCTCTGTCGATGCAGGTACCGCAGTGTCCGCATGGTTTGTCGCCGCCTTCGTAGCAGGACCATGTTAGGTGGTATGGTACGCCGAGTCGTAGGCCTTCTTTTACGACGTCTGCTTTGTTATGGTTGATGAATGGTGCTTCTAAGGAGCATTCTTTGCCGGATCCTTCGAAGATAGCATCACCCATGGATTTATAGAAGTGTTCTGTACAGTCTGGGTATGCGTTGCCAGCCGCATCATCGCTATGGGCACCATAGTAGATATAGCCGCAGTCTAGAGATAAGGCTAAGGAAGCCGCCGCAGATAGGAATAGACCATTTCTAAATGGCACATAGGTGCTAACCGTACCTTCTCCTTCTGCCTCTTGTTGTTCCTTATATGAACCTTGAGGTATTGCCTCTGTGGATTGGGTCAATAAAGAGCAATTGCTGAAGGCAAACAATTTAGTGACATCCATCGTTTTACCTTCAATTCCATAATAAGCGAGAATAGATGCAGCAGCCTCTAGTTCTTTACTATGTTTTTGACCATATTGAATGGATAACGGCACTACATTGTCTTTGCCAAATCTTTCAATAGCTAGCGCTAAACATGTAGTACTATCTACCCCACCGCTGAATAAGACAACAGCCTTTTGTTTTTGAGCCATATTATCTCCTTTCACCTATTATAACAGCCCCATCCTAAGATGAGGCTGTAGATTATACTTTCAATATATTATAAATCGATATCTAATTCTACTGGACAGTGATCAGAGCCAAAGATTTGTTGGTGAATTTTAGCTTCTTGAATTTTGTCGTCAAGACGTTTAGAGGTGATGAAATAGTCAATTCTCCATCCCGTATTTCGTTCACGAGCCTTACCCATATAAGACCACCAGCTGTATTCTTCAATAGCATCTGGATAAAGATGACGGAATGTATCTGTGAAACCAGCACCTAAGAGCTCTGTCATTTTTGCACGTTCTTCGTCGGAGAAGCCTGCATTTTTACGGTTTGTCTTAGGATTTTTAAGGTCTATTTCTTGATGGGCTACGTTAAGGTCACCACAGAGAATAACTGGTTTTTTCTTATCTAATTCAAGCAAATAGTTACGGAATGCATCTTCCCAAGTCATGCGGTACTCAAGACGAGCCAATTCACGTTGGCTATTTGGCGTATAGCAGCATACTAAATAGAAATTGTCATATTCAGCAGTAATAACTCGACCCTCTTGATCGTGTTCTTCAATGCCAATACCGTTAGTTACGGACAACGGTTTAATACGCGTGAATACAGCCGTACCACTATAGCCTTTTTTCACAGCGCTATTCCAGTATTGCTCATAGCCTGGCAATTCCAAAGAAATTTGATCAGGTTGCAATTTTGTTTCTTGTAAACAGAAAATATCCGCATCTAGTTCGTTAAAGGATTCCATAAATCCTTTTGTTACAGCGGCACGAAGGCCGTTTACATTCCAAGAAATTAATTTCAATGCTTACTCCTTATTCTAATAGTGCTTTTACATACTAATATAGTTTGTGAAAGCCTCTATTTCAACATTTTCCTTATATTTCAAAAATATTCTTATTTATACTAGCAATTATAGTATGTTATACAGTTCAGCCAGAAAGTTGTACATTACTATAGTTTGTGTTTCTTTGCATGTCTTGCTTCCGCACGAGCCTTTCGAGCGTTTTCGTTTGCTTTAAGATCACTTTCACGTTTTTCACGGAAATAATTAGCTATGGAAGATAAAACAAGAATTACCAACACCGTAACATTAAACATGCCGGGCCCGAAGGTATAGATGTGATAACACAAATAACCAAACGCAACAAGAGTTAGTAGATGTTTTAATATTTTCATTTGCCCTCCTGTATTATCGTAATGTTTCTACACCAGTCTTAAGTGGGAAACCGTCATAGGTTACCCAATCACTAGAGCTACCAACATATAAAGCCGATTCAAGCCCTACTTCGCTCATAGTTAACAGAGCATTACAAGCGGTTACCCCTGAGCCACAGTAAGTCACAACAGGCCTATTTTGGTAGATTTCATTATAGTACTCGGCTTCTAAATCTTTTACAGACTTAGGACCATCTACGGTATAACCACTTTCATAAAAATGATTAACAGCACCAGGAATGTGACCAGTCATGCCATCCATCGTATCTACTTGAGACCCATCGTAGCGGAACGGTGCACGAGCATCGATGATAACATGATCGCCGCTTTCACTAGCCTTGAGAACCTCATCTCGACTCATAACCATATGCGTTTGCAATTCATAGTTAAAAACGGAAGGTTCTGTAGGTAATGGAGTCGGCTCTTTAGTTAAAAGATGACCTTCCTTGACCCAACGTTCAATGCCACCGGACAATACGCGTACATCAGTTAAGCCCATGTAGCGCAACGTCCACCAAAGGCGTCCTGCCAAGAAAAGCCAAGAGTCGTATACGACAACCTTAGATTCACGAGTAATACCATAAGACTCAAAGGTATGAGCCAACTGCTCCATATCTGGCAACGGATGACGGCCACCATGCTCGCCCAAAGGACCTGTTAAATCCTTATCCAAATCCACCGCATAAGAGCCTTTAATATGACCTTTTTTATAATCTTGATAACCTCGAGCATCTAAGATGATAACCTCATCGAGACAAGCTAATAATTCTTTAGGAGTGATAAAATTTGACATGTTGTACTCCTTTCATTAATTATATCGAAAAATACAAATCTGATAATATTATTATATAACGATATGAAAGTATGGACAATGAGTATCAAAATATAATTTAAACAATACGCTAATATGTTCTAATAGCTCTTTCACATCACAAATATCCTATCCATACAAATAAAAGGTACACCTATATAGTATTATAGGCGTACCTTTATATTGTATGCTAATGTATTTCAATTATAAAAGAAAAGAATTCCCACAGTGTAATTAAAAGGTAACTTTATAATATTGTTTAAATGCCTTTACTGAGATAATATATCCACTTGAAGTTGCATCAACTTTGATATTTTCAGCTGTCTTAATTGGATTTCCAGAGTATATCTCCTTCCCATTAAAGTCATAAATAGCACTAACTTTAAGGCTATTTACAATTCCCGAATCTTTTAACTTTGCTTTTTTTACGGTAGACTTAACCTTTTCTGAATTATACGGCATTTTTGCTAAGTTATTCCTTTTTATTATGCCTTCTATGGACTTATTATAATCATAGTCGGCTATAACATTGCCTTCACCAATATACTTATCTTTCTTATCAACTGTATATACCTTAAATTTTAAAGTATATTTTGGAGGGTTATAAAGTGTACTTTGTATAGAGTTTAAATCGAGATACACATCAACACTACTGCTATGCCGCTCACGCCAAAACTGTGGTGAATTTTGTAACTCACCTAAAGAAATGGCAAATGTTGCACTGGAAATACAAACAAAAGTAACAATTAAAGTAAATAGTCTAATAAGACGTAACAACATAAATTATCCTCTCTCAACACTAAAGAAAAGGAGCTCTAATCTAGAGCTCCTTTATTAGATAGCATCAATTTTCTGAAGCTCATCACATAATAAAACTAGAGTTTATACTAACACTAATAATTATAAACGTTTAGAGATCGCATCTACTGCATCAATATCAGCAGGTAACCAATCTACTGAGTATAAATTCTCTTTTGAAAGCCATTTTGCCGCTTCATGTTCTAATAGAGTAATATCAGAGTCATTTACTAAAGAACATAAATAACAATGCATTGTTAAATCAAACTTCTCATATCCTGTATATTCAATAGTAATAATATGTTCCAGAACGGTAATCTCGGCTTCTAGTTCTTCATGTATTTCTCTTTTGAGTGCTACCTCGTGAGCTTCGCCAGGCTCAACCTTACCACCTGGAAACTCCCAACCATCTTTTAGATCACCATAACCACGTTGAGTAGCTAATATAGTATTATCTTTTTTGATAATTGCTGCTACAACTTCAATATGTTTTCGTTCTTCACTCATATATCCTTACCCATTAATAATATAATCATAAATATCATCCCGTACAGGCACTTCAAGTTGATACTCTAGCTCTACTGCCATAGTACCATTTGCCATAAAGATTTCTTTAGCTCGTTCTCGTCCTGTAGAATGAATAGGACCCAAATAGTAAAACTCTTTAGACTCTTCATCATCCTTATTCTTTCTCATAAATAAGTGCATAGAAACACCTAAGGCATCAGCATTAAATGCAGTCTGCACATCATCAGAAGAAAATGATCGTTTATTTTTAGAAATAGCTTTTAATAATCCTGGATTTTCAAATCTATCTTCATACTTAATAGTATCTTGAATATCATCTGCTTTATGATAATTGATGAATACAGGATATGTCTTTGTTTCCTTATGGAATTTATATCCCCCAATATTCAATGGCACTTCATTTTGAGGCCATTCTAATAATTGGCACACTTGTTCATAGGTATACTTTTCATATAAAGCAAAAGGAGTATTCGGATAAATCTTACCTTTATATTTATCATCAAACTGTTTCAAACCATAGGCGACAAGTTCTTGCACTTGTTCTTTAAAATTACTATTTTCTAATGCATCTTTAAATGCTTGAGATATTCCATAACGACCATTAGATAATTCAATAAATACACTATCTTCAAATGTTTTTTGTGCCGCTTTCACACCGAATTGATTTATCATAACATTAATGAGATTAATTCGCCCATGCTCAGATAATTCTACATTATATGTATTTAAAAGCTCATTAGATACATATGTAATAACATCCTGCTTTTCTTCTAATAATGCTTGTAATACTAATAGCTCTCGTACACGTATTCCTGTTGTTAGTTTTTGAGATATAAAATGTAACATCCGTTCCTGAATAGGTGTAAATGATACATCATAGTCTTTATCTTTAATTTTTATCAAGAAATTATGATAAGACTTAAATTTATTGAAAATCCGACTAATATCAATAGATCCATGCTCTGCAAAATCAGAAATTCTAGGAATACGGCCTAATTTAAAGCGCAAATTAAAATAGGCTTCTTTTATTAATTTCATATCAGAAAACTTTGCTGTATCAATAGATTCGTAAATACGTTGTTTCGCAATTTGATCAAAATGTACTGTTGAGCTACCAGGGATAATACGATTACCTGCTTGTACATATCGACGCAATGTATCTTTGTTATAACTTCTATCACCAGATAGTGCCAAGGGAATCATAAAGTTATTTGTATAGTTTCCAATAAAATCAAGGATAACTACATATTCCTTATCTTCAAACTTACGAAGTCCACGCCCTAACTGTTGAATAAAAATTATTGGGCTTTCAGTTTGACGTAACATAATAACTTGATTGATTTCAGGTATATCAACGCCTTCATTAAATATATCTACAGTAAAGATATAATCTAACTGCTCACCAAGTCTACCTTGATACTCCCCAGTTCCTGTTAATCGAGCGATCGTTTTCTCTCTAATTTCTTGGCTATCCTCACCCGTCAAGCTTACCGTGCGATAAATCCCCCGCTCATTAAAAGCGTCAGATAAAGCCTTTGCTTCAACGCGATTACTGCAGAATACCAGGCCTTTTACTCGACTACCACTATGTCCAAAGTAGCGAATCTTTTCAATAATTTTATCTACACGCTCCTTTGTTGATAAATTAGAAAAAGTAACCTCCATATCACCAATCGGTTCGTCTGTATCAACCCATAAGTCACTAATACCAAAATAGTGGAATGGACACAATAAATCTTCCTCTAGAGCCTGTTGTAATCGAATTTCATAAATAATATTATGATCAAAGAGCTCATATAAATCATAACCATCAGTCCGCTCCGGACTTGCAGTCATACCTAATAGAAACTGTGGTTTAAAATAGTCGATAATACGTTGATAACTTTCAGAGCCTGCACGATGTACTTCGTCAATAATAATACAATCAAAAGTTTTTGGATCGTATTGTTTCATTACATCATAACGCCCCATCATTTGCATTGTAGAAAATACATGGGTAGCATCATATTTTTTAACATTACCAGATACTAACCCAAACGTTATAGATGGATCATTATAAACCCGTGAAAAACTTGCCATTGCTTGTTTTGCTATTTGTTCTCGATGCACTATAAATAATATTCTTTTCGGATTCATTTCGCGCATCGCAAAAGCCGCTGCATAGGTTTTCCCCGTCCCCGTAGCAGAAATTAGAAGTCCTCGTTTAGCATGATTCGCTCTTAATTCATTAAAGTTGGCAATAAACTGCTGTTGCATCATATTAGGTTCTAAGGCCGGTAAATCTACCTTCTTAAATTGTTCCGCTACAGACCTTTGTGAAAAACGCTCTGGACGAACCCATCTAGGCTTATACCAAGGTATAAACTCTTCATAAGGAATGGCAAATTTTGAATTCCAATACAGTTCAAATTCCTCATTAATCTCTCGAGCATAAGTATCGCTACCATGTACTTCAGAACGGGTATTCCACTCTCTATTGCTCTTTAGCGCATTAATAGTTAAATTAGAACTACCTATTATAATTTGATAGGATTCATCTTTCCTAAAAATATATCCCTTTGTGTGAAAACCATGTCCACTACCTTGAGTAGTACAATATACCTTCAAATCAATATTCTTTAGATTACCTAAATCTTCTAGAACTTGTGGACTATTAAAACCAAGATAATCTGTTGTTAATATGCGACCATGTACGCCTCGATTTTCTAACTCTTTAAGTATTGGCTTTAATGTTAGTAATCCTTCTGGTGTTATAAATGCTACAGATATTAAAAACTCATCACAATTACGCAAGCCATCTTCTATAGCAGATAGCACATTGCGCCCTTCCCCATTTGCTATGAGTTCTGAAGATGTAGCAAAGTTGAGCAAACGATTCGATTCTGACATAAAAAACTCCCCATATAATGAATACTATACTTGCTATTATACCAGCCGCAGCTGCAGCGTCTAGAGAAATATATTTTTATGCAGAATAGCTTATTTATGTGAAAGCCTTTTAAGGCTATCCCTCTACAAATCACTAATTACAAATATTAATACATGTTCACATAACATAATTTCATCTATTCCTTATGATTCTCCGCTCTATACGTCTTTTTTGGGACCTAAGTTTATGATATAATATAACTAATGACTCTTAGGGGCGTAGTCCGCCCAAACGGATCCAAAAAGAGTTAGTGTGTTTTCAAGGAGCGTGCGCAGTTGAAAAAGGGGTACATCAAGTTAATAGCAGCCGTTATACTTGGCATCGCTATTATCGGTGGTGGGATCTACGGGGTGTATACACTCTTGTCATCCAATACAACGACAATTTTATATCGATCAACCGTTGACGACAAGATCAACGCTATCCGACCTTATATCGTCGCATTAGACTCATATAACGCGTACAGTGTAGCCTATGCAAATCAATTACAACCAACGCTCGAAGAGTTACGTAATGGGTCCCATAACACGACGATTACATTACCTAAATACAAAGATCTTAAAACAGCATTAGAGGCTGCAAAGCAAGATAGCCCTACTCCATACGAAGATGTAAATCAATCAACTAATGATGTATTAGCAGTGCTAGATCAATTGATTCCTGTTGCGGATCAATTGCAAGCCTACTATGTAGAACGTCGTTTTGAAAAAGATAATTTCAAAGGTAGCGATGAGTTAGCGGCACAGTATGTACCTCTAGCTGAACAATTCTACGCTACATACAACGCTTTAGATTTAGCCTTAGATAATCGTAATAATGAGCTCTATACAGAACGCATGACTGAATATCAAGGTGAAAAACGTGAAAATGCAGTTAACTTCATCGAGTTAAATCTCATGACTGCCCAAACAATCGACCTTATCGATCCAGATGGAAATACGGATACCCAAAAGGTTGAAGCAAACTTGCAACAAATCACGCAACGCATTAACAAATTACAACCTGGTACAACATCAGAAACACAAAATGCGGTTCGCGAGTATCAAGATTCTGTAAAAGAATTTGTCGCAGAGGCTCGTAACTATATCATCATCAATTCTTCCTACGGCGAAGCATATACACAACTTTTTATAAAATATAACAAAATGGTTGGTAAAGCAAATGTCGTAAATATGGCAGAACTTGATGCAACAGAGCAAAAGAAAAAATAACTAACTACACAAAGAGGACTAGTTCACATGGCTAGTTCTCTTTTGATATGTCTACAACTACTTTAAATTATATTAACAAGTTTCATTACTATAGGTTTATATAATAAAACTATTTCCGTTTTAAATCTTTCGTAATGATGTAATATTCAGATGGAGTTATTTTAATACCATCAATATGGTTATTTCCTACAATATTAATCTTAGGATATCCAAGGAAGAGTGCTATCGAATCATCTAGCATCAATTGTTGTGCATTAATAACTGCATTACGGCGTACCACCGGATCGTTGGCACTTTCACCAAGAGCTAATAATTCATCGAAACGTGGATTAGAGAATCCAGAGCCGTTTGTATCACTACCTGTCCCCCAGTATTGTTTCAAGAACCATACAGGTTGGCCAGTATTAGCAGTAACTACACTAGAGATGAGCATATCGTAATCTCCAGATTGCGCCAATGTATCGATCACAGCATAGTCTACGATTTTAATTTGTAAATCTACACCGATTTTCTTATAGTCCGCTTGTAATGCCTCTGCATATAATGGCAATTCAGGTCGAGATGTATAGGCATAGAAATCAAGTACTAGGTTTTCACCATCTTTATCTACAATACCATCACCATTTGTATCAATATAACCTTCACGTTTAAGTAATTCTTTAGCACGTTCAATATTATATTTATTAGGGTCCCGCAATTGATTGAATCCATAATCAATGGACGGTGGCAATGGAGCCTTACCGGCAACAAAGGTATCCTTCATAAGGTTCTTTGCATAAGACTCACGGTCTGCTCCGGCAATGAGAGCCGCTCGAAGATTAGCATTCTTAAGCTTGCCTTTTTGGCTCATCCGAACGAACACATCACGTAAGGATGATTCTTCATAAATAGTAAATTTCTTATCGTTTTGGAAGATACCATATTCGCCAGGTCCAATGCTAACAGCCATATCTACATCACCCGCTTGCAATGCCATAGCTCGTGTATTGGCATCGTTAATAGATGGAATTTCAACCTTACCGAAGCCTGGCTTGCCATCCCAGTAGTTATCATTCCGTGCTAGCTCAGCACGCTCTTTTGTAAATGATGTCACTACATAAGGCCCAGTCCCAATAGGACCTTCCTTCGCAATATCACGACCACTTGCCTCAGCAGTTACATCCATAACAAGGAACAATGGATCTCCCAACAAATTTGGCAAATTATAATAAGGCTTATCAGTCTTAATTGTAAGCTCTTGACCATTAGCCGTCATTTCAGTGTAATTAAAGAATGTTTTTGCCCGTTTACTCTTCGCAAAGGTTCGTTCCAAAGACGCCTTTACGGCCTCAGCAGTAAGGGCATTACCATTAGAGAACTTAACCTTATCGTTGATGGTAAAAGTCCAGGTCAGCTTGTCATCACTTTGTTTCCAAGAGGATGCCAACCATGGTTTGGCATTCATATGATCATCAAACTTGGTGAGTGTTTCGCCAACACCGTACCGTACAACAGCCCAGCTAAAATAGTTTTCTGTTGGTTCCAAGGTACCCGCAAAGCTAATTGCCCCTACCTTTAATACATCATTAGATGAATCGGATGATTGATTTATGCAGCCTACAGTACCAAGGATCGTAACACCAAGCATCATGCTAATCAGTAACGCCTTACGTAATCCTTTCATTCACACACCTAACCTTTCTCTATATGTATATCACTTCATATGAGCATATTCCAATTATACCCATGGGGGTATGTTGCTTAGTCAACTATACTATATATTTAGTGTTAACACAATCATTTCTAAGAAAATTTTCGATATAATTATATATATGAGAAAATCTGTATAGATTCGTAACATACAAAAATAGCAGTTAGCTCTAAAGCTAACTGCTATTATATATGTACCTATTGTATTTTACCCATATTAGTAGGCGAATCCTCTAGTCGAATACACTAGGCGATCGCTACAATGAGAAGTCGGATACGTTGTGCCAAAGTCCTATGCTTCTACAGCCGCTTCTTCTAAAGTAAGTGGCTTATGATCTTGGCCAATTTCAAAGATGGAGCTCAATAGAACTTTTGTATAAGGATGCTTCGCATCAGCTAAGTGAAATGCATCTAGCTCTTCAACAATAGCGCCTTTGTGCATTACGACCACCTTGTGGCACATAGTACGAATGAACGCAATATCATGAGCGATAAATAGGTATGTTAAATTTTTCTTCTTTTGTAAACGCGCCAATAAATAGGCAATGGAGTCTTGTACAGACACATCTAGAGCACTAGTAGCCTCGTCTAATACGAGAATTTCTGGTTCAAGTACGATAGCACGAGCAATGGCAACACGTTGACGTTGACCACCAGACATTTCATGAGGATAACGATGCATAAATTCGCGAGGTAGGTCTACCATTTCAAGATAGTCACCTGCGATTTGTTCTTCTTTTCCTTTTTCAAGAAGCCCAAAATTGTATAACGGTTCAAGGATAATATCCTTTACCTTCATACGCGGATTGAAGGCTGCAGATGGATCTTGGAATACCATTTGAATTTTCTTGCGGTATTCTTTTGTTTGCTCAGAGTTCATATGTTGAATCTCTACACCGTCTACATAAATCTCGCCTTCTGTAATAGGCAGCATCTTCATGATCATACGAACCAAAGTCGTTTTACCAGAGCCAGATTCACCTACAACCCCAAGGGACTCGCCTTTTTCTAAGGTAATATTGATATCCTTACATGCTTCGAGCTCACCACCAGTAGGAAGTGGGAATCGTTTATATACATTTTTTAATTCTACAGCGTAGTTAGTCAATGTAACGACCTCCTCCCAATGTTGGTACCGCATCTTTTAATTGTTTCGTATATTCATTAGATGGATTTTCTAAAATATCTTGAGGTGTGCCAGCATCAACAACACGACCCTTTTTCATAACAATGATATAGTCGGACATATAGGCCGCTACACCAAGGTTATGCGTAACCATTACGATAGCAGAATTATGCTCTTTAGCAAGTTCTAGCATTTGCATAACAACTTGTGATTGTGTTGTTACATCTAAAGCAGATGTAGGTTCATCACCAATTAATAACGCAGGATCCATCGCTAATGCCATAGCAATGCCCACACGTTGGCGTTGACCACCAGATAATTCGTGAGGATAGCGACACAATATATCTGCACAATTAGGTAATGCCACAGACTCTAACAAAGCAATTGCACGACGATCACATTCATCATTAGTGATTTCAATATGAGCTTTAAATAGTTCTCTAAATTGTTTACCAATGCGCACAATCGGATCGAGTGCACTACCACTATCTTGGAAAATCATGGCCATATCTTTACCACGTATGGCTCTCCATTCTGACTTAGATAGGGTGCGAAGATCTTGACCATTAAAGATCATGGTACCATCTGTGACCTCACCACCTATAGGCAACAAACCCATGAGGGCACGGATCACGGTAGTTTTACCGGATCCAGATTCCCCTACAATGGTCAATACCTTACCGCGTTCCAAGGTAAAGTTTACATCCATAACAGCAGGCACACCTTGGTACGCGATGTTAAGGTTCTCTACAGTTAGTATGTTTTCTGCCATTATAGCTCCTTATTATTTTGTAATTTTATTAGTAATCCAGTAGTAGTCACTTGGGTACATGACAGCACCTTTCAAGTAAGAACCAGTAACGATATTAGTTTTAGGGTAACCTAAGAACAATGCAGCACCATCATTCATCAATAATTGTTGAATTTGAATTGCATAGTCACGACGTTTTGCAGGATCGAATTCAGTTTCAGCAGCATCTAACAATTGGTCAACTTGTGGATTGGAATAACCAGAACCGTTTTGAGGGTTGGAACCATTGTCATTTGTATGCCAGTAGTTAGCCAAGAACCAGATTGGATCGCCTGTATTAGCCGTTACGATATTGGAAATAAGCATATCATAGTCGCCATCTTGACCCATTTTATCGATCAAGTTATAGTCAACTGTTTTAATTTTCATGTCAATACCAACTTTTTTGAGGTCAGCTTGAACAGCTTCTGCATAAAGTGGCAATTCAGCACGAGAATTATATACTACGAAGTCAAATGTTAATGGTTTACCATCTTTATCAAGGATGCCGTCGCCATCAGTATCTTTCCAACCGTCTTCCGCTAACAATTGTTTAGAGCGTTCAGGATTATATGCATTAGGATCTTTCAATTCATTGAATCCATAGTCCATGGATGGTGGAATTGGAGCAGAACCAGGAATGAATGTACCTTTTAACAATACATCAGCATAGTTCTTACGATCTGTGGCAGAGATAACAGCAGCACGAACTTTGTCATCACCAAGAATCCCTTTTTCGTTAATACGAGCCAATACTACGCGAAGGGATGCAATTTCATCCACCTTAAACTTATCGTTATTTTGGAATAAGCCGATTTCACCAGCACCGATGTTAACCGCCATATCAACATCGCCAGATTGCAAGCTCATAGCACGCGTATTAGGATCGTCGATAGAAGGAATTTCTACAGTTTTGAAAGGTACTGTACCATCCCAGTAATTTTCGTTGGCCGCCATTTCAGCACGTTCTTTTGTGAAAGATTTAACTACATATGGACCTGTACCGATAGGACCTTCTTTAGCAAAGTTACGGCCATCTTTTTCAGCTTGGACATCAACAATTAAGAATAATGGGTCAGCCAAAAGACCAGGCATATTAGGATATTCTTTTGTTGTATGAATAACTAATTGTTGACCATTAGCTTCCATAGAGTCATATTCGAAGAATGTTTTCGCACGATTGGATTTTTCAAAAGCCCGTTCGATAGATGCTTTAACAGCTGCAGCATCAACTTTTTTACCATTGGAGAATTTCACTTTGTCATTGATTGTGAAAGTCCACGTTTTATGGTCTGGGGATACTTCCCATTTAGATGCAATCCATGGTTGAGGTTTCATGTGTTCATCAAACTTCGCCAATGTTTCGCCTACACCATAGCGCATGACAACCCATGCGAAGAAGTTTTCTGTAGGTTCTAATGTGGATGCGAAGTTAGTTACACCAACTTTTAAAACATCCTTATTAGCAGCACCATTATTATCAGAGCCGCAACCAGCGATGAAGGAACCCATCATTACAATGCTAAGACCTGCTAAGAGGGCCTTTTTCCAAGATTTTTTCATGTAAAATCTCCTTGTACCATTACATATAAACATAAAACATACACATCATGACCACTACAATCTACAATAGTCATAATGGAAAAACCTTATTACCGCCTATTTATATAACAACTTTCACAACATAACCTATAAATAAGCATCACACGTAACTAACCTTGATTTTTAGGATCCACTACATCGCGCAAGGAATCAGACCAAAGGTTAAAGATAGCAACTACGATAAGGATGGACATACCAGGGAAGGCCATCAGCCATGGACTGGTTTGTAAATATTGACGACCTTCGTTAAGCATAAGGCCCCATTCTGGTGTTGGTGGTTGAGCACCAAATCCAAGGAAGGAAAGACCAGCAACCTCAATCATAATAGCCCCAATATCTAGTGCACCTGTTGTAACAACAAGAGGCATAATATTAGGAATGATATGACGTCTAATAATAGTTGATGTAGATGCCCCCATCATGACGGCAGCCGTTACATACTCTTCGCCACGAACTTTCAATGTCATAGATCGTACCAAACGAGCATATTTTGCCCAACCTACTACAGATAATGCCAAAATCGTATTCATAATACTACCACCCAAAATACCTGCAATGGCAATGGCTAATACTACACCCGGGAAGGATAGCATAATGTCCGCAAAACGCATGAGGACCATTTCGATTTTCCCGCCGAAATAACCGGCTATGGCACCGATAATAGTACCAATGCTTACCATAATCACTACGATGGATACACCCATGAACAAGGATAATTGAGTACCATAAATGATACGAGACAATACGTCACGACCCAGTTTGTCGGTGCCAAACCAATGCTGAGCACTAGGGGCTTGTAATGCTTTAGACATATCCGATGTGAAAGCATCTCCCGGCGCAAGCCATGGTGCAAAGATAGCAATGAATACGATGACAAGCATCAATGCAGTGTAGAAAGAGAACAATTTATGTTTCTGAATAAATTCTTTCATTATGCTCTCTCCCTTTTCAATCTAGGGTCCAACAGAACATAGGATGCATCAACTAGAGCATTGACACACATATATGCTAAGGCAACCCATAACACAAAACCTTCGATCAATGGATAGTCGCGCATGGTAATGGCATATACCGCCATATTCCCAAGGCCAGGCCAGGAGAATACCATTTCAACAACTGCAACACCGCCTAATAGCCAACCGATGAGAACGCCTAATATAGTGATGAGTGGTAATACTGCATTAGGCAAAATATGACCGAATAAAATTTTCATCTCACTCACACCACGAGCACGTGCGCCGATGACATAATCCTTTTGCATTTCTTCAAGAATAACAAGACGAACTTGACGCATGTACTTGGACCCAACTACAACAGCTAATGTAACGGCTGGTAGAATTACACCGATTGGAGTTACACGAGAGGACGCAATAGGAACGAGCCCTAATTTAAGACCAAAGATATAAATCAATACAAGGCCTAACCAGAATGATGGCATAGACACGCCTACAAAGGAAGCAACGCGCAACAGATAGTCGATCCATTTGTTTCGATTTAAGGCGCTTATAATCCCTGCCGGCAATGCATAAAGCAATGTAAATACTAATGCTGTACCCGCTAACATAACTGTTCCTGGCAAAGCCTCTAACATACGATCTACAACAGGCTTTTTAGCAGAGTAACTCATCCCTAAGTCACCTTGTGCAGCATTCACAACCCAGTTTGCATATTGCACTAAGAACGGTTTATCTAACCCAAGCTGAGCTCGAGTTTCATCGATAAGCTCCTGAGACACGATAGTATCTGCTGTTTCTAGTAACATCGTTACTGGATCGCCTGGTGCTAAATAAGTGAGACAAAATGTCAAAAATGTGATGCCAAACAAGGTTACAATAAATTGTCCCAAATGTTTAGCAAATCGTTTACCCATAGGCGCCTCCTAAACTCTCTAAACACTAACAACAAATCAAATGAAAAACTAAGGGTACCTCCCACTCAACGTAGCAGTAATACGCAAAAATAAGAAAAAATATAGCTCCCTGAGGAACAAAAAAAAGCTAGTCGCCTGACTAACCTAAATTAAGCACAGTATATGCATACCATACATTTAGAGCAGGCTTTCTGACTCAGACTCATCGCAATATTTCGGCCTTCCCAGTTTCCCAGTGACCCTATAATGAAACCTTGCTCCTCATTACAGCTATTTGCATAGTATGGGATTTACACCCATTTTCCTCTTTTACGCTCGGTGAACACCGACACTCACTAGTTCATTCACTTTTATCGATTATTAATATACTATATTAATATTCTGTTTACAATACACATACCCCTTAGGGGTATGTGTATATCGTGAATTCTCAATATAATTTTTATACTAATAAAAATTATTAATTAGTAATTAAGGTCACATTCATGTATAAACTTATACGAATTATTTTATATATATGATTTTTTACTATATTAACTGTATACAACTGTATATATATTAATTATTATTATAATGGTAATTTTCTCATGAATTTTTTTTATACATACCGAAAAAACTTTTAATCACTTTAGCAACTATCAATTATTTATAATTAATAAAACCATAATTAATAAGTCTGATTAATATACAAAAAAGAGGCTGTTACTTAGTAACAGCCTCTTATAAGACGAGAGTTATTTAATTAATCGATACTTTGTTGTAAGCGGTGCGCTTTGCGTGTAGCCCACGCTTTACGCAAAACATAGATCACAAGACCAATGCTTACTGCCACTGCACTACCGAGCATAGCATCAACACCACATGCGTAAATAGCATACAAGCAGTAGATAACGCCAACACCAAATACGTAGTTAGAGCGTTTAATGCGGCTTTCAGCTACGCCAGCCATACGCATCATTGTAGGTACTGCTAAGATGCACAATACATATGGTACTACGTTAGTTACAACTGCCAAATTTACCAATACTTCAAATTGCTCACGCAAGGAATCACTTGCAGTGAACAATGTAAGTAATGTTTCAACAGCAAGTAGAATGAATACGCCACGAACAGGAGCATCCTTACTATTTACACGAGCGAACACTTTAGGGAAGTAACCATGTTCCGCTGCGCTTTTAAATACGCGAGACAATGTGAATTGCCAGCAAAGTAAAGCGCCAAAGCAAGAAATAACCATTGCAGCCATCACGATGTTTGCAATTGTATCATTGAACATGTATACGAATGTCAAACCAAATGGTGCATTAGAATTTAACAAGTCGATGTTAGGCACGATACCGGCCATAACATTTGTGGACAAGATGTAAACCACTGCCACTGCTAATGTACCCGCCACAGTTGCGATAGGTACGTTTTTCTTTGGATTCTCAACAGCATCAGCATTAGCCGCTGCGGACTCAAATCCTAGGAAGCCCCACAAAGTGAGAGAAATGGATTGTTTTACAGCATCGTAAAACGGAAGATCATTTGGGTTCCATGCCGCCCAATAGATAGACGGGTCAAACCAATACCAGCCGATTGTACCAATTAATAAAACCGGCACAATAGAGCCCCAAATAGTCATGTTGCTGAGTCGACCTGTGAAGCGATTACCACGGAAGTTCAAAATCGCTGCAAACCACAAAAGCACAATTGTTACTTGGCTTGTTTGTGTTGCATTGAGGTCAACACCAAAGAAAGCTGCGCCATAACCTACGGCAGATACCGCGATGGCGATATTAGCAATGATGAGAGATATGCTGTAAGCATAGCTCGCCATAAAATGTCCAGTTTTACCGAAGCGGTGTTCTGCATAACCGCCCATGCCCCCCTTAATCTGGGAGAACATACCCGCTTGAGCAAAAATATACGCTAACAGAAGCGCACCCACAGCTGTTACGAGCCAAGATAAAACTGAAATAGTACCAACTTGAGCCAAATTAGTTGGTAACATAATGATCCCAGCTCCTAGCATATTGGCTGCTACCATTGTGGTTAGCTGGAATACAGACATTTTTTTAGCGGTGGTTTTCATGTATCAATCCCCTTTCAAAAGGTGAATTTTTTCTCGTCCATAATTCACTTAAATATAATATACCGCTAAGTAAATTCAGTTCGTGCTGTGATGGGCTTGAATGTGAATTTACCGTTGTTATTCTTATTACGAATTAAATAATAACACCTATGAACCCAAAATGAAAGTACTTTATTGGCGGACAAGCATTATTACACGAATTGAATAAATTATAGTTAATTTATCATCTAAAACGAACAGAACTCATTTTGACAATGACAGAGTATATTTTTACCCCATTTTATTCTGTGTATATATGTGATTTTTACTATCTATCATGGTTATAGTGTCGTAGTACAAGACTATTGTTTTCGCGCAGTCCACTGTATGCGCACATAAATTTACACCATTTTAATAGTAATTTATCAATTAGAATAGCGCTCTTTTTAGGTGTTATCTATCATATAAATAAAAAATCGATATACACATAAGCTTAAAGGTTAATATAAAGCGCTTTAATATAAGACTTATATGTATATCGATCTTAAAATTTTAATATCACAAGTAACTGTTACTCTGAATGTTACTCTTGTACAGGATGTGGCCCTAAATCAAAACATTAGGCTTACTAAATCAGTTATGCTTGCACAGATTCAACAATTGCTTTCCACTGAGCAATTTGTTTTTCTTCTCCGGCGATAACAGCTTTACCATTGTTCCGTTGTCTTTCCACACATTCTGGAGCAGTACCAGAATAGTTATTACGGCCAGCTATGCAAGCTTCGATGGAAATAGCATCAAGGATATCTGCATCAAAATGGTCGGATATAGCTTTGAAATCCTCAACGGATAAATCAAGCAATACGCAACCTTTTTCAATGCAATGATGTACAGCATTACCTACGATTTCATGAGCTTCACGGAATGGAACTCCTTTTTTCGCAAGGTAATCGGCCATATCTGTAGCATTAGAGAAATCATCATCGAGGACAGCTTTCATATGTGCCCCATTAACCTTCATGCCGCGAATCATAGCCGCATTAATGGACAATGCAAAGTGCACTGTATCGATAGCATCAAAAATGCCCTCTTTATCCTCTTGCATATCTTTATTATAGGTAAGTGGCAAGCCTTTTAATGTAGTTAATAAACCTAACAAGTGGCCATAGGTGCGACCTGTTTTACCACGAACAAGTTCACATACGTCAGGATTTTTCTTTTGTGGCATAATGCTAGAGCCTGTGCAATGAGCATCATCAAGTTCAATGAAGTTAAACTCATTGGTAGACCACAAAATCAATTCTTCGCTAAGACGGCTCAAGTGCATCATCACAAGAGATGCAAAGGACAAGAATTCAACTACATAGTCACGGTCAGATACAGCATCCATACTATTTTCGTAAATACGGGAGAAGCCGAGTAGCTTTTGCGTATAGGTTTGATCAATGCCGTATGTAGAACCAGCTAAGGCCCCTGCACCAAGTGGCATGATATCTGCATGTTTGAAGACCATCAACAAACGGTCAAAGTCGCGTTCTAGCATAGAGAAGTACGCCATCATATGATGACCAAATAATACAGGCTGTGCCCGTTGTAAATGCGTATAGCCAGGCATGATAACATCGCTGTATTTTTCAGCTGTTTCGATGAGGGCTTTTTGCATATCTACGATAAGCTCGCCCATTTCTACTACGGCTTTACGCACGTACATGTGCAAATCTACTGCACATTGGTCATTACGGCTACGGCCTGTATGTAAACGGCCACCTGCTTCACCAATATCATCTGTTAAGCGCTTTTCAATATTCATATGAATATCTTCAAGAGCCACGGAGAATGGGAACTCACCTTTATCGATTTGGCCTTTAATCTTTGTTAAGCCCTCAACAATAGCATCTCGATCTGCGTTGGAGATAATATTTTGTTTTGCCAGCATTGTAGCATGTGCTTTACTACCTGCAATATCTTCGGCGTACATCCGCGCATCAAAAGCGATAGAGGATGTAAAATCCTCTACCGCTTTATCAGTGCCTTTTGTGAAACGCCCGCCCCACAATTTAGCCATTATTTACCTGCCTTTTCTTTCATTAATGCATTAATTTTAAGAGGTAAACCGAACAAGTTGATGAAACCAGCCGCATCAGCTTGGTTGTATACATCATCTTCTTCGAATGTTACGAAATCTTCGCTGTACAAGGAGTATGGAGAAGTTGCACCAGCAGAAATGATGTTGCCTTTGTACAATTTAAGTTTTACTTCACCAGTTACAGTTTTTTGAGTTTCATCAACGAATGCTTGCAAAGCGTTCATCAACGGTGCGAACCACATGCCATCGTATACAAGTTCAGCGTATTTGTTAGCAATAAGTTCTTTGTAGTGGTATGTAGCTCTGTCGAGGCAAAGGTATTCAAGTTCTCTGTGAGCATACATGATGATGGATCCACCTGGGTTTTCATAAACGCCACGGGATTTCATGCCTACCAATCTATTTTCAACGATATCTACAACGCCTACGCCATAGTGTGCACCGATTTCGTTGAGTTTTTCTAACAATTGTAATGGAGTACCTTCTTGACCATCTACTGCTACAGGTACGCCATCTTTGAAGGATACAGTTACATAACCAGCTTCATCTGGAGCTTGTTCAGGAGTATGTGTTACCAAGTACACATCATCTTTAGGAGCATTTGCTGGATTTTCAAGATCGCCGCCTTCATGGGATAAATGCCATACGTTTTGGTCCATGGAATATGGATGGGATTTCGTAGCTACAACTGGAATATCATGTTTAGCTGCATATTCCATGCAGTCTGTTCTGGATTTCAAATCCCATTCTCTCCAAGGAGCGATGATTTTCATATTAGGAGCCAATGCTTTGATAGCAAGTTCGAAACGAACTTGGTCATTACCTTTACCAGTCGCACCGTGAGCGATAGCATCAGCGCCTTCTTTTTTTGCAATATCTACAAGGATTTTACCAATTAAAGGTCTAGCGAAGGATGTGCCTAATAAATATTTACCTTCATAAACTGCACCAGCTTTTACTGTTGGCCATACATAATCTTTTACGAACTCTTCTTTAGCATCAACGATGTACGCTTTAGAAGCACCAGATTTGATTGCTTTTTTCTCAACTGCATCATAATCCTCAGGTTGACCCAAGTCTACGCACACTGCGATAACTTCAGCCCCATAATTTTCTTTTAACCAAGGAATGATAACAGATGTGTCCAAACCACCAGAATATGCGAGTACTACTTTATTTGCTTTACCCATGATAACACCTCATAAAAAACTTACTATGTATTTAAACTCATATAATCAATATTATATCAGATAATTGTGAAAGCACCGTGGCATCTAGCGCACCGGTCATTCCCTCTTTCTGACAAAAAATAGTATACACCTGCATAATTATAAATGCAAGCATTATTTTTATTCAATTTAGTAATATACTTCAATTCCGAACTAATATAATACAAAAGCTATATCCAGTGATTTAACACTAGACATAGCTTCATTTCTTACGATGGACTTTCTATTCTTACTTAATATCAATAGGTGAAAATTGGTAATCTAATACTATCTTATAATCATTAGTTGTAGCAATTTGCACTTTTAAGACTTCTAATATCAAAGACTTAATTTTCTCTATAATTGTACAGAATCCGCTTTGCTCTTCACGAATAATAGCTTCAAGACGAACATCTAAATCATAAGACCTTGTAATTTTATAATCACCTCTAGAGTAATCTACAGTTTTAAATAATTCCAATACACTTATTTCAGATATCGCTACGTCAAAATCATTTATACTATTTAAAATATTATGTTTTACCGTTTCATCTACACCAATAATAGTTTGATTACTAATATGTGGAATTTTATCAACGATATATTTTTCTCTTACTTGCCCCCTTAAAGATTCATCTGCCATTAGAATATCTCTATCTAACGCTTTATCCCAAAAACAATGCCTTACAGTCATACAATCATGTTCATCATCGTAGTAAACTATCCAGTTTTCAATTTTATTAGCATCTGTTTGTTCAACATAAAAGATTTCACGGGCATAGGAATCAATATCAAGTGCTTCAGACTTATAATCTAATCCTCCAGGACCTCTTAAATAATAGGATATAAAATTCTCCAATCGAAGCATAGCAAACTTAATAATAGGTTTTGCTCCAATATAAATAGATAAAAAATTGCCTTCCTCATACTGCTTTAATTCAATATTATCCAATAATTATGCTCCTAATACTCAAAACTCTCTCTAAATGTATGTATCTATTATTACTAATGTAGCAAAAAAATCTCTGTTCGCCAATTAATTATTCATTAGCAAACAGAGATTATAAAAATATATTCAATTATTCATCTACCAGCCCCAACTCTTGTTGATATGCATAGTCCGCTTCCGCTTGTGTAATCATGCCTTGGTCTACCATTTGTTCGAGCACCAGTTTTTGTCTAGCCTTAGCCCCTTTATAGTTTGTATATGGATCTAAATAGGATGGTGCATTAGGTAGTGCTGCAAGGAGTGCACTTTGCCCTAATGTCAATCGGCTTGGACTTGTTCCAAAGTAGCCATGAGCAGCTTCGTAAATGCCGTAGTAATTATGACCATAATATACAGTATTTAAATACATGGTGAGGATTTCTTCTTTCGAGTAGTAATGTTCCATTTCACTAGCAAGGATTGCTTCCTCTACCTTACGACTCATGATGCGTTTTGATGAAAGGAAGAGATTTTTTACTACTTGTTGTGTAATAGTACTCCCACCCTCTACAGTTTCACCTGCTATAGTATTGGTATAAAAGGCGCGAATAATACCGAGCACATCAATAGCTCCATGTTTATAGTACCGCTTATCCTCAATGGCGATAAGTGCATTCTTTGTATATTCTGGAATGACATCACCCTTCACCCAGTGTTCTTTAGAAACACGTTGATTAAGGGCCACCTCTACCTTTTCTTTAAATGTAAATATTCGTATGATACGATCCGTACGGCTGAGGGTATCTTCACTTTGTTCTATGCGTTTTTCAACAGTTGTGTGAGCCTTACTTTCACGAGCTGCACCTTGAAAGCTATGGTATCCGTCATATATAAACATGGCCAATATGATGACCACCACGAACACCACTAGATTTCGAAGGTAGCGAAACACTTTCATTGCTTTCACCTATTTCATAAAGGACCATAGTATACATACAGTTATTAACTAACAGTATATACAACGCCTTATATACATATACTACTATAATGTGTATTAAATGTATTGTATCACATCAATCAAGAAGAAGATATGTATAGACCTTGCTATATAGCTGTTAGGAAAAGAATTCTAACAATATAAAAGAGAGAATCTTACTATTTATAACCAAGCGTATATCTACATATACAGATTTTATTCATATTAGGTATACTTATTAAGTTGTATTATAAACTTTACATGGAGTATAATAGTAAAGATGATAAAAACATGCCCATTGGAGGAGTATTATGAAACAATGTATGGATTCAGAAAATCTACATCGTCGATTGCGTAAAATCCTTGGTCAAGTGCAAGCTATTGATCGAATGATTGAAGAAGACATTCCATGCGAAGATGTATTGAGCCAAATTAATGCAGCTAAATCTGCACTACATAAAGTAGGTCAAGTAGTTCTTGAAGGACATATCAACCACTGCGTGCGAGATGGTATCGAACACGGTGACGTAGAGAAAACCATTAGCGACTTTACAAAAGCTGTAGAGCGTTTTGCAAACATGGGAAAATAAAGAAGAGGCTAAGAGGCCTCTTCTTTTTTTACCAAAAACAAGGCTCTACTAAATCTCGAAGCTCCCCCGAAAAAGCAAATAAAAATCAAATCTGATTAAAACATCCATCATATATGGCTCAAGAAAAAAGGACTCTACATTCGTAGAGTCCTTTATATTACCACAAAGTATTAGTCGTGGTTAGTTGTTAAGAATTCGCTCAATGCAGCGAGTGCATCATCTTCGTCAGCACCGTCAGCTGTCAATGTAACAGATGTGCCTTTTGTAGCGCCCAAAGTCAATACAGTTAAGATGGATTTAGCATCAGCTGTTTTACCGTTAGCAGCGATTGTCACTTTGGAAGCGTATTTAGCAGCCAATTGTGTGAAAGCTGTAGCAGGACGAGCATGTAAACCAGATTCGTTAGTAATTTCTACTGTTAATTCTTTCATGATAACCTCTTTCTATCTCGATAGGTAGTACCTATCCCATACGTTCTAATAGATATATTGTATCAATTTCAAGCATTTTAATTCAAGTATATTGAAAGTTCTTTGCTATATACTGATGAGCTTAACACTTTTCTTAGAGTTATACAGAATTATAGTAAGTCTTTTTCGGCTAGCACAGATTTAGCATAGTCTGTAATTTCTTCTGCTGTATCCATGGAAAGCGCTTTATTAGCCACCTCTTCACATTCTGCTTTAGAAACGGAACGCAAGATTTTCTTAATAAGAGGTATAGATGACGCTGTCATAGAGAATTCGTCAAGGCCAAGGCCTAATAGAATCATTGTGGCTACAGGGTCACCAGCTAGTTCACCGCACATGCCTGTAATTTTACCTTGTTCATGGCTCGCATCGATAACATGCTTGATAAGACGTAAGACACCTGGATGCAATGGTTGATATAGAGAACCAATAGACTCGTTCATACGGTCTACCGCCAAGGTGTATTGGCATAAATCATTTGTACCGATACTGAAGAAGTCTACGTATTTGGCCAAAATTGGAGAAATAACAGCCGCCGCTGGTACTTCGATCATAATGCCAACCTTGATATCCTTGTTGAATTCTTTGCCTTCAGCTGTAAGTTCTGCCTTACATTCTTCGAGCATAGCATTCGCTTGTTTCACTTCTTCTACGGAAGCAATCATAGGGTACATGATGTGAATATCGCCAAAGGAACTAGCACGCAATAACGCACGTAATTGTACTTTGAAGATATCTGGGCGATTCAAGGAAATACGAATTGCACGATAGCCGAGGAATGGATTCATTTCGCTTGGCAAATCAAGGCATTTCAATTCTTTATCGCCACCGATATCCATGGTACGAATAATAACAGGTTGGCCCTGCATATCTTCTGCAACCTTTTTATATTCTTCAAACTGTACATCTTCTGTTGGTAATTCATCGTTTTCCATGTACAAGAATTCTGTACGATATAAGCCGATGCCTTGTGCGCCCATTGTAAGAGCGTGTTTAGCATCTTTCGACTTACCGATGTTACCAAATAGTTCTACATGATGACCATCAGTTGTCTTAGCTTCAAGATTGGCAGATTCGCGCAAGCGTTTCAATTCCTCTTGGTATGCAGCCGCTTGATTGGTATATTCAGTCCAATCCGCATCAGATGGATTTGTTTCCACAATACCATCTGTACCAAGTACAACTGCTTTCTCGCCATCTACGAAGCCTTCAATGTCACCAACGCCCATAACGGCAGGAATTTCCAAGGTGCGCGCCATGATAGCTGCATGAGATGTAGGACCACCAGCCGCTGTCACGATGCCTTTTACTACATTTTTATCAAGAGAAGCTGTATCAGATGGTGCCAAATCATGAGCCACCAAGATAACCTCCCCAGAAATATGGGATAAACCACGAGGGTTCATACCTAACATATTGCGCATCAAACGATCACCAATATCTTTGATATCTGCACCGCGTTCACGCATATATGGATCGTCCATACCGAGGAAGATATTAGCAAAGGTTTCAATGGTTTGAGCTGTAGCCGCTACCACATTAGTATGGCTAGACTCAACGAGGGATTTAATACCATCAGACAAGGATGGGTCTTGAGCAATTTGCATATGCGCTTCGAAAATAGCCGCCTCTTCAGGGCCCATGTCTTTCAACGCCTTTTGACGAATTGTATCTAATTGCTTTAAGGTAGCTGCCATAGCAGCTGCAAACTTGCCAATCTCCTCTTCTACCTTATCCTCTGCTACAGTGTAATCAGGAATGACAATTTCCTCTTGAATATATCTATATACATTGCCTACTGCAACGCCACGAGATCCAGAAATCCCTTGAATTCGCATATGTGTTCCTCTTTCTATTACGATAAACTACATTACTTTCTATTTTATCATTTCTCCGTTAAACAATAAAGTAATTAGACAATATCTATCTGTCTTAAACGCTATCCCATATGGGTTATTTATGACGCATCAATCAATTTAGCTAGGCACTAAAAGTAGGTTACGTTTTCCTCTATTTCGCCATAATTTTATAAGATTTTTTCTCATAACCAAGTGCCATTTATGTTATAATATAGAATATATAATTATATACATCTGAGACTTTCACGGGCTTTATGGTGAAAGTCTTACTTATTGATAGGAGACTTTATGAAATTAACTAAAATGCATGGTCTCGGCAATGATTTTATCCTCTTTGCCGACCCTCAAGGTGCTAACAAGGACTATACTGATTTGGCGATTCGCCTTTGCGATCGTCGTACTGGTATCGGTGCTGATGGTCTTGCCATTCTAGTTCCTTCAAAAACCTGTGATGTGCGCATGCGCATCATCAACTCTGATGGTAGTGAAGCAGAAATGTGCGGCAATGCAATCCGTTGCTTTGCCAAATATGCCTATGAACACGGAGAAATTACTAAAGAAACTTTCACCATCGAAACCTTGGCCGGTGTAATGAAACCTACCTTAACCATTGAAAATGGCATCGTAATACTAGTTACAGTAGATATGGGCAAACCATTCTTTAACAGCAAAGATGTACCTATCAACGTGGATATGGATAAGGTTATCGACGTAGACCTCGATGTAAACGGCGAAACAGTAACGGTAAGCTCCGTATTACTCGGCGTGCCTCATACAGAGGTGTATATCAATGACATTACAAAGGCGCCTGTAACGACACAAGGTCCTATCATTGAAAAACACGATGCATTCCCATCCAATACAAATGTTAACTACATTGAGGTAGTGAACAACAAGCACATCAAGGTTCGCACATGGGAACGCGGTGCTGGCGCTACACTAGCATGCGGTACAGGCTCTTGTGCTTCTGCTGTTATGTCCTTTGAAAAAGGCTTAACCGGTCGCGAAGTCGATGTAGAGCTTTATTTAGGAACATTACATATTTCATACTTGGAGGATGGCACGGTGCTCATGACTGGCCCGGCTGAGGAAGTCTTCGAAACAGAACTTCCTATCGATTAAAATGAAGTGGTTACAACTCATATTAAATGCGTTTCTAAAGTATCAACAAGGCCGTTCTCTAATGCCGAAAAATACGGAGTCGCTCATAGGTTTACTCATATCTATCCTCGTCATTATCATCACCGTAGCTAACGGTATTGCTATTGGTTACGCCTTGATAGTGGTATGGTGCATCATGGCCTATGTATTCTATCGCAAAGGATACCAACGAAAAGAACTGCTAAACCTATCATGGACAGGTGCTAAAAGCTCGATTGTAGTAATACAAATATTCTTGCTTATCGGTTGGCTCATTGCTATGTGGCAAGCAGCAGGTATTATCCCTATGATTATCGCCACCGGCATCGACTTGATTGATCCGTCCCTCTTTATTGCTTGTGCCTTCTTATTAACAGCGATTGTTAGCATGATATTAGGTACAGCTTACGGTACTGTAGGCACCATAGGCATTGTACTCATCACGATGGCAAGAGCCGGTAATATTCCAGAGAATATCGTAGCTGGTGCCATTATAGCCGGTGCATACTTTGGTGATCGCAACGGCCCATTGTCATCTAGCGCATCACTGGTAGCAGCCTTAACACATACTAAGATTTCTAGTAATATACCAATTATGTTTAAAGCGGGACTACCTGCACTTGTTATTTCTACAGTGCTCTACCTAATACTGTCCCAGTGGTTTCCTCTAAACTATGAAAATAGTTTGTTATCCGATACAATCCACTTTATCTTCAATATTGATTGGACATTGTGGATTCCAGTGATTATCGTCATCGCTTTATTGCCTTTGAAAGTATCTATCCGTTGGCCTATCGGCCTCAGCGCATTAGCCGCAGCCATTCTGGCTTATACAAATCAAGGAGCTACTCTTTCCGATTTAGGCTGGTATACCTTAACAGGATTTGAACTACCACATTATAATCCACTAGCAGACATCATTCATGGCGGTGGATTGCAAACAATGTTCATCCCCACCCTATCTATCTTTATGGCCACTGCCATTTCAGGCATGCTCGAAGGGGTTGGCTTCTGGAATGATGTTAGACAACTATTAGAGCGAGCTAAAACGCGGAGCGATGTATTTGCTACCAATGTAGGTCTCGCACTCTTAACCGGCGCTGTTGGCTGTAGCCAAGCTATTGCGGTTGTAATGACACATTCTATTATGCGTATTACCTACGCTCAACGGGGTATTCAAGATGAAGATGTGATGCTCGACTTTGAAAACAGTGGCATCGTCATTGCTCCACTATTACCATGGAACATCGCTGCTTACGTACCTATTGTTATGATGGGTACTAGTATAGCAGGCTATGTGCCATTCGCCTTCTTCCTATACCTCGTACCACTCCTTTACTGGTTACGACTACGGAATCAAGATCAACCAATCATACGCTAATTACAAGATTAGCCAATCATACGCTAATTACAGGATTAGCCAATCAGAGGCTAATTACAAAATTTGCCAATCGCAGGCTAATTAATTTATCTTATCAAGGGGAATTTGTATGATTTACACCATTACCTTTAACCCAGCCCTCGATTATATCGTACGCCTTGAGCAACTTAAGACTGGTACCATTAATCGTACAACTCAAGAATACGTTCTTGGTGGCGGCAAGGGTATCAACGTATCTATCGTTCTTAACAACTTAGGCATGGATACAACGGCACTCGGTTTCATCGCCGGCTTTACTGGTGAAGAAATCGTTACGCAGCTCAATAGCTTCGGCGTAAAAGAAGATTTCATTCGCCTCCGCGAAGGATTAACCCGTATCAATGTTAAGGTGAAAGCCTCTGATGAAGAAACAGAGATCAACGGTCGTGGCCCAATCATTGGGTCCGACGAATTAGAAGCACTTTACAAACAGCTCGACGCATTGACTGAACAAGATACACTAATCCTTGCAGGCAGTATTCCTTCTAGCTTACCTAGCGATATGTACGAGTTCATTATGGAGCGCTTGCAACATAAAAACATTCGCATCGTTGTAGATGCTACAAAGGATTTACTTACACGCGTATTGCCATATAAGCCATTCTTAATTAAACCTAACAATCATGAACTTAGCGAAATTTTTGGTCGCCCCCTTTCTACAAAGGAGGACCTCGTAGAAGCGGCGAAAGCATTGCAAGAGAAAGGCGCACAGCATGTGCTTATCTCTATGGCTGGTGATGGAGCTATCTTGGTCGCAGCTGATGGCACGGTATATACGAGTCCTGCCCCTAAGGGAACGCTCGTAAATTCTGTAGGCGCTGGCGACTCCATGGTAGCAGGCTTTATTACAGGCTTTGAAAAGACAGGCGATTTACAAGAGGCACTGTACTGGGGTATCTCCAGTGGCTCTGCCTCCGCTTACTCTGAAAACCTTGCTACACTGGCAGAAGTAGAAGCATTACTTTCACAAGTACGAGTTAACTAGTTTTACATTTTATTTGCATCAAGGAGTACATATATGCAAATCACTGATTTATTAAAACCTCAATCCGTCCTACTAAATGCAGACCCTGTTACAAAGGCTGACGCTATTTATACCTTAGGGGAGTTAATGGAAAAAGGCGGCAACCTCATCGACAAAGGTGAGTACTTAGCAGCCGTGTTCGCTCGTGAAGAATCTGGCTCTACCGGCCTTGGCGACGGCATCGCTACACCGCATGCTAAATCCGCAGGCGTAAAAGAAGCAGGCCTAGCAGCTATGGTTGTGCCTCACGGCGTAGACTTCGAAGCACTCGACGGCCAACCATCTCGTTTATTCTTCATGATCGCTGCCCCTGAAGGCGCTGCAGATACTCATGTAGAGGTATTGAGCCAATTAGCTATGATGGTTATCGACCCTGACTTCAAAGAAGCCCTCATCGCTGCTCCAACGGTAGAACGCTTCTTGGAACTCGTAACAGCTAAAGAGCAAGGTAACTTTGATCCATCTGTGGAAGGTTTCATCAAAACGGCAGAACCACAAGCAGAGAAAGCTGAAGTAGGTGACGCTAGCACAGCAGCTGTAGCGGCTGGAACGGCTGCAGCAGTTGAAAAAGTCACTATAGACAACCCACATTACGATGTATTGGCGGTAACTGGTTGCCCTACTGGTATTGCTCATACCTACATGGCTGCAGAATCTTTAGAACGCAAAGCCAAAGAAATGGGCATTTCCTTAAAAGTTGAGAAAAATGGTGCTTCTGGCGTTAAAGATGCTCTTACAGCTGAAGAAATCGCTCATGCTAAATGCATTATCGTCGCTTCTGACCGCCAAGTAGAAATGGCTCGTTTCAACGGCAAACCTATGATTCAAACTAAAGTTGCGAACGGTATCAATAAAGCCGAAGAACTTTTAACAGAAGCAATGGCTGGCACAGCAGCTGTATACCAAGCATCCGCAGCAGACCGTGAAGCTGCTGAAACTGCTGCGAGTGCCTCTGACAGCGTAGGTCGTCAAATCTACAAACACTTGATGAACGGCGTATCCCACATGTTGCCATTCGTTATTGGTGGCGGTATCTTGATTGCTCTCGCCTTCTTGTTCGACACATTAGATCCTGCGAATCCTAAGAACTTCGGTTCCGGCAATCCTCTTTCTGCATTCTTAATGCAAATTGGTGGTGCTTCCTTTGGCTTCATGTTACCAGTATTGGCTGGTTACATCGCTATGAGTATTGCGGACCGCCCAGGTCTTGTAGCTGGTTTCGTTGGTGGCTTATTGGCCAACCAAGGCGGCTCTGGCTTCCTTGGCGCATTGATTGCCGGCTTTGCAGCAGGTTATTTAGTATTATTAGTTAAGAAATTAGTATCTGGTTTGCCTCAAGCCTTAGAAGGTACAAAACCAGTCCTCTTCTACCCTGTACTGGGCGTATTGTTCATAGGTTTAGCTATAACCTTCGTAATCAATCCTCCTGTATCCGCGCTTAACCACTGGTTAATGGACTCCTTACAATCCATGGGCACTACTAGCCGCTTATTGTTAGGTCTCATCTTTGGTGCTATGATGTCCGTTGATATGGGCGGTCCTGTAAACAAAGCAGCTTACGTTATTGGTACTGGTGCACTTGCTACTGGTGAATATGGTATTATGGCTGCTGTCATGGCAGGTGGTATGGTTCCTCCATTGGCAATTGCGCTTTGTACTACATTCTTCCCTAGCCGCTTCACAGAAGCAGAACGTAAATCTGGTATCACTAACTACATCATGGGTCTTTCCTTCATCACAGAAGGTGCTATCCCATTTGCAGCGGCTGATCCAGTTCGCGTATTGCCAGCTTGCATTATCGGTGCTGGTACAGCTGGTGCGTTGTCCATGTTCTTCGAATGTACACTACGCGCTCCACACGGCGGTATCTTCGTAGTACCTACAATCGGCAACCCACTTCTTTACCTTGCATCCATCGCAATCGGTTCCGTTGTGGCTTGTATCATCTTGGCACTATTAAAACCAAGCCTTAAAAAATAATTGTGAAAGCTAGTATTATACTAGCACATATAGTAAAAACGTACATAGGCTAAATAAGTACATATAGCAAAAGGACTAGAACAAAATGTTCTAGTCCTTTTCTTATGTAAACTATCGACTTACATCATCATAAAATATGCCAAATACTTTCTTAAAAACTCGGTTTGCAACGTGATAGCTTTCAAAATCAAAGTCTGTAGGCGTTAAAAATGTAACATGCTCATACCCTTTATAACCTGGTTGTGTAGGTTTACTTTCACCATTAAGAGTATAATCCTGTTGAGCCTTAACAGTACCTACAATACCAGATTCATCCATTTTAAGATTCCATATATCATTTAAACTAAAATCAGGAAATCGTTGTTTAAACTCTGGCATTTTTGCTACTAAATTGGCAAAAGAATAATTTAGGTTATAGTCATACCGAATTGTGTATTCCCGAATCAAATCTGAAGACGGTAATACAACGTATATCTTAGTCTCTATACTTTTTGTACGTGCATCGGTAGATATATCTCGAAGTGTGCTCAACTCAATATATTTACCATCTCCACCACCAGTATCACCTTTAGATATAATGTGTTCGAAACGGCTAGTATCTTGTAATTCAGCATTAGAAACTGCTTTCACAGAATTAACGGAAACATAGCATACGCATAAAATAGCCATTAAAATTAAGATACGTTTCATAAGACACCTCATTTCACCACAATATCATCAAAATGCTGCTGATATGCAACGACAAACATGGCATCTGCTATAGCAAAGAGACCTTGATCGGAACGACTACGATCTAAAGGTCGTAATTGGTGCACTAAAGGAACTGTACTACTAACCTCAATACCATCCCCATTAAATCGCTTCACCTCTCGTAAGTCAATTTGTATGCCAGAATCATCTTGTGCTGCCTTTATAACCGCATACATAGATGGGGATGGCTGTACTATTTGACTGGCGTGAATTAAAGAACCTAGTGAATAATTAGTATTATATGTGGCCGTTACTTCATATTCAGTAATAAACGTACTACGAGTATATGTATAAACGGTATAAAAAGTACCTTTTAATTTATAATGTGGCGCTGCGTATTCTAGTGCTTCAACAGAGTAAGTGTTTAAATAGTTTATTAGCCTATCCTTTGGATAAGTACCTTGATAGGGATCGGTTTTTTGATATACATTTTTAAACTGTGGTGAACTATTTAACTCATTAATCGATATAGCTTGTATCTGTATGGTAAAAGCACCCAGCACCATACAGGCTAATAAGAATTTTCTAAACATATTCTCTCCTTTATCATCAAAACTCAGCTAAATTACCAAAAGCATATCATATTTTATGGAAAGATGTATACATACGAAAAAGGCCATTTTAAATCATTATAGATAATATAAAAGTAATGATCGCTATTCTAAGTACTTTAAATTTATTTATATTTTTCTAAGTTTATCTTCTTCGCACTCATCCAGTATTTATCTATACTTCTATAAATTGTACAAATATATCGATTTATGTTAAACTATATAAATATAAATAAATTTTAAAATTATAAATTGTTTTTTCAAATCTAGTTCGGAGAGTAATTCATGAAATCATCTAGGAAACGTAAGGTTACCGCTGCATTTTTTGCAGCTGCAGCGTTGGGTGGTGTTGCCCACGCAGCCCCTACCCTCAACATGAATGATTTGGTAGGTTCGAACACTACCACTGAATCAACGGCTCAAGGCAATAATAATATTGCTACTCCAGTCGTACGACCTATGGCAACTCAGCCTACCCCTGTAACTACACAATCAGTTCCAAAGGTAACACCATTAATACCGCGTGTACGTCCAGTACCTGTAAACGATATTGCAAAAGCTTTATCAGATCAACAACGGACCGTTTCACAACCACAATATGTTGTTAACAAACAAACTAATGCTGTCTTGGAACCAACATTGGCCATGCATAGCTTGATGAACGTACAACGTAAAACTGAACCTGTTACAGTACAAAAACAAGTTGATGGCAAACAGCAAGTACAAACGACACAGGTACAACGTACTCCTGTAATGGTTCAACAAGAATCTACAACACCTTTAGTTATTGCTAATACAACTCAAACTAAAGCCGTTGTAGCAAAACAAAAATTAACTATTCGAGATATTCAACGTGCAGAACGTGAAAGATTAGCTCAATTAGCAGCAGAAGAAGCCGCACAACAAGCAGGTACAAACCAAGTTGATCAGCAAATGGTTGCCCAAAAACAAGCTGAAGCTCAGCGTCAAGCAGCAATTCTAGCGGAACAACAACGTCAAATAGCTATGCAAGCGGAACAGCAACGGGTTGCCCAGCAACAAGCTGAGGCTCAACGTCAAGCTGCTATGCAAGCAGAACAACAACGTTTAGCTACCGAGCAAGCTGAAGCTCAACGTCAAGCGGCTCTAAGAGCCGAGCAAGAGCGTATCGCTGCACAGCAAGCTGAACAAGCTCGTATCGCTGAAGCTCAACGTCAAGCGGCAGAGCAAGAACGTCTTCGTATCCAAGAAGAACAACGCCGCATTGCACAACAACAGGCCGAAGCTCAACGCCAAGCAGCTATACAAGCGGAACAACAACGTATTGCTACAGAGCAAGCTGAAGCTCAACGTCAAGCTGCTTTAAAAGCTGAACAACAACGTATCGCTGCCGAGCAAGCTGAAGCTCAACGTCAAGCGGCCTTAAAAGCTGAACAACAACGTATTGCTGCAGAGCAAGCTGAAGCTCAACGCCAAGCTGCCTTAAAAGCTGAACAAGAGCGTATCGCTGCAGAGCAAGCTGAAGCTCAACGTCAAGCGGCTTTGCAAGCCGAACAACAACGTATCGCTGCCGAGCAAGCTGAAGCACAACGCCAAGCTGCCTTAAAAGCTGAACAACAACGTATCGCTGCTGAACAAGCTGCTCGCCAACGTGCAGAAGCTGCTACTAAAGCTGAGGCAGAACGTCAAGCGGCTATTAAAGCTGAACAAGAGCGTATTGCAGCAGAGCAAGCTGAAGCTCAACGCCAAGCGGCCTTAAAAGCTGAACAACAACGTATCGCTGCTGAACAAGCTGCTCGCCAACGTGCAGAAGCTGCTGCTAAAGCTGAGGCAGAACGTCAAGCGGCTATAAAAGCTGAACAAGATCGCATTGCAGCACAACAAGCAGAAATGGCTAGACAAGCTGCAATCAAAGAAGAGCAGGAACGTTTAGCTGCTGAGCAATTAGCAAAAGAAGAAGCTGAATCTGCTGCTAAAGCTCAAGCTGAGGCAGAAGCAAAAGCTAAAGCCGAAGCTGCCGCTAAAGCTCAGGCTGAGGCAGAAGCAAAAGCTAAAGCTGAAGCTGAAGCTAAAGCCCAAGCTGAAGCAGAAGCTAAAGCACAAGCTGAAGCAAAAGCTAAAGCCGAAGCTGAGGCACAAGCTAAAGCTCAAGAAAATAAATTGCCTCAATCTTATGTAGATGCTCGTAATGAAGCTTCTACAAAAGGTGCTGGTGTAACGGAAGAGAAAAACATTCTTTCTCAACCAATAGAACCACCATTGCAAGCCGATACATCTGCGAAGATTAGCCTTGCTTTCGACGTGAAAAATTACGAATCCATGTCTACTACAGTAGATAATAAGGAAATCAAATATCGCGCCTTCGAATATATCCCTTACGTGGCTAATCCGATCGATATCGATCAACAGTACATGAACATTTATGTACCAGAAGAATACTTCAACAATGGCACTGTAAATGGTTACAATACGCAAACAGCCCCTATCTTTATGCCAAATGCGGTAGGTGGTTATATGCCAAGCCAAGCTATGACTCCGAAAGTGGAAAATGGCAAACCTAATAGTGTTCTTTACGCATTATCCCGTGGCTATGTAGTAGCTTCCCCAGCTACACGTGGTCGTACAAATAAAGCATCCGATGGCAACTTTATCGGCAAAGCTCCTGCAGTTATTGTTGACTTACAAGCTGCCACAGCATACTTACATGCTAACGATTCCACAATGCCAGGTAATGCAAACCGTATCATCACTAATGGTACAAGTGCTGGTGGTGCTGTATCCTTATTACAAGGAGCTACAGGTAACAGCTCTGACTTCCAACCATATTTACAAGCATTAGGCGCAGCTACAGCGGCAACTAATGTATACGCAGTTTCTGCATACTGCCCTATCACTAACCTTGATGCGGCTGATATGGCTTATGAATGGAGCTATAAAGGTATTACCTCCTTCAACAAAGTAACGATGGGCCAAGGCGAATTGCCACAAGCTAATGTAGGTGGTAACGCTGCTCCACCGCAACGTACAATACAACGTGTAAACTTGAATGCTGATGATGTAGCATACTCCAACTTACTAAGTGAACACTTCCCTGAATACGTAAACAATTTACAATTGCATGACTCTATGGGACGTGTATTGAAACTAGATAAGAATGGCAATGGTACTTTCAAAAATTATGTAAAAGCATTCATCATCGATGCAGCAAATAAAGCACAAGCTAAAGGTACTGATTTATCTAAACATACATACCTTGTACGAGATAATAAAACAGGCGCTATTAAAGATATTAACTGGGAGGCTTATAATCAATTTGTAAGTCGTTCTAAAGCACCAGGTGCATTCGACTCCCGTTCTAATGACTCTGGCGAGAATAACCTATTCGGTACAAGTGCTACAGATAATAATCACTTTACAATTACTGCTGCATTACACGATACAACACCTAACCAAGATGTATACGTAGAAAATGCTAAAATCGTTACTATGATGAATCCAATGAACTATCTCGGTTCTCCAGCAGCGACAAATGCACGCTACTATCGTATCCGCTATGGTACAGCCGATAGCAATACATCCGTAGCCATCCCATTGATCGTAGGTACACGTGCTCAAAACCTTGGGTACAACGTAGATATGGCAACACCATTTGATGTAGACCATTCTGGCGACTACGATTTAGACGAATTATTCAACTGGATGGACAATATCGTTAAAAACGGTAGATAATAACAACTAAATACATACCATAACAAAAAAGGAGCTATCTAGTAGCTCCTTTTTCTTATATAAAATTGTAACATTAGAAAAAGCCCCTCTACCGAGGGGCCTTACTATATTAGGAAAACATATTCACTGCTTTCACCAATCATATTCTATTACACTTCTGGGAATAATGCTGTAGACAAGTAGCGTTCACCTGTATCAGGAAGAATTACTACAATATTTTTGCCTTTATTTTCAGGACGTTTAGCCAATTCTTGAGCAGCCCAAAGAGCAGCACCAGAGGAAATACCAACTAAGATACCTTCTGTATGTCCAAATGCTTGAGATGTAGCGAATGCATCATCATTAGTTACTTGGATTACTTCATCGTAAATATTAGTATCCAAAGTATCCGGAATGAAGCCAGCGCCTAAGCCTTGGATTTTGTGAGGACCAGGTTTGCCATTGGACAATACTGGGGAATCAGTTGGTTCCACAGCCACAATTTTTACGTCAGGGTTTTGTTCTTTTAAATAACGACCTGCACCAGTCAAAGTACCGCCTGTACCAACACCAGCTACGTAGATATCTACTGTACCATCTGTATCTTGCCAGATTTCAGGACCAGTTGTTTTATAGTGAATTGCTGGGTTTGCTTGATTTACGAATTGACCCGCCTCGATGGCACCAGCTGTAGCTGTTACGATTTCTTTAGCTTTTGCAATAGCACCTTTCATGCCAAGAGAGCCATCAGTCAACACGAGTTGAGCACCATAGCCAAGCATCAATTTACGGCGTTCGATGGACATTGTTTCTGGCATTACGATTACAACTTTATAGCCAAGAGCAGCACCAACAGCGGATAAACCGATACCAGTGTTACCAGATGTAGCTTCTACGATTGTACCACCTGGTTGTAATTCACCAGATTCAACAGCTGCTTGGATAATTGCTGCAGCAATACGATCTTTAACAGAGCCACCTGGATTAAAGTATTCCAATTTAGCAAAAATATTTGCATCTGCGCCATATTTTTTACCAAAACGTGTAGCTGCCAACAAAGGTGTTTTACCAATTAATTCAACGAAAGATTTTGCAATATTAGACATAATAGTCACTCCTTATTAAATAGAACCATCCCAATTGTCATATTTTGTATCAAGTTTAGCGTAAGTTCCATCAATTACATCTTGAAGAGTTACGTTTTCTAGATAATCATGAATATAGTTTTGTAATCCTGCCCAGAAACCAACAGTTCTTTCATTGATTACTGTATCAGTACTCACCCCTTCATCAAGAGTGGAGATGATAGCCATGGATTCTTCCGTGGCAAGCAAAATTTCAATAATAGTGTACTCTTTAGGGCTTTTAGATAAGCGATAGCCTCCGTATTTACCACGAATACTATCCACTAGGTTAGCAGCACCCAAACGAGCCACAATACCCTCAAGGTATTTCTCAGATATACCTTGTCGTTCTGCAACGGATCGCAAGGAAACCGGTTTATCCTGACCTTGCTCTGCTAAATCGATGAGAACCATCAATGCATAGCGACCTTTTGTGGAAATCCTCATATATCTTGCCTCTCTTTGTAAAAGTTAGTGCTAACACACCCCATGTTATAAAGCACTTATCCTACTTCATTTATAAAACCTTGTGTATCACTAGGAATTAATTTCATTATAGACCACTAAATCTAAAAATGCAAGAACTTATTTCCTACTTTTACAAGGGGGTATTTAAAGCCCTTATATTTATTGGCCTAAGCCTATATTATTGATTTATTTTATTCTATTATTAGACTTGCAATCACACCTATTGATACATTAACTATTTTACATAACACAAAAGGACCAGCCCGAAGGCCAGTCCTTTTGCGTATAGTTTGTAGTTTGTTATATGAGGTTTACCATGATGAATTGGAGAGGGTTCATCTGGTATTGGGACTTACCGTATCGTCAGGAAAACGATGCGCGCCCGTTTTGTCATTTGAGGAGTTGTCTAGATTATTCTAGTGTTCAGGTTATTTCTAAATTAGATTTTACCTACTAGATCAAGACCTGGTTTCAATGTGTCTTTACCTGGTTTCCAACGTGCAGGACACACTTGATCACCATGTTTTGCTACGAATTGAGCCGCTTGTACTTTACGAACCAATTCTTCAGCAGAACGGCCGATACCCATGTCATGGATTTCAGCTGTACGTACGAAGCCTTCTGGGTCTACTACGAAAGTACCACGGTAAGCCATAGCGGATTCTTCTTGGAATACGTCGAAGAAGTCAGCTAATTCATGTTTTTTATCTGCTAACATGTAGTACTCAATTTTGTTGATAGTTGGAGAAGCATCAGACCATGCTTTGTGAACGAATTCGGAGTCAACAGATACGGAGTAAACTTCGCAACCCAATTCTTTCAACTCTGCATAGGAGTTTTGTACGTCTTCCAATTCAGTAGGGCATACGAATGTGAAATCTGCTGGATAGAATACGAATACAGACCATTTACCCAACACGTCTGCAGTGCTTACTTTTACCAATTCAGGTTTTTTGAAAGCATCTAGAGTAAATTCAGGAAGTTGTTTACCAATAATAGACATGTCATGTCCTCCTTGTTTGAGTTTCAAGTTGTAATGATTATATTTGTATTGGTGCACTTAACACCGCATCTATATCTATCTTTGTCTATATAATAACAAATATCATTCAAGATTGCAAGTGTTATTTTTAAATTTATCGATATATTTTTCCAATTTATTTCGATACGATAAAAAAAAGAAAGATGCTCATTTCTGAGCATCTTTCTTCTTTTTACGTACTACAACAGATTTACTACTCACAGTAGAATGATCAAATGCGATTAAACCCGCTATATTAGCAAGCCCTCTCCGTGCTATATGACCAGTTGTAGATTGTTCTTTTCCCGATTTACCATATACAAACTGCTCTAGTTTGAGTGCAGCTAATATAAATATACCTATAATAGATAAAAGAGATCCCATGGCTCTACTCTATTTTTTAAGTTCTAAAATCGCATCTACGAAGCCGCGGAATAATGGATGTGCATTATTCGGACGGGATTTAAGCTCTGGATGCGCTTGTGTACCAATGAAGAATGGGTGGTTTTTCACTTCAATACTTTCCACAAGGCGACCATCTGGAGATGTACCAGAGATAACAAGGCCAGCATCAGTCAATTGTTGACGGTATTCATTGTTGAACTCATAACGGTGACGATGACGTTCATAAATCAAATCTTCACCATAGGCTTCATGAGTTTTTGTACCTGCTTCTACTTTGCAAGGATAAATACCTAGGCGCATTGTACCGCCTTTTTTATCTACATCAACTTGATCACTCATCAAGTCAATTACTTTGTATTTAGCATTTTCGTCGAATTCGCTAGATGTAGCACCTTCCATACCGCATACGTTGCGAGCAAATTCCATTACTGCAGATTGCATGCCAAGGCATAGACCGAGATATGGAATATTATTTTCACGAGCATATTGAATTGTACGAATTTTACCTTCTACACCACGGGACCCAAATCCACCAGGTACGATGATACCTTCAACGCCATCAAATACCTCTTTAGGATTTACAGATGTATCATCAAGTTCTTCGGAGTCAATCCAACGAATATTTACTTTAGTACCTGTAGCAATACCAGCATGATCTAATGCTTCAACTACGGATAAATACGCATCATGTAATGCTACATATTTACCAACGATAGCAACTGTAATGTCTTTACTAGGGTTCAAGATTTTATGAACCATTTCTTTCCATTCAGTCATATCGCAAGGGCGTTCTTCAAGGCCTAATTTTTTGATAACAATATCATCAAGACCTTGATCTTGCATCATCAATGGTACTTCATAGATGGAGCTGCAAGTTTGGTTTTCAATAACTGCTTCTGGTTCTACGTCACAGAATAAAGCAAGTTTTTCTTTCATTTCATCAGAAATGTGTTTTTCGCTGCGGCATACCAAGATATCTGGCTGAATACCAATGCTGCGCAATTCTTTTACGCTGTGTTGTGTAGGTTTAGTTTTCAACTCGCCTGCTGCATTGATATAAGGCACCAATGTTACGTGAATGTAAAGTACATCATTACGACCTACGTCTTTTTTCACTTGGCGGATAGCTTCCATGAATGGCAAGCTTTCAATATCACCTACAGTACCACCGATTTCAGTGATAACTACATCAGCGTTATCCTCTTTACCTACGCGGTATACGTTTTGTTTGATTTCATTTGTAATGTGTGGAATAACTTGTACAGTGCTGCCCAAGTAATCACCTTTACGTTCTTTATTGATTACAGACCAGTACACTTTACCTGCTGTAATGTTGGAACGTTTACTAAGGTTAATATCGATAAAGCGTTCATAGTGACCCAAATCAAGGTCAGTTTCAGCACCGTCATCTGTTACGAATACTTCACCATGTTGGTAAGGGCTCATCGTACCAGGGTCGATATTAATGTATGGGTCAAATTTTTGAATCGTTACATTGAAACCGCGGTTTTTAAGCAAACGACCCAAGGATGCTGCTGTAATCCCTTTACCAAGAGAAGAAACAACGCCGCCAGTTACGAAAATATACTTAGTTGCCATGATGCCTCCCACCTATTACATTTTTTCCGGAGCAGAAATACCTAAAATACCCAAGCCTTGACGAAGTACGAGGGCAATCGCTGTGATTAATCCTAGACGAGCTTGTTGCAACGCTGGATCTACGCCAATGATACGACCTTGACGATAGAAGGAATGGAACATGCTTGCCAAATCGAATAAGTAACGAGCAATACGATGTGGTGCACGATGTTCAGCAGATTGAACGACCTCTTCTGGATATTCAGCTAATTTTTTAATCAATTCTAATTCCATTTCGCTTGTAAGCGTTGTGAAATCAGTTTCACTATAATCACCAAATGCAATGCCGGCTTCACGCACTTGGTTGTAAATGCTGTGAATACGAGCATGAGCATATTGGATATAATATACTGGGTTATCATTGCTACGAGATTTAGCCAAGTTAATATCGAAATCAAGTTGGCTATCTAGAGAACGCATCAAGAAGAAGTAACGAGATGCATCTACACCAACCTCTTCAATCAATTCATCTAATGTAACGCTATCGCCGCTACGTTTAGATAATTTAACGAGTTGTCCATCGCGGAACAATGCTACCATTTGTAACAACAGTACTGTTAGTTTATCTGGGTCATAACCAAAAGCAGCCATAGCAGCTTTTACACGGCATACATAACCATGATGGTCAGCGCCCCAAATATCAATCATTTCTTTGAAGCCACGATCATATTTATTGCGGTGGTATGCAATATCTGCCGCTAAATATGTAGGAACGCCATTATCACGAATAACTACGCGGTCTTTATCATCGCCATAGTCAGTAGATTTCAACCACAATGCACCGTCTTTTTCATACACTTTGCCAAGAGCCTTTAACGCCTCTACGGAGTGATGAATTTCATCAGCTTCATGAACAGTACGTTCAGAGAACCAATTATCGAAAGTAACACGGAAATTGCTTAATGTTTCCTCTAAGCGAGCTAATTTTTCTTTTAAGCCCTCTTCTTTAAACAATGCTACACGATCAGCTTCGTTCATAGCATTTAATTTATCGAAGCCTTCTCGTTCTGCAATAGCTTTTGCAGTCTCGATAATATCAGGACCACGGTAGCCATTTTCAGGGAATACGAGAGCCCCTTCTGGAATATCGAATTCAGGCATGGAACCGTCTTCGTTGCGCTTAGGTGGGAACACTAATGTAGCACCTTGCAACTCTTGGAAACGGTACTCAATGGAGATAGCCATATTATCGATTTGGTTACCTGCATCATTGATGTAGTACTCAGATTGTACATTGTAACCTGCTGCACGCAACAAGTTTACAAGAGCACTACCATACGCAGCACCACGACCATGGCCGACATGTAACGGACCTGTTGGGTTCGCACTTACGTACTCTACTTGAATCGTATCGCGTGCACGCAATGGTTGAACACCATACTGATCGCCAGCATTTAAAATAGCTTTCAACGTATCGTACACCATATCAGATTTCAAGAAGAAATTGATGAAACCTGCACCAGCAACCTCAGCGCGTTCGAGCCAATCAAAATTCATATGGCTAATCAAAGCCTCTGCAATAGCACGCGGGTTTTGACGAGCTACGCGAGCGGATTGCATTGCAATGTTTGTAGAAAAATCACCGAATTCTTTTTGAGGTGGCACTTCGAGAACGATTTCTGGATATTCCCCAGCTGGTAAGCCACCGCTGTTAATCGTATCTTGTAATGCCTGTTCAATCCCCGATTTCAGGATTTCCTTCATGTCCATGCTCTGTATCCTCCCGCACGTCTATATCTAACTGATTATAAAATTGCCATTCACCTTCTACGGAAATGTCATATCCTAAATGAACATGACCTACGCCTTCGTGAAAGTCTACTGTTAATTCATGAGTATTCACGGCCATGTGCAAATCACCATACGGTGTTTCATACACGGATTCGCGCTCTTCACCACGGACATATTGATGACGCATATTCACAGCCCCTGTTCGAAGCAATACAATAGAGTCATCATGGATTTTAATGGTCGTCTTTACCCCATCTAAGCCAGTCACACTAGATTCTTCATAACGCACATACTGGGCATTACCCTTTTCATGTGATGTACCTGGGGAAATCAGTTCCACTACGGTATCCTTGCCGTCCATATCTCGTTGTACACTTTTTACGGACACTAGAACCCGCTTCATTTTTCAACCTCCATGGCAGTAATTAATCATCATATTATACCATAATCAAAGACTATTTTGCACCCTCAATGAGTCGCAATTTCTTAGTCTTTGTCATCTGTTTTATGGCATATTCTCTACGTTGTGCATCTTGTTTATTGTGAAAGCTTTCAGAATACACCAATTCAACAGGACGTCGCCCTCTCGTATACTTAGCACCGCCTGGAATAAGCCCATTATGAGCCTCTATACGGCGTTCAATATCAGTGGTCCACCCACAATACAAGGAATCATCTGCGCAACGCACCAAGTACACATAGTGCCGCTCTTCAGACTTAACCTTCTTATTTACCATTTTTTGCATCATCAGTAATCGGTTCCAACGTAATAGTATTGATGATTACTGGCTCTACTGGTTTATCATTACGGCCTGTTTTTACTTTGCCAATTTTTTCAACTACATCCATGCCTTGTACTACAGTGCCAAAGATAGTGTGTTTGTTATCTAACCAATCTGTAGGACCTAAGGTAATGAAGAATTGGGAGCCCCCTGTATTAGGGCCTCGGTTTGCCATGGCAAGAACGCCCATTTTATTGAAGTGTAAATCATTGGAGAACTCATCAGGAATTGTATAGCCTGGACCGCCAGCACCTGTACCATCTGGATCCCCGCCTTGAATCATAAAGCCTTCGATAACGCGGTGGAAGGTAACACCATTATAGAAACCTTTCTTCACTAGGTAATCAAAGTTTTTTACTGTAATAGGTGCTTTAGAGCCTAACAATCGAACTTTGAATTGACCATAATTTGTATCAAAAATAGCATACTCATCTGCAATTGGCGCATTTGAGAAGTTAGGCATAGTTACAGATTCTGCCTTTACAGTGTTACCTTGTGGTTGTTCCCCACTTTTTGTACCACATGCCGCTGTCCCAAGCATTGTAATCCCCAACATTGCGCATAAAGCCAAGCGTTTCCAGTTCATAGTTCCCCCAAAAATATATCGTATATACTAACATGTATGTAAAATTCACATAGAAAAGCCGCTCAACCCGTGAGCGGCTCTTTTTTAGTATATCATGTTTTAGAGAAAATTTGGTTTAAATAATTATTAAATTTACCAATTTATATAACCTTATACTTTCAGTTATATATTATCTATTATTTACCATCAAATTGTTCTGGGTTTGTACTGTTATAAGTATCAATATAAGCATTGAAGGATTGAATCATTTCGTCAAGATTGTTTTCGTTTGAATCTGCAAGTACTTGACGGACGGAACCGACTACGGAATTGTAACGATCAGCCAGAACTTGTCCACGATCGCTATTCACACTCTTGAGCAATGCATCGATTTCAGAAAGCTCTTTTTCTACAGCTGCTTTATCAGCTTTTTGAGGAGCTTTTTCAAGGTTTTCTACAAGGTTAGTTAAGCGAAGCGTAGATTCCATTGCTGCCGCATAACCTTTCTTACCTTCTTTTTTCAACTTTTCAACTTGTTTTTGAGTTTGTTCGTTGTTAGTTTTTGTAAGAACATCGCTAAATTTAGCATACGCTGCATCAAATTTTTCTACAGAAGCTACATATTTAGCAGCTAACTCTTTACCTTTAGCACCGCCATCGTTCATATAGGCTTTAGAGTCATTATAAGAAGTCAACTCTTTATACACTGGCACTAATTCATTAAGAACATTCAATAGATTGTCCCGTTCTGCATCAAGTTCTTTGAATGTAGAACCTTCTTTTTTAGATTTTTCCAAAGCGTCTTGTAATCTGTCATAGTGAGGTTGGTTAGTAATAGCACCTTCTTGGAAGCCACCTTTTAATTGAGCCAAACCGTCTGCTTGGAATTGAGCAAATGCCGCATTATTGCTATTGAACTGGTTAGTTGCATCGATGAGAGTATTAAGCTTTGCAGCCGCCTTCTCATCATTATCACCGACTACAGAGGATACAGCAGAGCCAAGATTACTTACCTTATTAACACTACAACCAGAAATCAATAGACCTGTCGTCAGGGTTGCTACACAAAGTAAAGTGGTAAAAAATTTGCGTTTGTTGTTCATAACTTCTCTTCTCCTATAAATACACAAGTATGAATTTAAACGCATTATACTAATTAATCTACTACAAATCTGTAGCTACGGTTACCAAACATTATAATTCACATAACTTACAGGAATTAACTCAAACTAATCAATCCACTTGAAATGCTTACACGCATTATAAATGCCATCCTTATCACAGTCGGTAGTGATATAATCGGCTTTTTCTTTCAATTCAGCACGTGCATTCCCCATGGCAATATTAAGCCATTCTGGTCTAAACATAGACAAATCATTATATCCATCACCAAATACTACGGCTTGATTAGGTTTCATACCAAAATAATCAAGCATATTGCGAATACCCAAAGCTTTTTCCATTGGTTCATATAAAACACAGCCATCGCCATAACGAATGAGCTTATGCGTCATATGCTCAATTTCTTTTTCCTCTTCTTCCCCTTCTTTAAAGAACACATAAATCTTATAAAACTCTTCTACATTATGAAAGTCAAAATTAGGATCTACTGTCGTTTTAAAAACATCCCAATTCGGATGCCAATCTAATATTTCCTTATACGGCGTAATTCGGCCTAATTTATTCCGATCTGTTACAGCCCAAGGAATATTATGGGACTCTAAATATTCCAAATAGTTAATGCATGCATCACGATCCATGCCAATCATGGACACTAGTTCATTATTAACAGTAACACTATGGCCTCCGTCTGCCACAAAATCTGTAAGACCTGCTTGCTCAGCAAAACGCTTAGCATCTACTTGGATACGACCTGTAGCAAGCGCTACCCGATGGCCACGGCGCTTCAGTTCATCCAAACTATATTGTGCACTGTCAGGAATTTTACCTTCCGGCCACACAGCTAAGGTATTGTCTATATCGAAAAAGAAAAATTTCTGTTCCACAGGCCCTCCTAATCACGTCCGCTCATTAACTTAAATCGCTCTTTCTGCTCTACATCAGGATATTTTTCTTGATCCACATCACTCAAAAACATATCTAGTGGTCGTACATATAAGTCACGTTGGTCATATAATTTTTGATATACCACGAACTGTTCATTTGTTTCCGAATGAGTTGCAACATCTAACACATAATAGTACATACCTTTAAAATGACGATATAAGCCACCCTTTACAATTTTTCGCATTTATAACCTCATTACATAACATACACAAACAGTTACAAATTATATTAATCAAGAGATTCCATGTATTGAATAGCCTTAGTCAACATATCTGCTGTAATTTTGTACGGAGATACATCAATATCATGAACAGATGTAGCCTTTTCAACAATTTGAGGAATATGTGATGCAGTAAGATCTAATTGTGAAAGTTTAGTAGGCCAACCTAATTCTCGATATACTGGCAACCACCGTTGTAATTCATCCATTTGTTGGTCAACGGTTAACAAAATAAGTAAGCCATATGCTACCATTTCACCATGCAAATGGTTTTCTTCTGTTTCTTTATTTGTAACACAGCCATAACATACAGCATGAGCCATGTTACTATTATATGCCATAGGTACACAACCTGATACAATACCGGTAGTAAAGATAACAGTCATGGCAATGGTATCAAATGCATCACTACGTTTATTAGCTTGACTGTCTTTATAGGCTTGTATACCATGTGCTAGAATTGGTTCACTACACATAGAAGCTAGAGTAAGGCCTAACTGAGTATTATAGTCTTGCTCACGATTGCGAGCAGAAAGATGAGTTTCATAGTGTTTTGCAATAGTATCTCCCATTCCCGCCCACAAGTAACGGCTTGGTGCTTCTACGAGAATATCAGCATCAATAAAGCAGTGCACAGGAGGATGATTTACAAAGGCTACGTCATCAAAAGTATGCTCTGCAGTGTATACAGCTGCTACTTCTGACGTTGCAGCACAAGTAGAGGCAATGGTCGGAATTGTAAAGAATGGTTTATCATCTAACTCTAGAGCTACTACTTTTACCGTATCCATGGCCTTACCGCCACCAACAGCAAACATAAAGTCCGCATCTTTTACAGAAGCCATTTGTGCAATTTCCTTACCTCGAGCGAAAGTACACTCTCCACCAAAGTGAATAATATCTAGCACTTTAATCCCTGCTTTATCAAGCACTGGACGAATGTGTGGCAAAGCTTTAGAAAGAGCTGTCTCACCACCGATGATAGCTACAGACTTACCATATAATTTTGTAAATTTGGGAATAGCGTCGAACACCTCATGACCGCCAAAACTATAACTAGGTAAACAATGAGTATTACGCATAAAATCTTCCTTCCTTCCTTCCTTCATCATCTATATTCTTATTATAGAAACTTCTACTCACAAAATCAATTTTATATGACAAGCCTTAAGACACAAAAAGGTTCTATACTTTCACCAAAAACGAAAGTATAGAACCATTAATACTATTATTTATTTTCGGACACGAGCCCTTTATGGATAAGACCTACAATAAAACCGAGTATTGCAAAGCTCACCCAGCCCATACCTGCCGCTTGGAATGGAATATATTGAGTAAATAACCCCTCTAAAGCATCTGGTGCAATACCAGCGGTTTCTAAGCCAGTCATAAGTGCAGAGATCATTGTAAGACCAATTGTCCATGCATATATACAACGACGACCGCCAAATACATCGTTAATTAATGCGAGTAAAATAATTACAATTGTCAACGGATACAACAACATTAACACAGGAATAGCAGCACTGATGATTGTCTTTAGGCCAAACATACTAAGACCAAAAGCTGCAACAGAGAAAATAACTACATATAACTTGTAGCTAATCTTTGGTGTCAACTTATGGAAGTATGTACCACAAGAAGTAATTAAACCAATACTTGTAGACAAACAAGCCAAGAGAACGATAATAGCCAGAATTATTTGTCCAAAATCACCAAATAAATAACTAGCACTTGTAGAAAGGACAGGCGCCCCTGTATCGAACAGACCAAAACGTTCAACACTAGTAGCACCAATGTTAGCGATAAACACATACACAATACCGAGAAGACCTACGGCAATAGCACCAACTTCCATCACGGTTTTAGTAATTACTTCATGATTTGTAGCGCCACTAAGTCGAACAAAGTCGATAACAAGAATAGCAAATACTACAGAAGCTAACGCATCCATTGTATTATAGCCATCTAAGAATCCTTGTAACACAGCAGTAGGTGCATCTCCATACGCTGGTTGTGGCAATGCATAACCACCAATTGGCGTAATAAAGGATTTAACAATAAGTAACAAGATAACTAATAATAAAGCTGGAGTTAAAATGTTACCAATGCGATTTACAAGCTTGTGAGGGCTAATGGATAACCATAAAGATACACCAAAGAATATGGCGAGGAATATGGGTTCCATATTCATATGCAAGCCTTCAGCAAATGGCTTAATCGCAATTTCATAAGCTACTGTACCAGTACGCGGTGTGGCAAACATAGGCCCAATACTCAAGTAAAGTGCGATAGTGTATATTAAGCCATAAATTGGATGAACACGACTCGCTAACTCTTCAACATCTTTACAAGACGAGTAGCCCATAGCTACAACACCTAATAGTGGAAGGCCTACACCGGTTAATACAAAGCCGAACAAAGCCCAACCCACGTTATCACCAGAATGTTGACCTAAGGCCGCTGGGAAGATCAAGTTCCCTGCCCCAAAGAATAGGGCGAATAACATCATGCCTATAGCCCAATAGGCACGAGCAGATAATTTATCATTACCATTCATAAATGTAACCCCCTTTAGGTTATATATAGAAATAATATTACTATTATAATCCCAATGAGGATATGTATGCAATAAAAATATCCTTATTATGATATATCAGCATAACATTATTCCTATAAGTAAAGGAAATTAAACATCCGCCTTTTTGATGTGAACTTGCACATCATAGAATGTACTACCCCAACCTTGATCAGTAGGTCTGTCTGCTGTAAGTACATTAATACCTACATTAGGATCACTAGATTGTGATTGCCACCATACACCAAGGGTTACCAATGTACCTCGTTGTACATCTTCATCGTAGTAACCTTTAATTCTTACACTACCACGTTGATTATAGATTTCCACTTCATCGCCATCATTAATGTTATATACTTTTGCATCTTTAGGATTGATGCGTAGTTTCATCAATTCAGGATCATCAAACTCTAACTCACAGAAGCTAGAATCTAAAATGCGAATATCATTGCCGATAATAAGCCAGAATGGTGCCCCATCTCCATATGGCGGTAAATAGCGAATCAACGGTTCTACATCATGAGGGTTATATAATTCAATCTTTCCAGATGGCGTTTTAAAATCTAATTTATAATTTTCAGGCAACGTCATCTCTACAGGTTCACCTTGGAGAATTAAATTTTGATCATCCTTAGAAATACGGTGCGATGCACTTACAATTTGGTCTATTAACTCTCGTTCACTATGCTTAAAGAATTCATCTGTAAGTCCCATACGTTTAGCTAATTCAGAAATCACTTGCCAGTTAGAGCGTGATTCGCCAATAGGATCGATTAATTTATAACCCGTTCCAATTGTATAGTGCCCATAGGAGTTATATATATCATCATGTTCTACTGATGTTGTGGCAGGCAACACAATATCGGCATATTTACATGTGTCGGTAAAGAAGCGTTCGTGAACAACCGTAAATAAATCATCTCTCATCAAGCCTTGTCGCACCACATTTTGATTAGGTGCAGTTATAGCCGGATTACTAGAGAATACATAGAGACTATGCACAGCTGTACCTGATGGACTTGTAAGCATTTCACCTAACTTTATCATGGGCATTAATCGCTTTGCCGGAGCATGAACATGAGCTTGTTGCATTACATCTTTACCAACAAACTTACTACCACTAGCACTCGATAATAAGCCACCGCCTAAATGTTGCCAAGCTCCAACTACAGCAGGTAATGCATTAATAGCACGACAGTTCATAGCACCATTCCCATAGCGTGATAACCCACTGCCAAGACGTATAAATGGAGCCTTAGCTTTAGCATATGCATGGGCAAACTCAATCATACGCTCTACGGAAACGCCACAAAGTTCAGCTGCTTTTTCCGGTGTAAAATCAAGCAACACATCGTTTACGAGTTCATCATAACCTTGTACATGTTTCTTAATAAAATCTATATCTGCTAAACCGTCTCGATGAATAATATGAAGCATACCTAGCGCTAAGGCGCCATCACTACCAGGTTTTACGTAAATATGTTCATGAGCTTGATTAAAAGTATAGGTTTTATGAGTATCAATAATCCAAACTCGAGCGCCATTCTTTTTTGCTATGTTTACATCATGTAAGATATGAACATCGGTAGCAGTGGCATTAATGCCCCATAAAATAATTAAATCACTATGTTGTGCCTCTTGTGGCTTAATAGCTAAGGTATCACCGTAAACTGAGCAAAAACCTGCTTTCTTAGCAGGAGAGCAAATACCACGGTCCTGGTCCGTAGCACCAATACGGCGGAAAAAGTAATCTGCTGCTGGGCTTTGAATCACACCCATCGTACCTGCATAGGAGTAGCGCAAAATACTTTCACTGCCATGAGTACTAATAGTTTCTTTAAAATTATTAACAATGGTATCTAATGCCTCATCCCAACTGATACGTATATATTGGTCTTCACCGATTCCTTTTTTACCAATCCGTTTCATTGGGTACTGTAAACGCAATGGAGAATGAACCACTTGTTCGTAATGCGCCATTTTAGGGCATAATGTACCTCTTGTAAAAGCATGATCTCTATTACCACGAACAGATACTACTCTATTGTTCTCTACCGATACGATTAGACCACATGCATCTGGGCAATCATAAGGACATACTGATTTGTATTCTTTCAAAATAAGCACCTCGCTTATAAATTATATAAACTATAGGATGTATATTTATATTATATTACAGCATCATCTGTATAAGTGTAACCTTTAACACATTTTCTATCTTCACAAAGATTAAAATCATTGCATATCATGCATATCAATACATTCAGTTATCACAATACGTTGCTATACATATCAAAAATTTTTATATATGTTATTGAACATTTCAAGTTTTATCGATGTTTATCTGTTCTCATTCTTGCTCAAAGCCTAAACAGATATACTAATAAGCTCTATAAAAATACTGAAAATCTATAAAAAAATCATGCAATCATAACTAAAAGTCATAACCATATAGTTTTAGGTATAATCGGACGTTTCAGTAATCGACCTCGGAATATGTGACAAACATCACCGGTACGTATGCGTATTTAGTAATGTGTTTCAGACTGTAAGACTATTCAATCTCACTTCTTTCTGTGCTATACTGACATTGTCATTTGAGAGGATATAGAGCTCACCAGATATCATTTAAACTTCATGATATTTTAGAGTGACGTTACTATATCAGGTACATATTTTCTGAAAAGAGGTTTTAACGATGGCAGACGCAAAAAACACTGTGTTATTCCCTTATGAAACATTGAAAAAATTAAGCATGGACGCTTTCCAAAAATTCGGTTTCTCCGAAAAAGAAGCTGACATCATCCAAGACGTACTTTTGACTTCCGACTTGTTCGGTATTCAAAGCCATGGTATGCAACGTATGGTTCGTTACCACAAAGGTATCACTAATGGCTTGATCAAAATCGACGCAAAACCTGAAATCGTAAAAGAAACTCCAATCTCCGCAGTTATCGACGGTCATGATGGCATGGGCCAATTGTTGGGTCACAAAGCTATGGAAATGGCTATCGAAAAAGCTAAAAAATCCGGTGTTGGTATCGTATCCGTACGTAACTCCAACCACTATGGTATCGCTGGTTACTATGCTAAAATGGCATCCGACCAAGGCTTAATCGGTTTCTCTTGTACAAACTCCGAAGCAATCATGGTTCCTGTATATGCTCGTAAAGCTATGCTTGGTTCCAACCCTATCGCTTGGACTGTACCAGCTGATCCTGTTGACTTCTTCTTCGATTGCTCCACTACAGTAGTAACTCGTGGTAAACTTGAAATGTACAACAAAATGGGCAAAGCTACTCCAGATGGTTGGGCTGTTAATAAAGATGGCGTTCCTTCCACTGATGCAGCTGAAGTATTGGGCAACATCTCCCGTCATGAAGGCGGCGGTATCCTTCCTTTAGGTGGTGCTACAGAAGTTCTTGGCGGCCACAAAGGTTATGGTAACGGTATGATTGCTGAATTATTCTCCTCCATCTTGTCTCAAGGCGGTACTTCCAACAAATGTATGGTTGGCGGTAAATCCAATATCTGCCACGGCTTCATGGCTATCAACCCTGAATTCTTCGGTGACCCAGCTGAAATCAAAAAACACTTCTCCCAATTCTTACAAGAATTACGTGAAGCTCCTAAAGCACAAGGTCAAGACCGTATCTACACTCATGGCGAAAAAGAACATGAATCTGTTGCTAAAGTTAAAGCTGAAGGCATCCCTGTACTTAACGGTACAATGCTTGAAGTTCAAGACCTTTGCAATGAATTAGGTTTAGACTTCAAATCCTACTTCGGCGATTATGTACCAGAAGCTCCTGCTACAATGTTCAAAGGTAACTACTAATACCTAAGACCTTACAAAGGCCCTAACACGGACATGTAGTCAGTAAAGAAGGGGACATAAACACTGTTTATGTCCCCTCTCTTATATTTTTAACCTCATGTGTAATGAGGTTAAAAATTTTTAAGAGGTATATCACTTTTTATGATAAGTATATCTGTTATTTTATTGTAATTCTTTATTTTAACTGAACTTTTACAACTTAATACAATAGCGATTTACTCATCAATTAAATTGATTAAGCTACATCGTCCTGTTAAGCATATATTTTTATTTTTCTTGAAAGGATGATTTTAGAAATGAGTGCTATCACCGTTCTATTAGCGCTATCTCCAATCATTTGGTTGATCGTAGCGTTATCCATCTTGAAATTACCAGCATGGCAAGCAACAAGTGTTGCTGCAATCGGTTCTTTCATCATCGCTATTACAGCATTCCAATCTGACCCATTTATTATGGTCACTGGTGCCCTTGAAGGTGCCGCTTTGGCAATCTGGCCAATCCTATTAGTTATTACAGCTGCTATCTTCGTTTATAACTTGGTAGTACATACGAAAGCAATGGAAACTATTAAAACAATGCTTTCTTCTGTAACATCTGATACTCGTGTACTTGCATTGTTACTTGCATGGGGCTTTGGTGCCTTCATGGAAGGTATGGCTGGCTTTGGTACTGCCGTTGCAATTCCAGCTGCTATGATGGTTGCCGTAGGTTTCGATCCACTAAAATCTATCATCGCATGTCTCGTTGCGAACTCCGTACCAACAACATTCGGCTCTATTGGTATTCCAACAACTACATTGGCATCCTTAACAAGCCTTGACCCAAGTCATTTAGGTACATTCATTTCTGTACAATTATTCTTACTTAACCTTATCGCACCATTCTTCGTTGTTATGATCATTGGTGGCGGTATTAAAGCGTTAAAAGGCGTATTCCTTGTAACATTACTTTCCGGTTTAGCATTAGCTATTCCTGAAACTATAATCAACGCAGTAATGGGTCCAGAATTATCCGTAATCTCTGCATCCATCGTAATCATGGCAGTTATCATTATTTGTGCAAAAATTATGCCTCCTAATGATCCTGCATACGCAGTTAAACAAACTGGCGAAGTTCCAAAAGTTTCTGGTGGTGAAGGCCTTGTAGCTGCAATGCCATTCATCTTAATCTTCGTATTATTGTTATTAACTTCCAAATTGTTCCCTGCAATTAATGGTCCTCTTGCGTCCATTAAAACATCTGTACCTATTTATCAAGGTCCTGGTGCAAAACCTTACACATTCGTATGGATTGCAACTCCTGGTATCATGATTTTCATCGCTGGTATTGTTGGTGGTTTCATCCAAAAAGCAAAAGCTGGCGAAATCTTCGGTACATTGGGTAGCACAGTTAAAAACTTGAAATTCACATATCTTACAATCATCACAGTTGTTATGACAGCTAAATTGATGACATACTCTGGTATGACTGCAGATATTGCGAAAGCAATGGTTGCTGGTACAGGCTCCTTATACCCTCTATTCGCTCCTATCGTAGGTGCGTTGGGTGCCTTCTTGACAGGTTCCGGTACAAACTCCAACGTATTGTTTGGCCCACTTCAAATCGCTGCAGCTCAAGGTTTAGATCCTACAAACTTCGAAGACCTTGGCTTCTGGTTAGCAGCAGTTAACTCCGGTGCAGCTGGTATCGGCAAAATGTTGTCCCCACAATCCATCGCGATTTCTATTGGTGCCGTAGGTCCTGCTTTGAAAGCATACCTAGAAAACCACAAAGAAATTAACGCGGAAGAAGCTCACAACTTAGAACATGAAATCGAAGCAAGCGTTATCATGAACAGCGCATTCAAATACTTCTTGATCTTCATCGTTATGCATGGTTGTATCTCCTTCTTCGGTCAACATTTCATCCATGAAATTCACCACTTCTTCTTCTAAGAACTGGTAACAATACAAAAAAGAACAGCTCTTCACGAGCTGTTCTTTTTTGTTGCCACATATGAAAATACTACATATAACATGGCTTAATGATAATACAGTTTAGAGTACACTGTTATTGCTACATAATATTACTACATGTTCTTGTACCAATCTATTAATAAACCTCTTGCTCTACTTCCCATTTAGTAACGGTCCCAGTATCTGCATCAATTTCAAAATCATATTCATAACCGTTATAATGTATTTCACCTTCATACTCTAAACGACCATTTTCATAATCACGATTGAATTCAGTTACATTTGCAACTGTTGCACCCGGCACACGTACTAAGGCGCTTTGAACAGCCTCATCAGAACTAATAGCTTCTACAGAAGAAACTACAGTAGTCCCTAGTACAGCCACTACAGCCAAAATCAAAAATTTTGTCATTTTTTTCATATAATTCTCTCCTACACACATAAATTGAATTAATATTCTAAATATAAATAATATCAATTATTGTAATTGATAAGAAAAAAGATAGCAAATCATAATTATTAACAAGAAAAATCTATAGAAATTATCTACCAATCATGTTACAATACATCGTATCAAATAGAAAAAATTAAATGCAGTCTGCGAAGTGCGATTCGCAGGCTTTTATTTTTCCCATTTTAAGATAGGAGGATTTTATGACTCAAGAAAATTCTGCTAAGGTTTCCTTTATCTTGGTAGTATTCCTTGGCATGTTAACAGCTATTACACCGCTCGCAACAGATCTGTATTTACCTGCATTACCGATTATGCCTGGAGAATTAAATACAACAGCATCAAATATTCAAATGACCATAGGTGTTATGACCTTTGGCGTTGCCTTAGGTCAATTATTTGGTGGCCCTATAAGTGACACAATGGGCCGTAAAATGCCACTTGTTCTAGGTAACTTACTATGCGTTATTTCTAGTATTATTTGTGCCTATGCACCAAGTATCGAAATACTTTTACTAGGAAGATTTCTACAAGGTTTAACCGGATCTGTAGGCGTTGTAATTGCCAAAGCCATCGCTCGAGACTTTGCATCCGGTCAAGAATTAACAAAACTTTTTGCCTTACTCATGATGGTTAACGGCCTCGCACCAGTCCTTGCGCCGTTAGTAGGTGGTCAACTGCTCTTATTTACTACATGGCGTGTAATCTTTGTAATCCTAGCACTATTCTCTGCCATTTTATTGGTAGGTTCACTTCTTTTCCGTGAAAGCTTACCAAAGGAAAAACGCGTTACTGGCGGCCTTACTTCGGCGGCAAAGAACTATCTTACACTTATTAAAGATAAACCCTTCCTAGGACAATCTTTAATTCAATTCTTTGCTTTTGGCGCTTTCTTTGCCTATATCTCTGGTTCATCCTTTGTATACCAAAATATCTTTCAACTATCTGCTCAAGAGTTTAGCTATTTATTCGGAATTAATAGCTGCGGCATTATTTTAGCTAGTGCCATTAGTGGCCGTGTAAGTAATGTCGTAACATCTCGTCAACTACTCACATTCAGTCTATGGGAACTTACAATTGGCTCGTTTCTATTCTTAGTAGCCATGATTTTTGAATGGTCTCTCATTCCTGTAACAACAATTCTATTCTTTACTGTGTGTACAGTATCCCTATTCGGTTCCGCCTCTTTCTCTATGGCGATGACTAACTATGGAAAAATGGCAGGCAGCGCCTCTGCCATACTAGGCTTTGCAAGCATGTTTGCAGCAGGTATTGTATCTCCAATCGTTGGGCTTGCTGGAGAACATACGGGTATACCAATGGGGATTACAATGCTAGTATGTGCAGCGCTTTCCTTATTGTGCTTGTATGGTTTGGTAGGAAAAGAATAATCTCTTTTATACATTTACTTGAGCCCCATAATGGGGCCCAACTACAACTAAATAATATTAGTATATAAAAACGATACCCCTTTCCTTGCTCAGTACGTCACTACGTTCCGTAAAATCGCTTCAGAAAGGGGTATCGTTTTTATATTAACACTATCTGTAGAGGCGTCCCATTATGAGGCTATAAAACTACATATTAAAATAGATTAACTCATTTTCCTATAACCACCTAAGCGCAATAAAGGAAAGCGCCCGCTCAACTGATTGTATAGGAGAACACAGCCCTTTCCCACCCTCTCCGTTAGATGTATTACGAATTTTTTGTAAATAATGAGATAAATAACTCGATGGAGCTATTAGGTATATAGTAGATTTGATTACTTACATTTTATAATGGGACATCTTCGTAATTAGCGTATATAGAAAAGAATACAGCCCTCTCTGCAGCGATTTTACGGAACGTAGTGACGTACTGAGCCAAGAGAGGGCTGTATTTTTTCTATACTAGTAGTATGCAGTTGTATTCGGGCCCCATTATAAAATGAAAGCACCTTATAGCTTATTTACAATAGCTCCATCGAGTTACACAACTATTAGTTCAGCAAAAATTCGCAATACACTAACTACTTATTCAAACATTGTCGATAGTAGTAGTTTCAACCGGTTTGCTTGGTTTACTGCACTGGAGCCTGGATCGTAGTCGATGGCAGCAATGCGCACGTCTGGGTAGGCCGCAGATAGTGTTTTAACCATACCTTTACCTGTAACGTGGTTTGGTAAGCAGCCGAATGGTTGCAAGCATACGATTTGTTTAGCCCCTTTTTCAATGAGGTCAATCATATCACCTGTGAGGAACCAACCTTCACCACATTGGTTACCAAGACCAATGTAGTGAGCCGCTTCTTTTGCTACTTCTGTCATACGTTGTAGAGGGTCAAAGTTTTTAGACGCTGCTACTGCTTTAGCGTATGGCAAGCGGTAAAGTTCAAGGGCTTCACGAGCCAATGTACCGAAGAAGCCAGATAGCCATGTGCCATCAAGGTGTTTAGCACGGTATGTGCTGTCCATTGCGCAGTACAAGAAGAAGTCTAATAAACCAGATGTAACGACTTCGCCACCTTCTTTTTCAATGAGTTCATTGATATGGTTGTTAGCACTTGGGTGGAATTTAACGTAAATTTCCCCTACGACGCCAACGCGAGGTTTTTGTACATCTTTATTGACCGGCAAGTTATCAAAGTCATGAATGATTTCTTTGATGTACTTATTATACTGACGAAGACTGGCAGATGTAATGTTTTCACGTAATTTTTTAATCCAGTAATCACATAATGCATCTGTAGAGCCCGGGTTAGTTTCGTAAGGACGTGTAGCCAATACGCATTGCATGAGGGCATCACCGTAAACAACAGCTTGAATCATGCGATGCAAGAAACCTTTTGTCAATTTGAAGCCTGGTTGACGTTCCATATCGCTTGCATTAAGGGATAGGATTGGCACTTGTTTCATACCAGCGTCAATCAACGCTTTACGCAAATAACCAATATAGTTTGTAGCACGGCACCCACCACCTGTTTGAGAGATGATAACAGCTGTTTTATCGATATCGTATTTACCAGATAATAGTGCAGACATGAGCTGCCCTACAACGATAATCGCTGGGTAACATGCATCATTATTGATATATTTCAAGCCCACTTCAATATCGTCACGCGTTGGAGCTGGCAACATTTCAAAGTTATAGCCTTCATTTTTGAGGACTGGATCCAAGAGGCTAAAATGCAATGGTGACATTTGTGGCACCAAGATTTTATAAGTCTTACGCATTTCCTCTGTGAACACCACGCGATTATAATCGTAGGTTGGTAATTGTTCTTCCACCACTTCTGGTGCCTCTGGGTTGTGATGACGACGCAAGCTACGTTCCATTACAGATTGCAAGGAACGCAAACGAATCGTTACAGCCCCAAGGTTTGTACCTTCGTCAATTTTGAGTAAGGTATGAATCTTATGGTTTGCTGAAAGTATATCTTTTACTTGATCCGCTACAATAGAATCGAGACCGCAACCAAAGGAGTTAAGCTCAACAATTTGGAAGCCTTCTGTTCTACTTACGAATTCAGCAGCGCGGTATAGACGGCTATGGTAAGACCATTGGTCTACAACACGTAGATGCTTAATTTCATTACCAAGTGGTGCAACGCCATCTTCCGTAAGAACAGCCATGCCAAGGGATGTAATAAGCTCTGGGATACCGTGATTAATACCAGAGTCCAAATGGTATGGACGGCCAGCCAATACGATAGTAGGAATTTGTTCTGCTACGAGGCGAGATACTGTTTTCTTTGTCGTTTCACGGTAAGAAGCCTTACAATTTTCTTGTTCTTCCCACGCTTTTTCAACAGCGTTAGCAATATCTTTCTTCTTGAGATTCAAGAAGTCCAATGCTTTCACAAGAGCAGGAACAAGAGATTTCTTATCAGCCAATGGCAAGAATGGTGCGTGGAATGGAGTATCCCCCAGAACCTCCTGCATGTTGTTTTTGATAAGTTCTGGATAGGAAATAACCATTGGACAATGGTAATTATTGTCGCGGCTAAATTCCTTAGGGCCATGTTGAATACAAGGGTACCAAACAAAGTCTACTTGTGCATTTGCAAGGTCACGAATATGACCATGTACCGCTTTTGCTGGGTAGCAAGCTGTATCGGATGGAATCGTATCAATAGCCTTGTTATATTGTTCCTTTGTAGTGTAATCGGAAAGAATTACTTCATAGCCAAGTGTATTAAAGAATGTAAACCAGAATGGGAAATCCTCATACATGTTGAGGACACGAGGAATACCTACGCGCATTTTACCTTCGAACTCTGGAATATTTTTCTTCAAATAATAGTCGAAGTAACGACGCAATTTAACGTCTACTAAGTTAGGAACTGCTTTGCGTTCCTCTTGAATCATACCCCCCGCACCGCGGTCGCAACGGTTACCCGTTACGTAAGTACGACCATCAGAGAAAGCATTGATAGTAAGCATACAGTTATTGGAGCAAAGTCCACAATTACGCATTGTCGTAGATACTTGTAAGGAGTTAAGACCATCACTATCGAGCAAAGTGCTTTTTTCCTTTTGTAACTCTTCTGCCGTTTCAGCAGCAAGAAGAGCCATACCATATGCACCCATCAAGCCAGATACGTCAGGACGAATTACTTCTACGCCCATCAATTTTTCGAAGGCACGCAAAACAGATTCGTTGTAGAATGTACCGCCTTGTACAACGATATGATCACCCAATTCTTTAGGGTCTTTTACCTTAAGAACCTTATAAAGGGCATTTTTAATAACAGAATAAGCAAGGCCTGCTGCGATATCTTGTACCGTAGCACCTTCTTTTTGAGCCTGCTTAACCTTAGAGTTCATAAATACAGTACAACGAGAACCCAAGTCGATTGGCAAGGATGCCAATAAACCTTCCTTCGCGAATTGATCGATTGGAATGCGTAGACCGGATGCGAATGTATCGATGAAGGAGCCACAACCAGAGGAGCACGCTTCGTTCAATACGATATCTTCGATGTAACCATCGCGAACCTTACAGCATTTCATATCTTGACCGCCGATATCCAAGATAAAGGATACATCTGGACAGAAGAAACGTGCTGCACGATAGTGAGCCATTGTTTCTACTTCACCAATATCGATGCCAAGGGCGCGTTTAAGGAACGCTTCGCCGTAACCAGTTACACCAGAATGCGCAATATACGCGCCTTTTGGTAACAGTTCATAAATCTTCTCGATCATTTCACGAGATTTTTCTAATGGTTTACCATGGTTAGGACCATAGTGAGAGAATATGATTTCCTTATTACTGTTGATGAGAACTACCTTAAGTGTGGTAGAACCCGCATCAATACCAAGGTAACATGGACCTTGCGCATCTTCAATATTCGCTTTTGGCGTTACCGCCTTAGCGTGACGAGCGCGGAATTCTTCTAATTCTTGTTCATTTTTAAATAGAGGTTCTACACGATCTGTAGCCTCCATAGGAATACCGATAAGGGCACCAATTTCCTTTGTTAATTGACCAACCGTAATCTCACGACAGTCTTCTTTCATTAAAGCCGCCCCTAAGGCGATGAATAATTCACCATTTTCAGGGATAATGCGATGCGCTTCATCTAGTTCTAAGGTATCGCAGAAACATTGACGAAGTTCGGACAAGAATGTTAACGGCCCCCCAAGGAATGCTACATTACCTTCGATTTTATGACCGCATGCAAGGCCCGCAATTGTTTGGTTTACAATAGCTTGGAATACGGATTTTGCAATATTTTCATGAGATGCGCCTTGGTTTAACAAAGCTTGTACGTCTGTTTTAGCAAATACGCCACAGCGTGCTGCAATTGGATAAATCGTATCAGCATTCATGGCCAATTGGTTAAGACCAGATGCATCAGTTTGCAATAAAGTCGCCATTTGGTCGATGAAAGCACCTGTACCACCTGCACAAGAACCATTCATACGGTGTTCTGCCGTTTGACCTAAATAGGTTACCTTCGCATCTTCACCACCAAGTTCGATGATAACATCAGTTTCTGGATACAACGCTTTTACGGCACGTGTTTCAGCAATAACCTCTTGCACGAATGGAATGCGTACCTTTTCAGCCATCGCCATACCACCAGAACCTGTAATACATACATGAACTTGATCATTTTCATGGCCCACTTGAGCCTCTTGGAGCAAGGTATATACGGTGTCCAAAATGTTTGCATAATGGCGTATGTACTTTTTATACAAATAATTATCGTGTTCGTCTAATAGTACAACTTTAACAGTTGTAGAGCCCACGTCAATACCCATGCGTAGCATGTGTTGCATAAATACCTCTCTTTTCAAAAAACGTATGACCACACAAGATCATACTCATATTGTGAAAGTAGTACATTGAGCATGAATCTAAAATAAAATGCACCAAACATCTAATTAAACTTAGATAAGGATAGGCTTTCACAAAAACATCTAATTTTTTAAATATCCTATACATATTATACAACAAATGTAGATAAAATCTATGTTTTTCTATATTCCAATGAGTTATACGGAATATGACTAAATTTGAATAACACCTCTACATCGAGATAGGATGTAAAATTTATTATATCATTCTAAGATGAAAAAAAGTGTACCTAACAGCACATAACTTAAGCAACAAATAGGTAAATATTATTTCTATTTCTATTTCAATTAACAAGAATAAGGGAATACAAAAAGAGGCTTCCATGAAATCATTGAAGCCTCTTGTATTTGTATTGTTCATTATATACTTTTGAGTTTTATTATTCACTCTATATAGGTTACAAAACCTTTTTATATAATCCGATAAGATCATCATGGTTAGCTGGGTATGGATTAAATCTATAACACATATCCTCTAGTGCTCTATCTGCCATGAGGTTAAGTTTTGGTTCAGATGTAGCCTTATCTACACCAAATTCAGTCAGTGTCATTGGACATTCTAAAGTTCGTTGTAGTTTTATAATCGCCTCTAGTAATGCACCTATTTTATCTCCATCGGATGCTTTATGCGATGCAAAGCCCAACTTAGCAGATAGATGGGCATATTTCTTGGCCACCTCTTGGTTACGAGAGCAATTAAATCCAATTACATAAAGCAAAAGCATACTGTTAGCTAGACCATGAGGCACATGAAATTGTCCTCCCAACTGATGAGCCATGGCATGAACTATACCTAATCCGGCCTTGTTAAAGGATAGACCTGCTAAACATGAAGCCTCATGCATAGACATTCTATCTTGCTCTGTTGCTGTTGGCTTATGACATCTTGGTAAGTAAGTAAAGACTAGCTCAATCGCCTGTTGTGCCAACGCATCAGTAAAATTATTTGCAGCCGTTGCTACATAGGCTTCCAATGCGTGAACTAGCACATCCATACCACTGAATGCAGTAACACTTGGTGGAGATGTTTTTACAAATAATGGCGTTAATAATGCTTCATCTGGTAATACCGCATCATCCACAAGAGGATATTTAATTTGTGTTTCGCTATCTGTAAGAACAGCAAAAGAGGTCACTTCTGATCCAGTTCCACTAGTAGTAGGAACAGCAATAAAGGATTTGATATCCATATGCTTTAACTTACGACCAAAGTAAGCCATGCCCTTACTCATATCGATACAGGAGCCCCCACCTATGGCAATGATTACAGTTGGTTTAATGCCTTCCATAAACTCAATACCCTTTACTACATGCGTTATGGGTGGATCAGGTACTACATCAGTATAGATGGTTACCTTATTTTTACTGTCCATTAACCCCATCACATATGTAAGGCTTGGAGAATCTTTTAAAAATGGATCGCATATGATAAATATAGATTCATTAGAAAACTCCGTAAGACGATTCAACGAATCTGGCCCTGCATAAATCTGGGTTGGAAAAGTCCATTGATTCATATGCTCACCACCTATCGAATATTAAATCCTGTTGTTAAGCAACATCTACGACGTCGCGCAAAGCAACGAGCCGATGTAGTAGATTCCCCAGTAGGTGTAGCGATTGTAAAGGTTGTCGTACCCTCACCGCTAAATCCAAGCCCTGCATAGGACGGACCATTCTTAACAAAAATGGAAGTTTTCATTTTACGAGCCATCCGGTTGAGGCGTTCCATATTCAAGGAATGCATTGTGGCTGTATGATGTAAGCCTGCTTCTAACATCAAGCATACATCAAGACCTTCGTCAAAGCTATCTACTGTAACAACAGGTAAAATAGGCATTAACATCTCAATTACTGCAAAGGGATGATTTTTTGGAGCCCGCATGATAATTAACCGTGGATCACCATTGTACGGAATATGTGCAGCATCAAGAATAACGCTTGCATTTTTACCGACAAATTTTTTATTTGGTGTCCCATTCGGTAACACGGTTAAATCGACTAGGCGTTGAATATCTTGTTGATTTTCAAGGAGAACACAACCTGCTTTTACCATTTCTTGAACTAGCTGTGGCTCGATTTGGCGCATGGCTACAACGCTCTTTTCAGCGATACATAGAATATTATTATCTAGACTAGCGCCGAGAACAATATCTTGAGCGGCCTTTTTAATATCTGCCGTTTCATCTACAAAGGCCGGTGGATTGCCTGCACCAGCACCGATAACCTTTTTACCACTTTGAAGCGCTTGTTTTACTACACCAGGACCTCCAGTAACAACTAATAGGCTCACATCTGGATGTAGCATCATCTCTTGAGCAGACTCAATAGATGGCTCTCGAAGTGTAACAATAAGGTTTTCAATGCCAATCGATTTGGCGATGATTTGATTAAGTTCACTAACTAGCAATCGACTAAGATGCTTAGCACCAGGATGAACACTAAAGAATACAGCATTCCCTGCGGCTAGCATACCTATTGTATTACATATTAATGTTTCCGCTGGATTCGTACTTGGCGTAACAGCACCAATAACACCATAAGCAGACAATTCGTATAATGTCATACCATTATCGCCTGTTTCACACTCTGTAACGAGATCTTCTACGCCCGGTGTTTTATCGAGTGTTAGATTTAATTTTAGTACTTTATCCGCAACGCGACCCATCCCCGTTTCTTCAACGGTTTTCTGAGCCAAGTCTTGTACTCGTGGACGCATGGCAGCACGGATGTCTGCTATTACCTTTTCACGGGTTGCTAAGGTGCAATCTTCAAAGCGCGCTTGTGCTGCTTTTGCAGCTTGAATTGCTTCATCAACTGTATCAAATACGCCTGGCTCAACTTGACCTCTAGGCGCTTGTTTAATAGGTTGTGATGAGGCCATTTCTTGCTTTTGCCCCTGTAATACATCTATAACCATGGAGCGGATCATTTCTTTCAACTGTGTATTGTTTTCCATCATGAACCTCCATATAGGTTGCATTGCTGATGCAATGACCATGTCAACTAACGGTGTACACAATCAAGGATACATTCATGATGTGACACAATAACTAGGTTTAACTCTGGCACCAGCTATTTCCTATACAACTATTTTTCAAAACTATCAATAATACCCACAATAGCACAATCTACTGCGGTGCCTTTATCATCTTCGAAAATATGCCGTGCCGATGAGCCTCGAGTTAGAAGCACATATTCACCTTCACCAGCACATACTGTATCGACGGCGATTTCTATGCGCCCCGTCAACTCTTGTTCTCCATCGAGAATATCTACCATCATCAGTTTCATTCCCTTTAGAGATTCATGCTTTTGAGTAGATACAATACTACCCACAACTTTACCGACTTGCATACTTCTCGTTCCCTTCAATTATTGTGATACCTAAGCGCTCAATTTCATCTCGAGCAGCCATGGTGAACCGTTGTCCCCTATATATGACGATAATAGACTGACTTTCACAAGATCTAACAAAAGAGGCCGTTATCCACGCTTGATGACTGGCATATATAGGACGACCAAATTTATCTAGAAATTTGATAGGCCAATCTAGAATAACTGATGGATTCATCAACGAGGTTACAGGAACTGCTAGGTGTATCGTCACCTCACAGTCATACGCTAATGCACGATGCAAATAGGCAACCCAAGGCACCAATGTATCGCACATTAACTCTCGTATATGACCATAATCTATACCACTGAAAGAAATGAGTTGATTCTGCAACAATATATGCTCATCATAGCTATTGCACTCTGTGACCATAAAAGTAGCAGTGGATGTCATGCGCTTTTCTAGGCGTTCTAGCACCAGTTTAACTAATACATCCATATTAATGCTCACTTCCCATGGCAATCCCTAAGGGCGTTACAAACTCTGGATATAATGGCTTATCTACGGGTAATCCTATATATTGACTGAAAGTTTTTGTAAACTCCTCAAAATTAGAAGCACCACCTACAACAATAATGGGAGTCCCCTTTTCATAGCCACCCTCTTGTAACGCACGCTTAGAAATAGCTGCCATTTTCTCTACAACCGGCCGTATGGTTGCATATACATCGCGTTTATTCGCTTCATTGCGCTTATAAGCCTCTGCTTCAGGAATAGAGATGCCATAGGCCCCGCTAATAACAAGGTTCATATGGGTGCCTCCTGTAGGCTCATCTACGGTATATACAACTCGGCCATCTTTTAAAATGCTTATGCCCGTAGTACCACCACCGACGTCGATAACAGCGCCATCGGTGATACCTAGCACATTAGCAGCAGCGGTAGGTTCGTCTAGAATGCAGGTTACTTCAAAACCGGCACTTTCAAGAACATGACCTACTACATCTTTATTTTTGCCTATCGTTCCAGGTGGAACAGCTGCTGCGGCATATACAAGTTCTGTACCTAAGGCTGCTTCCGCCTTAGCCTTTAGCTCTCGCGTAATCGTAACAGCGCCCACATAGTCAACTACAAGGCCATCTCGAATAGATTCGTTGTATTCAAAGGCACCATATATAGGTTTACCTTTATCGTTTACTACGGATAGGACAATAGATGATGTACCAAGGTCAATGCCTACGCGTAAATTCTTTTGATTATGCGAGCTCACTTGTTTGGACTCTACAAGATCAGAGAACTCTTGCAAGGTATTATTTGCCTTTTTCAAACCTTTCATCATATCACCTACTTTACTGTACAATTCTCGCCATCACTGTACCTTGTACATTGGCAGCATTTGCCTCATCTGTATCAATATGGAGTTCTAGAACAAATCCGGGTACGGCCCGAACGATGACATCACCAAATACAGTGGTGCGCTCTGATGTTTGAATTTCAACATTTACGCTGTCGCCATCGTTTACAGAAAGCCGTTTTGCATCATCAGGAGACATATGAATATGTCGTTTTGCAACGATGCAAATAGGTTTTGTAATTTCTCCATTTTCAGTACATAGAGTAATCTCTACGGCTGATTCTAAATGACCAGATAGCACAATAGGAGGTTTTATACCCAATGCACGAGCATCGGTCAAAGACACCTCTACTTGTGACTGTTTTCTAAGAGGACCTAATACGCGGACATTTTGAATGACCCCTTTAGGCCCCACTAAAGTAACTGTTTGTTCTGAAGCAAACTCTCCAGTTTGTTTTAAGTCACTTTTTTTAGTAATAGCCTGGTTAGGGAATAATATATCCCAGTCCTCCTGACATAGATGGACATGTCTATTGCTCACACCTACGGGAATGGACGATTCGAACATGGCTTCGATCACTTCTCGTACGATAGCACGAATCTGTTCCCGATCCATAAGCTATTATCCTTTCTTAGGTAAGATCAATTCTACATCGCTATGAGGGCGTGGAATGACATGAGTAGATACTACTTCACCTACTTTTTGTGCTGCTGCACAGCCCGCATCAACAGCGGCTTTTACAGCGCCTACATCACCTCGAACCATTACTGTTACAAGACCGGAACCGATTTTTTCAGTACCTTCTAATGTAACGTTAGCTGCTTTTACCATTGCGTCAGCCGCTTCAATTGCGCCTACTAAACCTTTTGTTTCTACCATGCCTAATGCGTTATTCATGATAATCTCCTTTATTTCTTACTACTTTATTTCTTTTTAGGGTTGTTCTTTGGTGTTGTTTTCTTTGTACCTGTTGATTTAGAACTTTTCGGTTCTATGATCGTAGATACTATCTCATCTAACACCTCAATAACCTTCTCATCTAATTGGGGTTTCTCTGTTTCATCAGCTACCTTAGCCGGCTTATCTGTAAAATCATCATTAAAGGATTCTACTAAGCCTTCTGCAGGTCGAGGAATTACTTTGTGAGCTACATACAATTTCATCCCTTTTGTAATCGCCACACCTGTTTGAACAGCTGCTTCAACAGCTGCCACATCACCAGTTACCTTTACGGTCATCCAGCCAAGTCCTCTCGCCTTTTCTATTCCTATGAGCCGTACATTTGCAGCTTTAACCATTGCATCTGATGCGGTGATAGCCCCCAGCAAACCAGCTACTTCTAGTAACCCTAGTGAATCTTTCACCATGCCACCTCCCGACATTTATTCCTTTGCTGATTCGCACCTAGGATTCATGCATTCCTATAATGTTAGCTACATTGCATATCTACTAACATTTGACGAATCAAATCTTTTAACTCTGGTTCTTGAGTCAAAATATCATTCATTAGATGATGTAAGCATTACCTTTGTTTTTAGGTCTTTCTCCCATAGTTTCTAGTAACGCTAACCCCACATCACGTGCTGCTTTTACAGCTTGTTTAACAGCGCCAGAGTCACCAGAAATTAGTAAAACAACTTCATTTGACATATCTGAGCTCGATGGAGACTGATAATCTACCACATCTACATTAGCTGATTTAACTGCTGTATCTGCCATAACTACACCTATTGCTGCTGGGGCACCTACTAATAACCCAAAGGCTTTACCTTCTGGTGTCCCAAAAGCAGTGACTAAGGCTTCTCCTGCACGCGCTGTATATTGGACCTCCACATGGCCTGCGTCATTCATATATACTTCGCCAAAGGTGCGTTCTAATTCACGTAAAGCTACTTCCACAGAACGTCTTACATCGGATACGTCATCGCCACCAAATATGATAAGGGAACCAGAACCAGCGCCGCCCTTCATATCACGGGCAAGCTCAATGCTAACAATCTCTGTATTCGTTGCTTTTACAGCTTCATCAGCGGCCATAATTTGCGGCCCTGCACCTGTACGTGAACCTAAGATACCGATGGATCGATATGACTTAGTGAGCTTCATAGCTTCCAATACTTGACTATCAACATTGGCAATTACGAGACCAATTGTATCGCCTGTTGTAGTGCTACCTACGTGTTCAGTAATCATAGAAGTTTGTAGTTGACTTACAGCAGGTGAACTTACAGGTGCCGAAGCACATGATGCATTACTAGTCGCGCCTGAAGTTTTGCTTAAATCAGCACTATCGATACGCATCAATACGCGCTTTAAAATCTCGTCTACCAGACTTTTAGTATCGGCCATAATTATTCACCCTTTGTTGGTAAAATACCTTCTACATCTTTATGTGGTCTTGGAATTACATGAGTAGAGATAACAATGCCTACCCGTTCTGCAGCAGCTGCACCTGCGTCTACAGCAGCTTTTACAGCACCTACATCACCACGAACCATAACAGTAACGAGACCAGAGCCAATTTTTTCATTGCCTACGAGTTCCACATTAGCTGCTTTAAGCATTGCATCAGCTGCTTCAATAGCGCCTACTAGGCCCTTAGTTTCCACCATACCTAATGCTTCTTGTGTCATCTGTTTTCTCTCCTTTTACAAAACATAGAATAAAGATTACAAATTTATTTTTCTAATAGTTCCACCATGGTACCTATATTCATAAAGGCAAAGTGCGCTGTTTTAAGTAGTTGTACCATGAGTACAGCACCAGTACCTTCACCTAACGCCATTTGTCCATGGATTGGAACTTCATCAAGACGAATATTTGCATAAGCCAATGCTGCGGCCATCCCTACCTCGCGAGAATAATGAGATGGAATACCGTATAATGGAGCGTCTCCATTCATTTGAGTAGCACAAGCCATGGCAACGGCTGTAATATATCCATCGATTACAAATGGGATATGTAAGTCTGTACAAGCTACCATAGCACCTGTAATAGCGGCTATATCAAAGCCACCTACGCGACTAATTACCTCTTTAGGACTATTTAAGTGTCCCTTATGATGAGATAATGCAGTACGTACAAACTCCCGTTTTTGATTCATGTACGCCTCTTCATCAGGGCCAGATCCAGGACCTACAGTTATCCGTGGGTCTAGTTTTGTGAGACCACTTAGGACAGCTGCTGAAGTAGTCGTATTACCAACACCCATTTCGCCAAAGGAAAATAGATTGATACCCGATTCTGCATAGTAAACAACTCGGTTATATCCAGCTTGGTATGCTAGGTCAAACTCTTCAGCACTCATAGCGGCACCATCTAATATATTCTTTGTGCCTTGAGCTACCTTTCGATTTATCCCAATACCTTGTGGGCACGCAATGCCTACATCTACCACTTCATAAGGAATATGGTTAAAGATACAGTAATTAGCAACTGCACTTTTACCATCAATCATATTCTGAGACTGTTTACGAGTAATCTCATAGTTATAACCGATTAGACCATCTACGGAAATACCATTATCTGCAGAAAAGATAATATGCTGAGCCTGAATCTCAGGTTTCATATCTTGCCAAGCGAGACACATCTTTTTGAAATATCGTTCCCATAGACCCAAGCTTTTTGGAATGATCGCCTTATTTAAAATAAATTGATTAAGTTGTTCTTCAAACACTTTGTCCATGGAAAAACCTTCTTTCAACTAACCGTATATGTAGTTACATAATTGTTTTAACGACTCTTCGTCGTGAACTGATATTTCAAAAATATTAGTAGCTCCCGCTAGTTTAAGATTGCGCCGAGGCGCCTCAACATCTTTACCCGTATCCACCTTTGATACAACCCCTATAACCTCACGATTTAAGGAGTTTCCAAAGTTTGGTGGAAATATGGTTGTTTCATCACCTGCAGGAATCATGAAAATCACTATGTCCGCATCATAGGCGTGCAAGATGATGCCTCGATAGTAATTAGGATTCTCCATATATTCTCCAGGGGTATCGATGAAGTTTCCCACTCTCGTTATGGCTTGTGTCTTATGATACGTAGCCGAGCCATGAGTAATCGTATCTGCTAATGTAGTCTTACCACAACCGCTACGACCTACTAGAAGGATGCGTTTTTCTTTCTTTTCGGTGCTCATAATTACCCTTTCATTAGGATCTTGTTAAATCCGTTGGGAAGAATCCTAATATGCGTTGCAGACCTTCAATTACGCTGCGCAAAGCAGATTCAACAGCAGATACATCACCAGTTATGAGAAGTGCACCCGAAAATCTATCGATGAAACCGATTTCGATATCACCAGATTTACTTGCAATATCGGCTGCAATAATGGTCCCTTCGCCAGGTGTTATGGTAAGAATTCCAATGGCATTGCGCCCTTTTTCCTCAAGTCCCATTTTTCTAAATAGATCTGGCTTAGGATTGGCAATAACATGGGCTATCGTAACCTGCTTTCCAGTACAAATTCTTGTATGATGCGCTGTTTTGCATCAATTACCTCTTGAAAGGCCATATAATCTCCTCCTAATGTAATATGTATTCTTTAAACTATACTGACATGTTATAGTTTGTCGTTGTTTTATATACTCTAGCTATAGTTAAGGTGCCACTAATTGGAAGAACAACACGGCTAAGCTTGCCCCAATCAATGGGCCAATAAATGGTACCCATGCATATTGCCAGTTCGCAGTTCCTTTATTAGGAATCGGTAATAAGAAATATGCTAACCGCGGACCAAAGTCACGGGCTGGATTTAATGCATATCCAGTAGTTGCACCAAAGGACATACCAATGGATGCTACCAAAATACCGATGACCATAGGTGCTAAACCATCGGCCATTTTTCCTAAGCAGAGAATCGCTAGCATAAACATAAATGTTGCTATGATTTCAGATATCAAATTGAAAGGTTTATTATCGATTGCTGGACCTGTTGCAAAAATCCCTACACAGTTTCCTTCGTCAGGACCGGTTACTTTAAAGTGTGGATAATAGAACAATGCAGCAATGGCAGCACCTGTAAAACCACCTGCAATTTGAGCTATGGACATGGGAATGACTTGATCCCAAGGGAATATACCTGCTACAGCAAGAGCAAAGGTAACGGCAGGGTTCAAATGCCCCGGGCCACCAAGTGTAATCCCTACATATACACCAAAGGATACGGCAAATGCCCATCCGAAGATAATGTGTAGCCAGTTAGTACCAAAAATACTAACAATGGTTTTCTTTAACAAGATAGATGCATTGGTAGTATTACCAAATGCAATTAAAACGGCAGTACCAACAAACTCACTAATATACATTTGCGTTACGTCCATTGTTTTCACCTCATTGAGTTAACAGAGATTGTAATGCATGAGATGCAATGTCCATATCCTGTGCCACGGTACCACCGCTAATGCCGAGTCCACCAATCATCTTTCCATTCATGATGATTGGATATCCGCCACCAAAGGTGCAAATTTTACGGTTTACCATGGATTCTATGTTGAATAGATCGCCATCAGGCTGCGCGCTTGGATGTATTTCATGAGTTGCTGATTTAAGCGCCACTGCGGTGTACGCCTTTGCCTGTGCGATGTCGTTACTGATGAGCAATGCATCTGACATACGTTGGAAATACATTAATACACCGTTTGCATCTACTATAGATACAACGATAGGTACGCCTATGGACTGAGCGTAGTCCAATGCCGCTTGTGAAAGCTTCGTCATAATACGCTCTAACTCTGTCCCAGTTGACATATAAATAACTCCACTTTCAGCAGTATGCTCTATATTACTTACGCATTGAGTGCTTTCTGTCAGTATTTCCTCACGACTAGTTGCTACACGTTCTGAAACGCGTTCTACAATTGTTTCTACAAATTGTATATAGTCTTCCATGCGAGCCATGATATATAGAGCATCAGATAGTCGATTAATAAATTTACGAACCTCATCGCGAATAGGCTCTACAGAACCTAAGCTTATAAGCAATCGTTCACCACGACGACAAATGGTACGCGCCACGTGTAGCTCTGCAGCAGATAGATAATTTCCGCTTAATATAAAGCTATGTTGCTGTGGCAATCGCTTAGTATAGTCATCGATCATGTATTCCAATTCGCTTATATCTTGTTGTGAAATTAGATTGCTACTTTCACTTAAATTTTCCACATGAGGCGTAGCTATCTCCGCACATAAGCGGAATAGCTGATGTTGTAATGTGTGAAGCACATGTTTATTGTCTGGTGAGACGACTAATTTCTCACATACACTAACCTGTGCATTTAATTCATCAAAGGTTCCATATGTGTCCACACGAAGTGAATTTTTAGGTACTCTAGTGCCATCAAATAAGGCCGTTGTACCTGCATCACCGGTTTTCGTATAAATAGCCATATGCACCACCTCTAAAGTTAGTTAGATTTAAAAAGCTACTTCCAATCGTTCATCAGAAACGAAAGGATTACCTTTTACAAGGCGGGCTGCATTGACACCCAAGGTGCGTAAGCTATCTGGATATTGAGCATAGCTCGTAAGTCGATAAATAAATTGATGCATTGGTATGTTTTTATAGGTCAACACAATCGCCTCATCATCAACGCCTATCCCAACAGATAAAGCCGAATTACGAGATGCTAGGTCGGCCAATGTCATATGCGTACCACTATGGGACTCAATGACAACAGGAAGACCTTCCTCTTCAATTCCATATAGTACGGGTTTTAGTATATCCTCACTGATATGCTCTGTAGTATACAGCAATATGGTTGGCTTACTGACGATACTTTGATCCATCATAGGCCTCCCTTCTGTGCATAGGATAATACCAATCCTGTTGCTACCGCATTTCGTGCCCCTTCAACGCCTCGAATGTTGCCTCGCCCCGCTACTAATGCATATTGTGAAAGTGCATCGGTTACGAGTTGAGGAATTTCAAAGTCTAATGCAGAACCACCTACGATAACTACGAATGGTATATCTCGCACATTATGAGTAGGACTAACAGATGCCAAGGCGCGGAGCGAATTTGTTACAAATACTCGTCTCTTTGCAGTTTGGCGCACACGCTTAATCGTTTCTAAAGGAATATCTCGTTCTACTGGAATAAGCCCATCAGGAGTGACGATAACAACGCGACCAAACAATGCTGCCGACAGCGGTTCATTAAAGAACTGCACCGTTCCATCTTCGTGACGAATGTGATATACACTGAGTACTTGAGCCAATGGGTCTCGTTTGATGGCTTCTGCAATATGCATATCCTCTAAACCAAGTTCAGAATTGATGAGCATAGTTACCATATTTCCTGCCCCTGCAAGATGAATGGCTTTAATTTTTCCTTCTTGGTTAATGATGGATGCATCAGTTGAGCCCGCCCCTAGATCGAGTATGGCCATTGGTTTTGCTGTCCCCGGTGTAGTCAAAGCGCCTAAGATAGCTGATTCAGCCTCTTCACCACCGATTTCAACTGGTACGCCTAACTCTTTTTCTACCTGCTTTGCAATGATTTCCATTTGTAGATGATCTGACTTAACCATGGAGGCAATGCCTACGGCTTGTTCCATAGAGAACTCACCTGCAAGGCCGCCCTTTACATTGATAGGAACAGCTACATCTACGGCTAGCAAATCTTGGATAAATACATCTTGAGGGGATTTATTCGTCAATTGAGCCATTGTAAGGCGAACCTTTTCAAGCATGCCACCTACGTTCGTACCGGCTTCACCACTAATATCATCGATAGGATGAACAGATTCGAGAGTTTCCATAATCCTCTCTGCCCCAGCAGATACATCAACGGATACAGTTCGGTCATTCCCCATAACAATGATGGATCCTGCCGGTATTACCCGCTCCTTAACGTCCCCTGCCGGTGTTTTGATGACTACAGCTGAGCGATTTCCGATAAGAGCTCTAGCGATAGGTACAATATTCTTTGTTTCCTCTGGTGAAAGCTCAAATACAGTGGCAATTCCATAAGGATTCGATAATTGTGATACTACTTGCCCCGGTTCTACAACCTCTACAGCAGAAAGCATGCCCATTGGGATTTTATCGATATACGCAACCTCGTCTACGATAGGAATTTTATGATCCAATCGATTGTTAACGAGTACGCCGTCATCGGCTTGAAGAATAGCAGCTCGAATATCATAACCTCGTTTACAGTACGCATTAATTAGCTGTGCTACCAATTCAAAATCGATAATCTTTGGAGCTACCACGATGTATGGCTGACCTTGTGGCTTATCAATCAGTTGCTCAATGGGAACCGTATAGCCTACGCCAAGGCCTAACCCACCAGGAGTTTTAGGATTGTGACCAATCATGGTAGATTCTGTAATTATGGTTTCTGTAATCGTTTCCATGGCCACATCACCGATAACTGGTGTAGCCTCATTAATGCGAACTAAGTCAACGTCTCGTAGTGTAAGATTAGCAGACCTGATTAGCGACTTGAGGGCATCCATAAGACCTACGATATTTTCGCGTGTTCCTTTAATACCTGTGGTACTAGCTATGGCAGAAGATAAGAACTTTACCTCTCCATTGCTATGAATTTCGGCCAAGGCCGCTTCTGTTGTAGAGTTTCCGATATCGATGCCAACAATTCGTTTCATAATGACATCTCCTATAGGTTAATTATCACCTTTTAGTTTTTTACGACGTTCGTAATTTTCTGCAGCTTCTCGTACAAAGTTTGCACAAATTGGAGCCCCTAAACCATCAAGTTCGCTAGCAATATCTAACAGTTCTTGTTTGGAAGAACGATATGGGCGAAGTGCATTATACATTTCAAGTAAACGTTTATCACTTACCTTCGTCATTTCTGCAGCGCGCGAGAAGTTGAGTTCAATTTGATCTCGGCCCCCAGCCTTAGCAATTTGACCTTGAGCTTTTAAAATAGATGGAGAAATTTTTAAATCGTCCATTGTGATATGTCCAGCCATTACGTTATCCATCGTAATATGGCTTAAGTCTCGACCTTGACCAAGATCAATCCATTCTGGATGTTTTTTAGCAATCGGATAATCCTCGATGGTAGCCACCCTATCTACAACGGTTGTATTAGGTGTAGATGATGTATGAGGCGCAGAGTATTGTGTGGTATTTCCCTTTGCCCCTTCTATTTCAGATACGATCTGCCGAATTAAGGCTTCTAATTCGTTAGCCATAGTAAACCTCCTTATACAGTGACACGAACTTCATCAGCTGGCTTACCTTTTACTACATGCTTAGTTTCCTTGATATGAAGCAATGCAGATAATGCTTGGTATTTTGGACGAGCCATTTGATCGTTCAATGTTGGTACTGGTGTTGGGGATTCGCCCTTAGCATATTTAGCAGCATTTTTACCGATAGCACGGTATGTTTCAGCTGTTAATAGAGGTGCTTGAGGGAATAATTCCAAATTTGAAAGTGGTTGTAAATCGCGTTGGTGAATCAAGGTTGTACCTTTAGATTGAATACCGATGCATACACCAGATCCAGAAATAGAATCGCCTTCAACGGCTACGGCCGCTACGTCAGAGGAACGGTATACGCGAATTACACGAGCTTTTAGCCCTTCTTCTTCGATACCAGCTACTAATTGGCGAATTACCTCTTGATGCGGTACACCAACGATAGTTTGTCGTTGACTACGGCCAAAGGCAGGGCCAACAGCAATAACTACTTCATCTGCGCTTGTACCAGGTTGTGCAGGGCCACCAGTTTGGAGCCAGCTATCGTCACCAGTTGGATCTTCATGTCGAGGAGTCGCACTTGGTGTTGTGCTTTCACCAGCACTAACCTTGAATTGTGGTGCTTCATGAACACCACCCATTTCTTGTAAAACGTCTAGGATAATAGAACGTAATACATCTCTGTTAATTTCAGCCATCATGACACCTCCTTATATATCCCGTGGATCAATGGCGTTTGGAATATCTTTAATGCGTTCCCAATCTTCACCTTCCACACGATAACCTGTGCCAACACCTTGATAGTCATTTCTATTGTTAATCGCGGAGATAACGTTGAAATCACGGTCAAAGATGGCCGATGTTTGTAAGTAATCGCCGGAGATTTTTTGTTTTAATAGGTTCAAAATACTTTGTGCTACATCTTGATGACCTTCTTTAGCTAAGCCTTTTACAAAGTCAACGCCTGTAACACCGCGGTTCAACAAGTCTTGAGCCGCTTTAATATCTGCAACCTTGTCGCGAGGAGGCATGTCTTTAGAGCCATTTGCATATGTAGCAGCCTTTACCTCTTGATCTGTAATCGGAGGCAAACCTAATGCTTTGAACAAAGCTTGTAGTGCACGAGCCGCTTTATTACGAACTGCTACTACTTCTTCTTCGCGAGCAGGGATAAGACCGCCATTTACCTTAAGGTCACGTTGGATAACTGTCCAGTCATCATAGTCCTCTGCATCCCAGTTGGACCCAGCAAACATGTTGTCATAGTTTGGTGTAGAGCTATAACCAGAACAGATAAAGTCAGTACCTGGTGCAAATTGCATCAATGTACGAGCTGTTCTACGCAAATCAGAATGACTGAATGTTTGGTCATTACTAGATGCACATTCTAGGTCGAGCATTGCTGCTACAAGGTTTTCTGCTAATACAGCGCGGATACCAGAAGGTACAGCTGCTGGAATACCGATACAGCTTACAGAACCATTTTGGATACCTTGTACGCCAGCGCCTTTTGTGATGTATAGGCAACGGATTTCAAGGTATAACATAGACTTACCTTCTGCTTGGCCCATTTGTACTTCAGAGCCTGTACCAGAAGTAAAGCGCATTTTAAGACCACGAGATGCATAAGCAGATGCGAGAAATCCTTTAGACCAAGGTGTATCATCACCATCGGTAAATACGTCTTCTGTACCATATACGGAAATTGTTTCTGCATATGCTGTGAAGCCACGCATGCCAAGTTCCAATTCTGTTGCTTCTTCCAAGGAGCATTGGGTCAATACGCCTGGTCGACCACATTGAGAGCCTACGAGTAAGCTAATCGCATTAAGTGGTGCGTAACGAGCAACGGCTACTGTTGTTTCTTCTTCTGCAAACCCACGAAGTGCACCTTCCGCAGCATCCGCTGCGATTTGCACTGGATTGTCGTTTACGTTCGTTACATGGGCTTGGTTAGCCATTGTACGACGAGCACGCATTTTTTGCATACATTGCATCATTTCAACAACGTTCATAGAAGAAACAACTTCCAACATTTTCGCTGGAGTAATAGATTTACAAATCTTAACGATTTCTTCACGAGGTACTGATGGTGTAAGCATCATATTAGCAATCTCTTTTGAATCCTTTGCCATTGCTTCTTGAGCACCATCGAGAACGATACCGTAATTTGCAATAAATGTATCGATAAGATCAAAATCTTCGCGGCGTTTACCATCGAGTTCAACGATGCGACCACCTTCGATTTTGAGGCTAGGCTTTGGATCTTGAGGAGATTCCATGGCTATAAAACCTTCCTCTACCCATTCCTTTACATAACCATCCTGATTGACAGGACGTTGACTTAAGACTTCGAAACGTTTTGATTTCATAGGGCATACCATCCTTTCAGATTAGATATAGGAAGGGGCTCCGTTCACTGGTTCGTCACCCATCGTACCGAGCAATTGTTTACCTACTTCACGAGCAGAAATAACCGCTTGTCGTACAGCCCCAGAATCGCCAGAAATCTGTAAAATTACTTCGTTAGAATTACTTGTACCTGCAGAAGGAGATGCATAACCGATTACATCAACGTTTGCAGATTTGACAGCTACATCGGCCATAACTACACCAATAGCTGCTGGAGCACCTACGATAAGGCCAAAAGCTTTACCTTCAGGAGCGCCAAATGCTGTATTTACTGCATGACTAGCGCGTGCTGTATATTGCAATTCAAGATGACCAGCATCGTTTGCGTATACATCGCCAAAGGTGCGTTCCACTTCAGCCAATGCCACTTCAATAGCACGTTTCACATCGGATACATCATCACCACCAAAGATAATTAATGAACCATGGCCTGCGCCACCTTTAGTATCACGAGGTAATTCAATGCTAACAATCTCAGTATTTGTCGCTTTTACTGCTTCATCAGCAGCCATAATGTGTGGGCCTGCACCAGTACGAGCACCTAAAATACCGATGGAACGATATTTTTTCTTTAGTTTCATCGCATCTAATACTTGTTGATCTACGTTAGCAATTACGAGACCAATAGTATCACCAGTTTTACTAGTCCCTACAAATTCAGTTAATCCACATGTTGTCGCCATAATACCCTCCATACGTATAATGAAAGTATCTATGTACAGAAAACTATGTTGCGGTATACCATTTTATATTTTTTATCATTTCTTTAATCATTCATATGTATGCAACCTTAAATTCTGTACACCATATATTACTATAGAGCATACCTTGCTATTCAGTCACAACCCATCGGACTCAATCCTTTCTAAACACATGTACTATAAGGCTTTTATCTACCTTTATTATAAAAATTATTAAATGCAACTTTTTTATGTATATTCGTAAAATGCGATTTTTCTATTACAAAAATACGACAATCCTGTTATACTTATACATATAAAAGCAAGAAATAACGTAATTTTATAGGTATATGAATTTTAGGTGGTATGTCACTTTTCTCTTTTCTCAGGTTTAGAGCCTACCCTTTAGATAGAGAGCAAGTAGAGCTATTTTAGCGGTGTGCTTACTAGCCCTCTTAACACATTTGTGATTGGAGGTTTTACCATGATTTGTACGAATGAAGATACTAAGCTTATTAATGAAATCATGCGCGATTTCACAAACATAACAAAGATTGCGGCTATTTTTGTTAATAATCGTGGAAAAGTGTTATCTCAAGAATATAACTTTTCCCCTTTTTGCAAGGTTGTAAGGCGCAATCCAATCTATGCCAAGCGCTGCAATCAATGCGACTTATATGGTGGCCTAGATGCTACAAAAGAACTATCATCCTGCCCGTATCGCTGTCACATGGGCCTCATCGATTTCTCTGTTCCGGTTATGAAAGATGGAGCCATTTTAGGATTTATTATGGCAGGTCAAACAAAAACAGAAGATACGACGATCAAACCTATTCTTCCTACCCAAACCGATTGGCATGATGACACCAAACTTCGTGCCTTATATCGGACCTTACCAGTTTTGACAGCCGAACAAATTTACAGTGCTACAAAGGTTTTACGGATTTTGGTTGAACACTACTTCCCATTTAACGATGCCATAGCAGAAGAGATGCCTTATGAACAATTGCCAGACTTTGTGGAGTCTGAACGACCTATTAATCGTCCAGAAATTCGAAAGGCTATGTTATATATAGAAAAAAATCTGAGCAAACGAGTGTCGCTCAGAAGGATTTCGGAACATATTCATTTAAGTGAGTCCTACTTCTCTAAGATTTTTAAAGATGATACGGGACTTTCAGTAGTGCAATATATAACACTATTGCGCATACAAGAAGCAAAAAAACTATTAGTATATTCCCAACTAACAGTTAATCAGATCAGTAAAACATTGGGCTATAACAGAACTAGTTATTTCTGTAAAATTTTCAAAATGGCTACCACTGAAACACCACATTCATATCGGAAAAAATATGCAAAACCAATTGATGCATAATATAATAAAAAAGGCGTAACACCAATGGTGTTACGCCTTTTTCGTATCTATAGAGTTTGTCATGAGAAGGTATTGTATCAGATACATATATTATTAACGATCAATTAGAACGCTGGGATGATAGCTCCCTTGTAGTGTTCTTCGATGAACTTCTTAACTTCTGGAGATTGTAATGCTTTAGCTAATTTTTGGATAGCTGGTTTGTTTTCATCGCCAGGGTTAACGGAAAGAAGATTTGCATATGGAGAGTCAGCTTTTTCTACGAATAAGCCATCTTTTGTAGGATTAAGACCAGCTGGCAACGCATAGTTAGCATTGATTACTGCTGCATCTAAATCTTGGATGGAACGAGGAATTTGAGCTGCTTCTAACTCAGTAATTTGAATATTTTTAGGATTGCTAGTTATATCAAATGGTGTGTTAGTCAAACCAGTTGGATCTTTCAATGTTACTAGACCTGCACTTTGCAATAAGAGAAGTGCACGAGCACTGTTTGTTGGATCAGATGGAATTGCTACTTTTGCGCCATTTGGCAAGTCTTTCAAGTCTTTAATTTTTTGAGAGTAGATAGCCAATGGCTCGATGTGAACTGGTGCAAAGCTTACGAAGTTTGTACCATGATCTTTATTGTAGTTATTTTGGTAAGGTACGTTTGCAAAGAAGTTTGCATCTACTTCATGGCTAGATAGAGCCATATTTGGTTGGATGTAGTCTGTAAATTCAACGATTTGTAAGTCTACACCTTCCTTAGCCAAAATAGGTTTAACTTGTTCTAAAATTTCAGCATGAGGTACAGGATTTGCTGCTACCTTTAATACCTCTTTAGAGCCACTAGAGCTCGCGTTATTTGTGGAAGAGCCACAACCACTAATCAATAAGGACGCACCCAGTACGGCCGTCGCTGCTAATGCTAACCATTTTTTCATGTAATCCTCCTATCTACGATGAAAACCTACATCTCGGACGAGGACTCATACGTATATAACATTTGTAGATATTATAATAAATTTATTTTTCTTATCTTATATCTACATTTGATTATTTAATAATTTCGATGTAGTAAGTATATCAATTTAATTCCTACTCGTATAATAGATTTTATATATGCATTAATATAACTTTAATCTATAGCAAGATAAGAGTAATTACATTTAGCTATACCAAGTACATAAAAACGGTACTAAGCTGATTCCCCGTACTACTAGGTAATATACCTAATAGATTCAATCAAACTTAGTACCGTTATACATATCGCTCTATATAATAAACAATCTAATCAAAATCAAAAAATCAACTTATAGAGTTGACGTTGTTTGCTCCACAGAAATAGTTACAGGTGCTGATAATTTAGCCTCTAACCAAGCTTTTATTCGTTTCAAATCTGCATCAGATATAGCAGATGTGGTATGGATGATTACCATATAGCGACTCGCTTTAGGCTGTTCAAGATTATCTATCAAAGGCATACCTTCCACTTTGCTTACAAACGGGAATAACGCCTTTGCTTCAGCCTCTGTCGTTTTCATAGTATTTATCGTTTCACTTACTAATTGATAAGTCGGCTGGTATAGATTACTCAAGTTTTTATATGTTCCAAGATTCTCTGAAGATTTATTCAAGTTCGTCTTATCCATATTAGATTTTTGCTCATCTACGCTATTAACAAATCGTAATGTATAAGGTTGCAAGTACTCATCTTTCTGTAACTTGTCATCCAACTGGGCTTGCTCCTCTGAAGTCACAGGAGCTCCTATAACTACTATGTTTACTAGCTTATTCGTTTGATCCAATGAATAATCAATCACTTGTCGACGTCCCTCTTGATTAATATCATTCTTAATAAACTGCTCCATATGATTTGACTCAGAATACTTGATGGTCATATCATAGCCTGCATAAATACTTGGTATAGCCATAATAAGACCAATCACAAGAAATATTAGCTGGTTACGACGATTAACCTCTTCTGCTTGTTTATGGTATGACAAACTATATACACCCTTTAAAACAATAAAAGATGCAAAGAAGATGAAGAATGCATTTATAAAGAATAAATAGCTAGCCCCAAAGAAATAGTGCCAATTTCCATTAGCCAGTCCATATCCTGCCGTACATAGTGGTGGCATAAGTGCAGTCGCAATCGCAACACCTGGTATAACATTATCTAAGGTCTTACGCGTTTGCCCAATAATCCCGGCTAACCCACCAAATATAGCAATGAATACATCAAAAATATTCGGTTCTGTACGCGCTAATAGTTCAGATGTAGCCGCCTGAACGGGAGAAATATAAAAATATAAAGCAGATGCCAAAACAGCAATCGTAATCTGTAAGGACAATCTTAAAATACCACTCTTCACAACTGTAAAATTAAGCGTAGCGAAGCCAAAACCAATTGCTAAAATAGGTCCCATCAACGGCGATATAAGCATAGCACCAATAACAACTGCCGTACTATTCATATTCAACCCAATAGAGGCAATAAACATGGAGAGGATCAAGATAACCAAAGCAGGTCCCTTAATTTTAGCACCACCTATCAGTCTTTTAGCGATAGTTGCATCATCGGCGCGCTCAAAATGTATATCAAAGTATCTATTTATTTTCATTCTTTCTCCTTATAATTTCATCAAATCTGCAAAGGTCCCTACGTTTACAAACATATGCTGTGTAGTTTTGAGCATTTGCACCATCAAGATAGCTCCTGTTCCTTCCCCCATCGACATTTGAGCTTGAATAGGAACCATGTCTTGTGTAATATCTACCTCTGCTAAAGCTAGCTCTGTGCCTATTTCTCGAGAGTTATGAGATGGCAATGCATAATCCTTAACACGATCATTCATATGTACCGCACAAGCTGCCGCTACAGATGTAATAAAACCATCAATGACGAAGGGCTGTTTAAACTCAACACAAGCGAGCATAGCCCCAAGAATAGCTGCAATATCAAAGCCCCCTACATGGGCTACGATTTTACGAACTCTTTCAACTTCACTGACAGAAACGATACTAGTCTTATGCTTATCTAATACAGCGTGCACAAAATCAATTTTTCGTTTCATCAAATCTGGTTTATTCGGCCAAGAACCGGGTCCCACTGTTTCAGTGGGATCAGCTCCAGTTAAAGCAGACAACACACAGGCAGAGGTCGTCGTGTTCCCCAGCCCCATTTCGCCAAAAGAAAAAAGATTTATCCCTTGCTCTACATAATGTTGCACCCGTTCATAGCCCGCTTGAAAGGCACTATTAAATTCATCCTCAGTCATAGCAGGATGATTTAGTATATTCTTTGTCCCCTTCGCGACTTTACGATCAACACCAATACCATCATCCGAAGCAATGCCTACATCGACGACCTCATAAGGAATGTTGTTAAAATTACAAAATTGCGTCGCCGACGAGCGACCCAAGAGCATATTACGCGACTGCTTTTGTGTCACCTCGTAGTTATAACCTACATAACCTTCCATATTACAACCATTATCGGCAGAAAATATGATATGCTGAGGTCGAATTTCACCATCAATCTCATCCCACGCCGTACAAATCTTGCGGAAATAATCCTCCCACAAGCCTAGGCCACCAGGGATAAGGCATTTTGGTTGAAGAAATCTATTTAATTGTTCCTCAATTGGTAATACTGACTTATCTTTCATTCTAATCTCTAGTCTGCACAGAATATGCCAACTAGCCTTCTATTAATTCGATATTATTCTATATAGAAGTATAACACAAAACTCATATCTAGTAATATGATGTTTGTTAGCTTTCACTGTAGAAATAAATTTATTGCAAACAAAAAGGTTATCCATTACAGGATAACCTTTTATTTGAGCTATATAGTTAAGTATTTTTCTTAAGTTTAACTAACCACTAAAATTAAGCACCTTGGAATTGTGGCATATCGTCCCCACTGGAGTCGTCCAATTTGCCTTGAAGATCATGGTCAACCATAGCACATACAGACGCGTCAGACCATACGTTTTCAGCAGTTTCAATCATGTCGATAATCGTATAGATTGGTAAGATGATACCGAGCAAGCCGATTGGTGCACCGATGGAGCTCATCAAGGACAATGTTAAGAAGTAACAACCCATTGGAACGCCAGCATTACCAATGGCAGCAAGCACAGCAATGAATAACCAAGCAATCATTGTGCCCATAGTCAATTCAATACCTGCGTTTTGCATTACGAATAAGGATGTTACAAGGATGAAAGCTGCACAACCATTCATATTAATTGTTGTACAAATTGGCAATACGAAACGAGCTACTGCAGGGTGAGCTTTCAAATTATCCTCAGCAGACGCCAATGTTACGGGCAATGTTGCAGCAGAGGATTTAGTGAACAACGCAACAGCTACAGCTGGGGACATTTTACGGAATACGTCCACAGGGTTCAAGCCACGGAACAACAAGAACAATGGAATTACGATAAAGAATTGGATCAAGTTACCACCGATAACAACAGCAGTGTATTTACCTAAAGCACCAACGATTACGCCCGCTTCGATTTGAGCAGATAATTGACCTGCAAAAGCAAGGATCCCGATTGGCAATACATAAAGTAATGCTTTAATTAATGTGAAAAGCAATTCTTGTAAGCCGAATAGTACTTTCAATACTGCTTCGCGACCTTCTGTACGAGGCATAAACGCAAAAGCTAAACCAACAGAAGCGGAGATAAACATAACAGATAATACGTTACCTTCCAAATATGGTTTCAAGATATTGTTAGGAATAACGGATAAGAAATGATCATAATATGTTACGTGACCTAATTTTTCAGGTACTTGCGCTGTACCGGCACCAATTACATCAAGTGGTAAGTTACCTGGCGCAATCCAAAGGAATAAACCAAGACCAACAGCGGCTGCACAAATTGTTGTTAACAATGTATAGGTGACAGCATGACCAAAGATACGTCCTGTATCTTTTTTAGCACCTAGCATAGATAATGTAGTAATTACTGCTAATGATACCGTTGGAATTGCAATGAATTGGAATAAACGTGTAAACACAGCTGCAATAAAATTAAATAATTCATTTAACGCTGGAATATGTTGCCATCCCAAGATAGCACCGATGATAAGAGCGCCCATCCATAAAATAAACTGACGCAATTTACCTTGCCCACGACTTTTTAAGGTAATCTCTTGAGCTAAGGTATCTACGTTTTTGTTATTTTGATCTGCCATAAAAACACCTCTCTAAAAATTAAACTACTTGAGACAAAAAAAAGAAATCCCAACCCTAGGGCTGGGATTGTTGATATATCCTAGTCTCTCAATAAAGCAATATTATAAAGATATGTTTTATCAGTGTCAAACCTAAATATTTTGATATACAGATTAATAAATTCACTTAATGCGTCACTATAAAATCATAAAAGACAACACGAGTACGATCAGGGCTAAACAAAAAATAAATCACATACGGATCAATTCCACTCTCTCGGTGCATAACATAAACCGTATAGCCATAGGTGGGAACTTGTTCAAGTTGATAATATCCACCTACTAATTGACGACCATATAGAAGCCAAACAAAGAAATCCCACTTTGTATAATCCTCAATTAAAAGGTCATAAGTGCTTTGTATATCCCCTTTTGAAAAAATAGAGTCTGCCACAGACTTATATACGCCCTCCTTAAATAACTCTGGTGTAATAACTACACCAGGTGCTGAGGATTCGGCAACAGTTTTCTCAAATTCCTTTACAACTTCTGGGTTACCTTCAAAAACAATAGTGGTTGTGAAATCATAAAAACTTTCTATTGTTCCCCTTGAAGATATAGGATGTAATCCTTTGGGCACTATATCAGGGTCCCTAAAGTGTTCTGGTAATACCGTTGCATTTACTGGCCATCTTTGTTTCCATCGTGATACATCATTAACTTCACTTCCAAAAAGGCTTTCATATATAAACATAGATATTAGTAATAAAGGTACTGCTACAACTAATGTACACCAAGTATATAAAATGTGTTTCTTCGGTAATGTTAAATGATAAAAATAGTAATAAAACTGTATTCTTATTGATAAGGCTAAAATTACAACTACTATTACAAACCATAAACCTGGCAATGAAATATACGAATCCCCCCAAAGTAAAAAGGTAAGGAATAAGAGGGATAAAATGATATGTTTACCACAAGGTTGTCCTGTTACCATTCGTATAAGTTTAATAAATCGATTCACCATATAACCCTTACTTAGATTGATAAAACACAGCCCGTGTCCCATCATTACTAATTAGCAATTCTACAAAATGAGGTCTTTTTGTATTCCCATCATCTACAAACACATATAGTCTATGATTTCGAGTAGAATTATATGTGTCCTTTACCACTGTTTTTGTTTCTTTTCGAGGTGCAAAGCGTAACCACTCCATAAAGTTCCATTGTGGTAAGTTTAAAGGTTCTTCCTCGATGCTCTCTATAATGTTATAGCTATTTGGGTGAGATATAAAGCGCTTTTTCTCCCCAGTGTCTAAATCACGCAATACACCATCCGCATCAATTTGCGCTGTATAAGCTGCATTTTGCTTAGCTATCGCTTCATATTGTGCAATTACTTTTGGGTCCCCCTCCAATACCGTATATCTCTCTGGATATGCATTAGCCCAAGCTAAACTACTACGAAAAGCAGACGCATTATAAATACCTTCTGGAAGTTTTTCTGGCCGTTTTAACCCCTCCGGCAATTCTTCACTATTGGGCCATCCTTGATTCCAATCCTTTGTGCTATACTCGAAAGAATCAAATTGATCAAGGCTTGTATTAACATCGTACATAACCCAATCAGCCATAAGCCAAGATATGCTAAGGGTTATAACAATAAATAAACCACAAGATAATCGGCTATGTGTTTTTTCAGATATGGACTGTTTCTTAAAGCGCCTATATTGTAAAAATACACTTGTCGCTATGGCTATACTAAAAACAATATATGTAATAGGCGCTATATTAAATAGCACTACCACAATTGCAAACAACACGCATAGCATAACCGTTAATAGGCCATAAAATCCTTGGAACAAAACTCTCTCCTATTATGACAACACTTAAAACATTTTCTTGTACAACGCTTCAATATCTTCACGGCTTATTTCAGCTACTGTATTAGCTATATTGCCTGTAGCTACAACGTATACATTATCTACGAGCCATGGAATGTCTTTTTTCGTAAAACCTAATTCTGTAAGGTTTGTAGTAAGGTCTAGGTCATGTACGATTAGGCGTAATGCTTTGCCTAGTTCAGAACCATCTCCGTGGTTAAATATCCGAGCTAAGGCACTAAATTTATCAGGATTTGCACTCCATGTATATTCCACCGCAACAGGTTCAATAATAGCAAGACCTACACCATGGGTAATATCTTTAAGGCCACTGGCTGGATGTTCCATACCATGTGCTAATGTTACACCTGCTGTGTTAATAACCATGCCCCCAATTGTGCTAGCTAATGTAACAGACTCCCAAGCTTTTGTGAGTTGAGTTTCGTTGAGAACAGCTGGTTTGGCTTCCGCCGTTGCTTTCACATGTTTATATAGTGGTACAAGGTATTGTGCTAATAATGTCACTGCATAATGAGCTAATGCATCGGTGAAAGGTTGCGCCGTTTTAGATGTGTACGCCTCGATGTTGTGGCATAGTGCATCAAATCCTACAGATGCCAATACATGAGGTGGCATTGTACCCATTACAGCAGGATCTACAATAGAAACCTTTGGCACAATAGCATTGCAGCGTAAGGATTTCTTATCACCTGTTTCAGGATTAGTAAGAACACCAAAACCGTTACCTTCAGAGCCGGTACCACAAGTCGTTGGAATAACAATAAGAGGCAGCGCATTATCACTTGTTTTACGGTTGAAAATATAGTCGTTAATATCGCCTTCATTCACCGCCATAAAGGCAATCCCTTTGGCACAGTCCATGATGGAACCACCACCGATAGCAATAACCATATCACAGTTTTCAGATTTAGCTAACGCAGCGCCGTCTAAGGCAGTTGTAGTCAATGGATTGGCATCTACTTGATCAAACAATATATGACCGATATGAGCTGCATCAAGCTTTGCTACCACCCGGTCATATAAACCAGATTTTTTAGCACTAGTACGACCAGTTACAATAAGTGCCTTCTTGCCGTACGGTGCAGCAAACTCAGCAACACTATCTACTTTATTCCAACCGAATTGGATATTTACAGGTAAAAAATAAGAGAATTCCATGTGATAACCTCTTTTCTTTGAAAACTAGTTCTTAGTGTTATTGTAAAGGATATTTAAAAGCATGTAAAACCTCATAGGGCTTTCACCAGAGAACAGGTATACTAATAATAAGAGGGGAATTTATATTTATAGAGGGAGAGAACATCTATGAAATTTGCCATTAAACATTTATGGTCTTCGCTGCGGGACCTTGCAACGCAGTCACCTATATTGCTGGCATTAATTGCCATATTTTCATGTACACCGTTGTATAATGAACAAGATTGGTTTGCCGAAATCGACATTAAACTATACTCACTGTATTTCTTTATCGTTATATTACAAAGCTATATAACAAGAACTCGAAAGTTTTCCATTTTATTTACCTTAGTAAGTATCGGAATCAGCGTTGGCCTTTATATGATTCACGAAAGCTACGGCTATGTGCGAGGTATTGAACTGGCTACAGAAAATATATCGTACCTATGGCTATACTCCATGATTGCCTTGTATTTCACATCGCCTGGTGAACACTACATCGGGGAAATCATTAACCGCATCAAACGGATTGGCATCACCCTTGTTACGTCTACGCTATATAACATTGTTATCATCATGAGTTTATGGTTCTTCTTCATCATCGTGGACCAACCATTCAACTTTGAAGAAACCATTTTTAAGGTGCTCGCATCCATTAATATGTTCATTTGTCTATCTATGGTATGTTCTTACAAAGAGGATCCCGCAGGTCCTCCAGCACCAAACTCATTTTTTACTGTTGTATTCGGCATCATCTTGCCTAAGGCGTCCATTATTACAGGCATTCTAGCTAACATTTATTTAGTCTTGATTCTGTTAGGGCTTCGAGAGGATACGCGTTTCTTCTACACCTATTATCCGTATGTAGCCATTTTCTACCTATTCTACTTAGCTAGCTTTAGATCTAGTGAAAGTAGCAGAACACAGCAAATCCTATGCTTCTTGTTCATTACGCTAACTACACTGTGCTTAGCTCTTATCGGTAAACGTGTGATCAATGAACCTGTTCTCTGGCTCAATACGATTTACGTAAGTGCATTCAATTTAATCTTCTTAGTACACAATGTATACTCTCTTGTGAAGGGTTTAAAACCTTCTGTACACACAACAGTTATGGCTCTTGCCTTAGGTACTGTTCTCTTGACGCCATTCATAGGCTATACAACATATCGTGAATTTGTGACCTATACTAAAGTCGATGGCGAATGGCATGCAAGCCTACCAATAGCTGCTACCTTTGACCCTAACTTCACGGACTATGGCACACCATATGTCCCTGTAGATGATTTAAAACTGCCAGATACCAACCCAACAAACGGCAGACGAGTTGAATATATTAATTTTGATGCTATGTCTGTACCAAAGGTTATTTCTATTGCAGGCTACGATAAATACATTGAAAACATCGAATTAATAGTCTATGAAAAAGACCTTAAGGAATACGAAGTAGAATCCGCCAACTTCGACTCCATCTCCTTTAAATTCCTCAACAAAGGCCTTGATTTAGAGGTATCCCTACCAAATGGAGTGACAGAGGTCCATCATATTTATGATAAGTTCCTTACAGTTGATAAAACAGCTATCGATCCTGTCATTATAGAAGGCAATGGATATAAGCTATTGATTACGTCGTACTTCATAAACCAATTCGATACACGTAAACTTAAATTTAATGTACTTTATAACTAAGATCTCATAATCATAAATATAATAAAGAAACAATATCTTATTATAATAGTAGGCACAATATAATATTGTAATAGTACAAAAGCAGTACCCCAAAAAGGGTACTGCTTTTATTCATTATCCAAGCTTTGTAAGGATATCTTTAGCAAAGTCTTGGGCCTCTTTAAAATCGTCTTCATTTGGGTGTACTGCAGCTTGTTTGTGCCGTGCATCGCGGTCGGCAGATTGACCGTGGCTATGACCTTTCGGGAACATTTTATACATCATTTCGATGACCTTAGGGTCTACCTTACCTTGACAGATAAATGTCCCAACCGGCTCTACGCTATCAGGTAAACAGTTTGCTGCATTGATTAAACTTTCCTTTGCATGTGCCATTTGCGGTGGTACGCCTGCCGTTGCAAACAAGGCAACATGTGGATTATGTAATGTACCAAGTACATCACGAGCTTCTTTGTTGGCCGTTCCTTTATCCACCCAGAATCCTGCAAACACAAGATCGTAAGATGATACATCGGGTGGCAATTCTTTCATTGATACACATGGTGTACCTGCTGGCAATACACTAGTAATAGCCTCTGCCACTTGTTTAGTATTTCCCGTAAGGGATGAGTATATAACAATAGACTTCATGTCTTACCTCCTATTTACTATATATCTATTATAGGACATGTATGACATGCTTTTAATAAAATAAATCACAATAGTATATAGAACGATATAGAACGGAATTTTATATATTTCCACGTACTTATTTTATTTACTATTCTCAAAAGAGATATAGCATTCAAAATCATCATATATGCATCCTATATAGTATTTTCTAGTATTTATAACTATATCGATAAATTTAACCATACTATATTTATAATTTTCTAAATGTCAATATTGAATGTATAGGATTTTTTCGCTATAATCGTAACATAATGTATAAGCTTAATAGGAAAACTACAACATATAGTAGTTTTCTTATTTTTCTGATTAGACTTAACTTAAAAATATTTTATACTTTTCAGTCTAATCTTATATATGTTTAGATTAACAGTTTTATTACTTTTAAGACTCAAGGGGAACAGTAATGGAGATTATGATCAAGAAACGGGATGGCCATTTCGAGCCTTTATCCGTTGAAAAAACGAAACGTATGATTGCCTTCGCATGTTTGGGGTTAGATTCTTGTGATCCACTAGAATTGGAAATGGATGCGAAGTTACAATTCGTTGATGGCATGACAACTAAAGAAATTCAAAAAACTTTAGTACAAACAGCTATCGAAAAGGTTATCTCTAAAAAAGACGATGGCTTCGGCAACCAAGTAAATAAAATGAATCAAGATTGGCAATTCGTAGCGGCTCGTCTATTCTTGTTCGATCTCTATAAAGAAGCGGCTATCACTCGTCGCTATAAAGCATTCGGTTATGGTAACTTCCCAAATCTTGTACATATGCTTGTAGAAGAGAAAAAATACGCTGACTTCTTCGTTACAGAATATACACCTGATGAATTGCAAGAGTTAGGCGATTACATCAAACCTAAACGAGACTATCTCTTCAACTACGAAGGTCTTAAATTATTAGCTGACCGTTACTTGGTAAAAGGCTTCAACAAAGAAATCTTCGAATTACCACAAGAACGTTTCATGGCTATCGCTATGCACTTGGCATTAGTAGAAGGCAAAAACAAGGTAGAGTACGCTAAAAAATTCTATGACTTGATGAGCCAATTAAAAATGACAACAGCTACACCTACATTGGCAAATGCGGGCACACCATTCCATCAGTTGTCCTCTTGCTTTATCTCTGGTGTAGATGACAACTTATGGTCCATTTACGACGTAAACAGCAAGTTCTCCCGCGTATCTAAACACGGTGGCGCCCTTGGTATCTACCTTGGTAAAGTTCGCGCATTGAACTCTGACATCCGCGGTTTCAAGAACTCCTCTGGTGGCGTTATTCCTTGGATCCGTTTATACAACGATACAGCTGTTGCAGTAGACCAATTGGGTAAACGTAAAGGCGGCGCTACAGTAACACTTGATATTTGGCACAAAGACTTCTACGAATTCGTAGAGCTTCGTACAAACAATGGTGACGACCGTCGTAAAGCACACGATATCTTCCCTGCTATCTCTGTTCCAAACATCTTCATGGAACGCATGATCAGCCGTGAAAACTTCACCCTCTTCGACCCTCATGAAATCTTGGCTGTAAAAGGCTATGCTCTAGAGGACTTCTACGACACAGACGATAACAAAGAGTTCACAAAACGTTACCTTGAATGTGAACAAGATCCGAACTTACACGGCATCGAAGTGCCAGCACTAGACATGATGAAAAAAATCATGCGCTCTGCTGTTGAAACTGGTACACCATTCATCTTCTTCCGCGATACTGTAAACGCTGCAAACCCTAACAAGCATGCAGGTATGATTTACGCGTCTAACTTGTGCCACGAAATCGCACAAAACGTTGGCTTCACTAATCTTGCTGAAGAAATCATCAACGAAGACGGCACTATCACTACTAAAACAAATACAGGCGACATGGTTACATGTAACTTGAACTCCATCAGCCTTGGTCGCATTTCTGACGAAGAATTAGAAGAAAATATCGCTCTTCAAATCCGCATGTTAGACAACGTTATTTCCATCAACCAAGCACCAGTACCAGAATCTCGCATGACGTCTGATAAATACCGTGCTATTGGTCTTGGTACTTCTGGTTACCACCACTACCTTGTAAACCACGATATCCAATGGGAGTCCGATGAGCACATTGAAGTAGCTGACAAATTGTTCGAAAACATCGCGTACTATGCTATCAAAGCTTCCATGGAATTGGCGAAAGAAAAAGGTGCATACCCTGCATTCAAAGGTTCCGAATGGGAAACTGGTGAATACTTCACACGTCGTGGCTACACATCCGATCGTTGGAAACAATTGGCTGCAGACGTTGCAAAATACGGCATCCGCAATGGTTATTTGATGGCCGTAGCTCCTACAGGTTCTACTTCCAACATTGCGAACACAACGGCTGGTATCGACCCTATCTTCAAAAAATTCTTCATCGAAGAGAAAAAAGGTTCTTTCACACCAAAAACTGCACCAGATTTGAACAACAAAACATTCTGGCTCTACAAAGAAGCGCATACAATCGACCAACAATGGTCCATCAAAGCTTGTGGTGTGCGTCAACGTCATATTGACCAAGCACAATCTTTCAACTTGTATATCACACCTCAAATGAAAGCGAAAGAAATCCTAGATCTTTATGTTGAGGCCTACAAACAAGGTATCAAAACAATCTACTACATCCGTAACCAATCCCTTGAAATGGATGAGTGCACTAGCTGCTCCTCCTAATACGAGATGTGTTTATAAATCTGATGACGACCTATAGCAGTATAGGTCGCATCGTTGTATAAAGGAGTCCTACTATGGATAAAAAACTGATTTTCAACGAACATGGTGAACGTGGCACGCAATCTATGATTGGCGGCAACACCACAAACCTTCGCGAATGGAACCGTATCAAGTACGACTGGGCGAACCAAATGTACCGTACAATGCTCAACAACTTCTGGATTCCTGAAGAAATTTCCTTGAACGAAGACGTTAAGCAATTTCCATACTTAACAGATTACGAACGCCGTGCATTCGACAAAATTATTGCATTCTTAAACTTCCTTGATTCTATTCAATCTGAAAACTTGCCTAACTTGAGCCGTTATATTACAGCATCTGAAGTGGCATCTTTATTGAATATCCAAGCATTCCAAGAAGAAATTCACGCTCAAAGTTATTCCTACATTTTGGACACTGTAACAAATCCTATTACACGTGACAAAATTTATGACGAATGGCGTACAGATAAAACATTACTTGAACGTAATCGCTTCATCGCCGATGCATACCAACGTTTCAGTGATGATCCTAGCGAAGCAAACCTTATCCACACAATCATCGCCAACTATATCTTAGAAGGTATTTACTTCTACTCTGGCTTTAGCTTCTTCTACACATTGGCACGCCAAGGTAAAATGACAGCTACATCCACTATTTTCAAATACATCAACCGCGACGAAGTAACGCATCTTGTATTGTTCCAAAACATCATCCGCGAGTTACGTCGTGAACGCCCTGACTTGTTCACGCCTGAACTGGAAGCGAAAATCACTGACATGATTCGCCAAGGTGCAGAAAACGAAATTGCTTGGGGCCAATACATCACTGATGATAAAATCCTCGGTCTTAACAATGTTCTTATTGAACGCTACATCAAATACCTTGCCAATATCCGCTTAGAAGCAATCGGCTTGCCTCATCTATACCCTGAAATCAAGGACAATCCAATGGAATGGATTGAAAGCTTCTCCAACTTGAATAGCACAAAAACTGACTTCTTCGAAGCAAAAGTTACAAACTATACAAAAGCAGCGGCATTTGATTTCGATGATTTAGAATAATAAAAAAATGATAAAAGAAAAAGTGATTCTCACGATGGGAGAATCACTTTTTTCATTATAAAGGTTATTCAGTTAATAACGGTTAGCCAGCTGTATATGGGCCGAATCGACCTGCAAATAGATAGGAACCCATTTTACCAAGTTTGGCAGCAAAGATAGAAGCTACGATACCTAAAATAATCATAATCCATGCGTTATCAGCATTTACACCGTTAGCAATAGCGATGTAGGCTTGTGCACAGGAAAGAATAAAGTAGATAACTGTTAAGTAAATCTTTGCTTTAGGAATTTTAGATGTTCCTGTTTTGTAACGTAATTTACTACCAATATAACCAGAAATACCACCAATAATAACGAGAAGTGGTAAAATCATTGCTACTAATGTAATGGCAGGGAATAATACATTTTCAATAGATGGAATCAATAATGCAATAACAGGTACTAAGAAAGAAGCTGCTGTTGCTGCGATTGGGAAATGTACCGCAATTGGATGTAAATGAAGATCTAGCAATTTTTCACGTTTTGTATTAATGCGACGTGGCTTGTAATCCATCCAAACTGTTGGAGGAAAACCACATGTTGGACAAGGTTGATCCCTGTACTTAGCATCCTCAATATATCCGCATACACGGCAAATTATCCATTCCGTACCTTGTTCAGGTGTTGATTTAGCTGCGGTAGAACTTGTTGCTGCCGTAGCTGCTTTTTGTTCTGCTGTCATAATGAAATCTCCTTACTTAAGAAATTCTATATAATAAAATAATGATTATTATTTAATTATATTATAACATAATTCGCTAAGTAAAAAGTAAAATTTATATGTTTATCAAAAAATTAAATATTCCATAGTACTAACATACCTATAATCAAAAATAGCGGTATTTGATTTCGATAAATTAGAATAATAAGAAAAAGATACCCAATTCAGATCTTTGAATTGGGTATCTTTTTATCGTTTATATTTAGAAATAGTCCCCCAACGCCACCCTCATCAAAATAGTTGACACATGGTAATACATTATAAAAAATAACCATACATTTATACGCCATAAGGGCCTACACAATACATACCTTCAATGCCCCATACATGTAATGGAATAACATCTTTTTACGAATTAAGCAATCGTGGCTTTGTATCCACCCTATCTTGATTACCAACTTATGATTAATACTCTATTAAATCAACCGTCCAATTGGTTGACTGTAATAAATTATCTAAGATACGAATCTCCCTGGATATTACATCTGCTGTTTTTTGTAATTCACTTACATTCACAGTTGCTATCATTTTAATTTCCGAACCACGAGCACGGTAGTTGATAGCACTTGCACTATCTGCTAAAGCACGATATGCAGATAGGCGCATAATTGCACCTTCTTTTTCCGCTATAATTTGTGTTAAAGAACGCCCTTCAACAATAGTTGCACAGTTAGTAAGATTAATATCTTTAATGAGTTGTTGAAGTCTAGCAATTGCTGCTTCTAGTTCTTGCATCAACACTGTAGGGTTTTCATTAGGTTTTTCCCCTTCCTGTACTAAACTATTTTGATTTAAACGACCTTGCAAATCACTAATTTTTTTATTTAAGTCAGCTCGTTCTTGTAATGCCTCAGCTAGTTTCATATTCTCTCACCTCGTAACAAAATAATATGCGCATCAATTTATTTAATGCTACCCATCTACTTATTCTTATTATATAACGACTTATAAAACCTTTCGCATCAAGATATGTGGGCAACCTTCATCAAGGTATTCTTCCCCTTCTGCTTTATATCCGAGGGATTCATAGAATGGTTTTGCCTGTACTTGCGCGGATAAAGAGCAAGTCTTAAATCCATCGCGACGAATACCGTTTTCTGCAGCCATCATAATCTTAGTCCCTAAATGTTGCCCACGATACAACTTACGTACCGCCATGCGTCCAATGTGGGCGTCGCCTTCATCAGAACTTGGAAAGTACCGACAAGTACCTGCTGCCTTGCCATCGATAGATAAGAGAACAAATTTTGCTATATCATCTATTTCATCGAACTCGTCTTCAAAACCCTGTTCTTTCATAAACACATCAATACGTATTTGTTTTATTTCCTCTGTTATATGATCTAAGATTTGAATAACCATATCGTCTCCAAAGCGACTCATATATCGCTATTTATGTAAAATTATTTTTGTCATACTCTACCTAAGAGCGTCAATTGACGTGAGTTAGGTTCATCACCGAAAGGTGGTTATACTATGACTATACTACAATTTAGTCAGGAATAGCAAAAATCATTTTTATACAAAAGACCTCATTATATCTGCATTCCAAACAATTTATGAAGCACATTATTTTTAAAACTTCTATGAAATTTAATTTTAAGTATTGCATAATCTTATCATTTGGGTTTATACTATACCCAACATTTTAGAAAGGAGCAACCAAAGATGACTAACCAAATTAGCCTCGCTACAAAACAATACTTTTATTGGTTCTTTATCCAACGTACGGGTAAGGAACTATTTGTGGTACGCTAATTAAGATTTAATCATTATTAGTTGCTTAGAATAGTAAAAGGGCTGCCCGTATTAAACTACGGGTAGCCCTTTTTTGTTTGCTATCCCGTATGGTAAGCCCTACTATTCACTGTAGTTATAAGGAGGAATTATCATGATTATTACATTGAAACAAAACGCAGCAGAAACAGAAGTATCTCGTTTACGCAGTGAATTAGAGGAAAAAGGCTTCATTATCCATCCTGTAGAAGGTGCACGCTATAATATTTTAGGTCTTATCGGAGATACAGCATCCCTCGATGCGCGTCAAATCGAATCCCTTGATTTCGTAGATAAAGTAACTCGCATCCAAGAACCATACAAAAAAGCAAACCGTAAATTCCATCCAGATGATTCTGTAATCAACGTAGGTGGTGCATTGATCGGTGGCGGTCACTTCGCAGTAATGGCAGGTCCTTGCTCCGTAGAAACACCTGAACAAGTATTAGAAACAGCAAAAGCTTGTAAAGCAGCAGGCGCTACAATTCTTCGTGGTGGTGCTTTCAAACCTCGTACTTCTCCATACTCCTTCCAAGGCATGGGTCCAGAAGGCTTAGAATTGTTAGAGCTCGCAAAAAAAGAAACAGGTCTACCTATCGTTTCCGAAGTTATGGATATCTCCCAATTACAATACTTCGATAACGTAGATATGCTTCAAATCGGTGCTCGTAACATGCAAAACTTCACACTTTTAAAAGAAGTAGGTAAATTAAACAAACCAGTTCTTTTAAAACGTGGTTTATCTGCTACATACGAAGAATGGTTGATGGCTGCTGAATACATCATGTCTGAAGGCAATGAACAAGTTGTATTATGCGAACGTGGTATCCGCACATTCGAAACTAAAACTCGTAATACATTAGACGTAACAGCAATCCCTATGATGCATGAATTATCCCACTTGCCAATCATCATGGACCCTAGCCACGCTGCTGGTATGAGTCGTATGGTTCGCCCACTTTCCCTTGCATCCGTAGGCGGCGGTGCAGATGGCCTTATGATCGAAGTTCACAATGATCCATCCAAAGCATTATGCGACGGCCCTCAAGCATTACGTCCAGACCAATTCACTAGCCTTATGAAAGAAATTATCGCATTGCGTCAAGCATTGGTGGAATGCACTAAATAATCTTAAATAGCACACAAATGAGCTAGTATCCGTTATAATAGGTACTAGCTTATTCTTTTAAGAAAGGAACTGTTATGACTCGCATTCATATTAACGCGTCCACACCTTATGACGTTGTCATTGAGGAAGGCGCTTTACAACGCATCACCGATTATATTAAACCATTAAAACCAAATTGCCGTGTTATCATCGTCAGCGACAGCAATGTGGCACCGCATTATTTGGATTCTGTGAAAGCTAATATGGAACATGCGGGTTATACTGTTTGTGATTATGTATTCCCTGCTGGTGAAAGCTCCAAAAGCGCTCATCAGCTCATCGATTTAGTGGAATACATGGCGACCCAATCATTAACACGTAAAGACCTGCTCATCGCCCTTGGAGGCGGTGTAGTAGGTGATATGGCGGGCTTTGCCGCAGCTACCTACTTACGTGGTATCGACTATGTACAGGTGCCTACCTCACTTTTAGCCGCTGTAGATTCCTCTGTAGGCGGTAAAACAGCAGTTAATCTCGAGGCAGGCAAAAACTTGTGGGGCGCTTTCAAACAACCTATCCTTGTCCTCTGTGATCCTACAACACTTAACACCTTGCCAGACATGGAGTGGAAAAATGGATGCGGAGAAATTATTAAATATGGTTTCCTCGATGTACCAGGGTTATTAACCCAACTCGAGCATAAGCCATTAATAAAGCATCGTGATAGCGTTAGCGCAGTTATCGCTCGCTGCGTTCAAGCAAAGGCGGATATCGTAGAGCAAGACGAACGTGAATCTGGTGTTCGTACTCTCTTAAACCTCGGTCATACCTTTGGTCATGGTATTGAAAAAGCGAGCCACTTTGAAGTCCACCATGGCTACGCCGTTGCTATTGGCATGGTCCTTATGGCGCAAGGTGCTGTCAAACATGGAGAATTAGATGCAGAGGCGTTAGACAAATTAAAGGTCCTCATCGAAGCACACGATTTGCCAACCACTACGACCATACCAAAAGAAGAAATCCTAGCAGCTGCTAAACATGATAAAAAAAGCGAAGGGGCTACTATAAAAATCGTTATCCCTACTAGTTATGGCCATAGCGAACTCAAGGTTGTCACCCACGAAGAGTTAGCAACCTATCTTGATTAAGCTAACTTATCTATTACGATTAAGTTATCTAAGGTTTCTAGCACCTATAACCTGCATAATTGTTATTTGTAATATAAGGTTTACCTAATATTTAAAGGAGATTTATATGCATTCCGTAACGAACGCCATTCCTACAGGAACGATTGCGTCCATCCCAGCAAAGGCACATGCACACCGCGCATTAATTTGTGCAGCCCTTGCTAACTCTCCATCTACTATACTACTAAGCCGTACCTCTAAAGACATCGATGCTACTATGGACTCCTTGCGAGGCTTAGGTGCTCACGTAGTATATGAAAATAAAATTGTTACCGTTACTCCTGGCCCCGCTCCTACAAAGGGCAATGTAGTACCTCACGAATCAGGCACTACATTACGCCTTTTATTACCTGTAGCTGCATCCATCTGTAACGATGTAGATGTAGATGCCAAAGGTCGTTTACCAGATCGCCCTCTCGAACCTATGCTAGGCGAAATGAAAGCGCATGGCGTAACATTCTCCCAAGATAAACCACCATTTACTATGACAGGTCGTCTTCAAGGGGGCAATTTCTCCATGGTAGGCGATGTAAGTAGTCAATTCTTCTCTGGTTTATTGTTGGCAGCCCCTCAAATCGGCTTATCTACTATTACCTCTACTACGCCACTACAATCTAGCGATTATGTAACACTAACTACTGAAACAATGCGAGATTTTGGTGTCGAAGTAGAACACACTTTACCAGACACAAACATCAATGAGGCTTTCACAGTACCATTTGGTGCGTCCTTCATAGGTCGTGATAATTACCAAATCGAAGGCGACTGGTCTAATGCAGCAATCTGGATGGTAGCAGCTGGTATGACGGGCAAACCAATTACGATTACAGGCATGAACAAAAACTCTGTACAAGCTGATCGCCGCATCATGCAAGTTATGATTGATGCTGGTTGTGATGTTGTATGGGATGGTATGAATATAACGGTCAAAGGTCGTGCTTCCAAGCCGATTCATGCAGATCTAGAGCAAATGCCGGATATGTTGCCTGTTATGGCTGCTCTTGCTTGCTCTATTTATGGTGAAAGCTCCTTTATTAAGGGTGCCCGCCTACGCTTAAAAGAATCCGATCGTCTCATAGCTGTTGCTAATCTCGTAAGAGACTTAGGCGGTACAGTGCGTGAAGACGGCGATGACCTATATATCATCGGTAGTGGTATACTTAAAGGTGGACAAGGTGATTGTGTAAATGACCATCGCCTCGTTATGGCCGGTACACTGATGGCTCTCATCAGTGAAAATCCTGTTACATTACAAGATAGCGAGGCTATCACAAAATCCTATCCAGACTTCTTTGAGGACTGGAACTTACTTGGCGGGAATGCACAACCAGTTTAGATTTCTAATCGTATCTGGTTTAATCTAATAGATAATAGAAATAGTACGTACTATATAGTAGGAGTTAATATAATGGCATCTAATTTCGGTAAAACCATACAGGTATCTACCTTTGGCGCCTCTCATGGATACGCTATCGGCGGTATTGTTGAAGGTCTACCTTGTGGACATACCATCGATATCGATGAGTTAAAAGCCTTTTTAAAGCGCCGTGCGCCAGGGCAAAATCAATTAACAACACAACGTAAGGAAGCCGATACACCTGAATTTTTAGCAGGTTTGGTGGACGGCATGCTCAGTGGTTCCCCATTGGCATTTATGATCCGCAATACATCGCAGCACTCTAGCGATTATAATAACTTACGCGATATCCCTCGCCCCTCTCATGCGGATTTTACAGCCCGTATGCGCTACGGCGACAAGGTAGATATGCGTGGTGGCGGTCACTTCTCAGCACGCCTTACAGCTCCGCTTTGCGTAGCTGGTGGCATCGCTCTACAACTATTACGCGAAAAAGGCATTGAAATCCACGGCCATTTAAAACAAGTGGGAACCATCCAAGATGCTTCTATCGATATGGTTCATCCAGATATGAAAGCATTAGCTAGCATCGCTACAGAGCCAATTGCTATGGTTGATTCACAAAAACGTAACGAAGTAGAAACCCTTGTTATGAACCTCAAAAAAGATGGGGACTCTACAGGTGGTATAGTTGAAGTCGTTGCTACAGGTCTACCAATTGGCCTTGGCAACCCAAACTTTGATGGCATCGAGAACCGCTTAGCTCGCGTAATCTTTGGGGTACCCGCCATTAAAGGCGTATCCTTCGGCGGTGGCTTTGATATGTGTGCACAACTTGGTTCCGAAGTGAATGACGCTTTCACCATGGACGGCGACAAGATTACAACCACAACGAATAATAGCGGTGGTATCCAAGGTGGTATTACCAATGGTTTACCACTCGTTATGCAAGTGGGCATCAAGCCAACACCATCCATTTATAAAGAACAACATTCTGTGTCCCTTTCACAAAAAGAGGACACATTACTCACAATCCAAGGTCGTCACGACCCATGTGTAGCGCTTCGTGCAGTACCTGTAATCGAAGCTGTTACGGCCCTTGTTATTCTTGATTTCTTAGGAGATATTGACCATGAACTTAGATGAAGTACGCGTTAAAATTAACGATATAAACGACCAAATGCTCGCCCTCTTCAAAGAGCGCATGGAACTCTCCAAGGACGTTGCGGCGGCAAAAAAAGAAATGAACAAGGCTATTTACGATGCCAAACGGGAACGAGATATCCTCGACAAAGTAACTCGAGATGCAGGCCCAGACCTCGACCTCTACGCACGCCGTTTCTTCGAAGCATTATTCAGCTTGAGCCGTACGTATCAGTCTGAACAATTATTCCAAGATAATGAGTTCACTGTTAAAATGAAAAAGGCTATTGAGCAGTCCCCTACCTTACCTCCACAACGGGGCAGCGTAGCTTGTGCTGGCATCTTCGGTAGCAATGCACAAGTGGCGTGTGATAAATTATTACCACTCAGCCAAATTCACTATGTAACAGGCTTCCGTGCCGTATTCGACGCTGTTGAGTCTGGAGAATGTCAATTCGGCGTATTACCTATCGAAAACAGCTCCAATGGTTCTGTAAAAGAAGTGTATGACCTTCTAGAAGATCGTAAATGCTATATCGTACGCGGTACTCGCCTATGGATTTCTCACGATTTACTCGTGAAAAAAGGCACAAAACTAGAAGATATTCACACTATCATCTCCCATCCTCAAGCATTGGGCCAGTGCAGCCACTTCCTAGAGAAATTAGAAGGCGTAGAATTGCGCTCCTTCGATAACACGGCTCGTGCAGCACAGCTCGTAGCAGCTAGTAACAATCCTGGCGTAGCAGCTATTGCAGCTCCTCAATGTGCAGACTTGTATAATTTATCTCCATTAATGCGCAATATCCAAAATAGCGATAACAACTATACGCGCTTTATCTGTATCAGCAAGGACTTCCATGTATACCCAGGGGCTAATAAAATCTCCGTGGTAACTACAGCAAGCCACGCTCCAGGTGGCCTTGGCACATTACTTACGAAGTTTGCAAATATCGGCGTAAATCTTACCAAACTCGAGTCTCGCCCGATTGTAGGGCATAACTTTGAGTTCTTATTCTACCTCGACTTAGAAGCCTCCTTAGCAGATCCAAAGGTATTGTCTGTACTAGCAGAGCTTCATACATCACAAGATAAGTTCCGCTTACTCGGTAATTACCCGGAAAACTAATATATTCTCCGTACTAGTCCCTATCAGGGCATATATAGTACAATGAATATAGTTATAAAACGTCAATGGCTAATAGGTACCAGCCTATTAGCCATTCTATGTATATTGACCTAGGAGGTCCTATGAAATTTGGTTTACTTGGCCGTACGTTGGGCCATAGCTTCTCCCCTCGCATTCACAGTGCATTAGGGAATACAAATTATGAATTATTTGAACGCGAACCGAGCCAATTGCAAGAGTTCTTCGCTGATCCAGAACTACAAGGTATCAATATCACTATCCCATACAAGGTAAATGCCCTTGAGGCGTGTGATGTAGTTGACCCTCGTGCTGAACGCATCGGTTGTGTGAATACGATGGTTCGCAAAGATGGTAAATGGCACGGCTATAATACAGACTACGATGGTTTTGTATTTACTCTACAACATGCTGGCATTGATGTATCTGGCAAAGAATGTATTATCCTTGGCGATGGCGCTTCCTCCGCTACCGTTCACGTAGCTCTTGAAGACTTAGGAGCTAAGAACATAGTTCACCTCTCTCGTAAGACGGCACCATTCTATGGTGATGCGCCTAATTACTACGAAACAGCACAGATTATTATTAACTGCACACCTATCGGTATGTATCCTCATAATCCAGCTAATCTCATCGATATTACGCAATTTTCCAAGCTAGAAGGCGTTGTAGATCTCATCTACAATCCACGCCGTACAATTTTGCTGTTACAAGCTGAAATGATGGAAATTCCGCATTGTGATGGCTTGCCATTCCTCGTGGCTCAAGGCGTTGAGGCGGCTAATCATTTCCAAGGTGAAAGCTTTGGTACAAAGGAAATCGAGCAAATCTTACGAGATATGCGTCGTGAAAAGGAAAACATTATCCTCATCGGCATGCCTGGCGTAGGAAAAACTACAGTCGGCAAAGCACTCGGTGAAGAAATGGGCCGTACCTGCGTTGATGTAGATCATGAGTTAGAGAAAGAAATTGGTGATATCTCTACCTATATTACAGAACAAGGGGAACCAGCCTTCCGTGAAAAAGAAGCGGAAATGATTGCAAAACTCGGTACAGAAACAGGCCTCGTTATCTCCACTGGCGGCGGCTGTGTAACAGTACCTAAAAACTACGCGCACCTACGCCAAAATGGTCGCATTTACCAATTAACACAACCTGTAGAAAACCTATCTACCTCTGGTCGTGTCCTTTCTAGTGGTGGCATCGAACGCCTACGCGAACTGGAAGCAACGCGTACACCAATGTATGAAAGCTTCGCCCAATGCATCGTAGAACATAAGCGTAATGCACCAGAAACAGTGGCGGCAATCCTAGAAGACTTTGAGGCAAACTTATTGTAAGAGCTTGTATATCGCATTTGTAGAATACTATACATCTGTCTTTCTAGATAAAACTAAAACTCATATCTTACCTTCATAGATATAATACTAAAAGCAGTAGCTATCCGAAAGATAACTACTGCTTTTTTATGTGTCCTATGTATTATATATATTTGAAAAAGCTACCATTTGCAATTACAATGTAATTACAAATAGAATTAATTAACTTAACAAACTTTTAATATAAACTCAATAATATAACCAACGAATTACAATCACAAGCCAAAAGAATACTGGGAGAGATACTATGAAAACCGTAAACCTACAAGTCCGCATCAACGAAGATCTAAAACAAGAGGTATCTAGCATATTGAAAGCCCAAGGCCTATCCTATACCTCCATGCTTGACGCACTATTCCGTCAAATCATTAAAGAACGTCGCATTCCGTTTGCCATTGCTTTACCAACAACATCTACAGATGAAACACCAACGCCAAATACACTCAACAATGACGGCACCTACAAACAACCCCGAACCACATTAAAGGCATCAGATACTACTAGATTGTACGGAACATCAACCACAAATGAGGTTGAAATATCCTTTGATAAAATTGATAAAACAGGAATACTCAATATCCGTATAAATCCTAAAGTTAAAACACTAACTACGGCAATCCTAAAAGAAATGGGATTAACTATATCTCAAACTATAACACTTGTGTCTAAACAAATACAATTCGCTAAAAATATTCCTACGACTATACATCGTCCCAAATGGGTTGATGCCATAAATAATAACTTATGGACTGAAGAAGCTTTAAACGCTAGAGTCCAAACTGGCCTTAATCAAGCTGAAAATGGGATTGGTGAACCTGCAGAAAAAGTCTTTAATGAGCTTCTTAAAGATTTATAAGTAATGAATACATTGCAGGAAATACTAACCATATAAAAAGTCGGCTCTCGCCGACTTTTTTAATGCACTTTTACGCGTTTATGTTGTTGTTTATCGAAGACGCCATCTACGTCGATGGTATCGAGGATGCGTTTTAGTTCATGTACATCGATTTGACCTGGTGCCGATGCTTTACCAGCAGAGGCAAAGGTCATAGCATTACCAAACAATGCGCCTGCTGTGCGTGTAACAGCCCCCAATGGCCCCATGGCCATCGTAATGATTGGGTCAGATGGATACAAGGCTTTAACTTCAGCTGTTGCTTCAAGGAGGGTTAATACGTCCCCTGTTGTATGAGGCATAACAGCCATCTTTGGCACATCAGCCAAGAAGTCTTTCATTTGAATGAGACGATTTACAATAACCTCATGGCTTGGTGTACCATTAAAATCATGATTACTCATAACTATGGTTACACCATGCACCTTGGCGAATTCTATCGTTTTAAGCATTCTATCTTGATCAAAGAATAGTTCGATATCAATAGCATCCACTAATCCAGTCGGAATAAGGCGCTCTAGCATTGTAAAGTAATCATGTGTAGAAATGGATTTCTCACCACCTTCACCTTTTGTGCGCCAAGTAAATAACAAAGCACGCCCTTTTAACTGAGGTTTGATGAGCATTAACAATTCAATAATAGCGTCAATGGAGTGGGCCCGCTCGTAATAGTCAATGCGTAGCTCCACTACATGACACGGTGTATTACATGCAACCGCAGTGGCATCTAAAATTTCTTTCATTGTTGTGCCCACAATAGGAACACATATTTTTGTACCCTTTTCACCGAGTACAGCATGACCGATACGGACCATAATAACTCCTTTCCGTCCCACAGGGTGAGACAAATGACTTACCTTAAACTAACTATATACCAATATTTTGGTAAAAGCAATCAATCCGGCTATATTGGATTGCTATTCACAAAAAATGTATGAAAGCCTGTCATTATGCACTAAAATAGTATTTTTAGATGAACGATTAACATCATTTTTTGTTATATCCCATCTTCTCAATCTTATTAAAATTGGTCAGATTATCCAATCCCCATGAGTATATCTAATCTCTCAAAATAAAAACTCCACACATAATCGTGTGGAGTAATCATTTATGGTATTATTCGTGCTTAGCAGATAGTTTTCTAGATTGGAAAGCCATATATAACAATAACAAGCCTGTAATACTAAATACATAGGATATGCCAACATAAGTAGATACAATACTTGCAAATACAGGACCAACCATAGACCCAAATTGTTGAGCAGTCGTAGTCATACCAAACATGCGGCCTCTAAAACTTGGGTCTGTATTGAGGGTTACCGCTGCACTTAAGGATGGGTTAATACCTACTATACAAGACCCAATGAGTACTTGTAATACACCAAACCACCAGATACCTACTGGCAAGCTTTGAAGTAAAAGGACGATACCACTCCCCATCATACAGTAGGAAATAGTCTTAAAATAACCACGGCGTTCACCAAGGCGAACCCATAGGTTCGTCGTTAAGGATCCTGCTAAGCCGCCGATACTAAGGATGGTGCCAGAGATCATAGCCGCCCCTTCCATAGTGCCTTGCATATCGCCTACATAGAGGGCCAAAATAGGTTGCAACATCATAATAGCGCATTGCATGAAGAAGAATATCCAAAGTAATCGTACTAATACAGGCTGTTGTTGAACCGCTTTAAAGTCTTCACGTAAGGATGTAGATTTAGTAGGTTGAGTAGGTTGCGCTGCTCCATCAGTGCCTACAGTATGTAATTTGGGTTCTTTTACAAAAAATAATACGGCCAAAGTCGCAATAAATACAGCAATACCAGATACATAAAATACAGGCCGCATCCCTACAACACTTTCAACGGCACCACCTAAAAATGGACCGATGACATTGCCTAAGATAAGACCGGTTTGAAATATACCTAATGCTCTACCAACCTGTTTTTCATCAACACTAAGGGACACCATAGTCATTGCTGCTGGATAGAATCCATTAGCAAAACCAACGAGCGCACGCCCCATGAGTAATTGATATTGGTCTGTAACTAAGCCAATTAATACATAACAGATAGCGATGGCAAAGCCAGCACGCAAGGCCATCCGTTTTTTACCTTTATTATCGGCAATCTTGCCCCATATAGGAGCCATAATACCTGCAATGAGAAAGGTAATACCGAAAACGAGACCCGACCAAAGAGCTACGTCAGCCTTTGGAACGCCTAATTCTAAAAGATAGATAGGCAAAAACGGAATGATCATAGTGTAACATATGGCTAGCACTGTCATGGCCGCCGTAATAATCCATACATTGCGCATGCCACCGCGAGCGTCATATGTAGTGGTACTCATTCGGTCCCTCCTTTCATATATAAAAGTATATATAGCAAGATACTTTTACATTCTATATAAATAAGAGCCGCATATGATACGCGACTCTCTCATTTATTCCGTTGGAAACTTGTGATCCATTACATCCTGTAAGGATACGCGTTCCATAACATGACGGAATTCATCTTGCAAGTACTGCCACAATGGAGCAGTCAAGCAATCGTTAAACATCGGACATGGCTCTACATCGTCTTCTAAACAAGATACGAGAGCAATGGAGTCCTCTGCAGCATATAAAATTTCATATACATTGTATTCAGCCGGCGATTTTACCAAGCGATATCCACCGTATTTACCACGTCCACTTTTAACGAGGCCAGCGGAGGATAAGCGAGATACAATCCCCTCTAAGTATTTATCGGAAAATCCTTGGCGTTCTGCAATCTCACGAATTGGTACATTTTTTTCTACCCCGTGCTCTGCAATATCCGCCAATATCCGTAAGGCATAGCGCCCTTTTGTAGATATTTTCATAAGTTAACCTCTAAGTCATTTCATAATATATTTATAGTATATCACAAATTCATACAAAAAATGGTGGGAAATATGATACACTATACATATATCAAAATATTTTATTTGGGTATTTTTTAATTTCATATGGGAGGATGTTATCTAATGTTAGATAAACTATTTCAACTCAGTGAACGCGGTACAACTGTTAAAACCGAAATTTTAGCTGGTATTACTACGTTTATCACGATGGCGTACATCCTATTCTTGGCGCCTAACATTCTTAGTCTCGGAGGGATGGATAAAGATGCAGTTCTCATCGCTACTGCCTTAGGTGGTGGCCTTGTAACGATTGCTATGGGTTTATTCGTAAACTATCCGATTGCCCTCGCTCCAGGGGTTGGCCTCTTAGCCTTTTACTCCTTTACCGTAGTTCTCGGTATGGGCGTATCCTGGCAAACAGCATTAGGTGCGGTGTTCATTTCCGGTCTCGTATTCCTCGTATTAACACTTACGTCAATACGCCAAATGATCGTTGAAGGCATCCCGGCCTCTATGAAGGTTGCCATTACTGTTGGTATCGGTCTCTTCATCGCTATCATCGGCTTGAAATTATCCGGCTTGATGGCTATCTCCATTAGTTTGTCTCCCAACTCCTTAGGTCAAGTTGTGCAAACACATGGTAACTTAGTACCTCCTGCGTCCGAAGCACTCTTAACGCTCGGTAATTTGCACAGTGGCGAAACATTGTTGGCTCTATTCTCCCTCATCTTTACAGCTCTATTGATGGCTCGTAAAATTCAAGGTTCTCTCTTGATTGGTGTGGCAGCAACAACAATTCTTTCCTACGCTACTGGCCTTTCTACAATGCCTGAGAACTTCACTGTATTGGCAGTGCCTGATTTCTCTAAAGCAGCATTCCTTCAATTAGATATTCCTGGTGCGCTCCACATGGGCTTAATCACGATTATCTTCTCCTTCACCTTCGTAGAATTGTTCGACTCCATGGGTACCTTGATTGGTACTGCAACAGAGGCGAAAATTGCAGATCCTAAATCTGGTAAATTCCCAGGCCTTGGTAAAGCCATGACTGTCGATGCAATCGGCGTTAGTGCCGGTGCATTGCTCGGTACTTCTACTATTACTGCCTTTGTTGAAAGTGCAGCCGGTGTAGGTGCTGGTGGCCGTACAGGCTTAACGGCTGTCACAACAGGCGTATTATTCTTGATCTGCTTGTTCTTAGCTCCAATCGTATCCTTGGTGCCAAATGCAGCAACCTCTCCTGTTCTTATCATCGTTGGCGCCCTCATGTTAGGTGCTATCAGAAACATCGACTTCGATGATTGGACAGAAGGCTTCCCAGCATTCCTAGTTATCGTTTTGATGCCTTTCACATATAGCATTGCTAACGGTATCTCTGCAGGTCTCGTTGCATACCCTCTACTCAAGATCATTTCTGGTCGTGCAAAAGAGGTTAACTGGATTATGTACGTATTGGCGGTACTCGTTATCATCCGCTATGTATTCTTCTAATTAACGTATGCTCATAATTAAGCTATTAGTGAAAGCTAACATTTGGTTGCTATAATCACTAATAGGCTAAGAACAAAATATATGTAAAATGCCAAAAGCATAATATATGTAAATTACATATTCTAAAAGAACCTATCTCCAAAGATATTAATAAAGTATCTGGGAGATAGGTTCTTTTTATTATGTACTGTTTTCGGTAAATGCTAAAGCTCTATGATAGCAAAAATTGTACTAAACAGTCTTATTACTGTTTAATATTAACGAATCGTTTTTACACCAATTAAATCTGTACGACTTGGATCGATATCTTTTAACGGCACTACATGATCTCTATAAAAGTCTGCTTCAGATGCTTTCACAGGCACTTGGAAGAACAAGAAATACGCCATATTATCCTTGTACCACGTAACACTGCGCACTAAGCCCTTATCTACATCACCTGTATATTGAACCTCTCCTATTGGAGTAGAGTCACTCCACTGTACATCATGATACTCCATTGGGATATATTCTTCAGGCCAAACCGTATCCATAGAGTAGCTCATGCGGAAGACCATAGTATGAGTTACCCAACGACCGCTGCGCTCTTGATACTCTTCACCTTGCTTCCAATATACAGTTTCTAATACATCATTGTCATAAAAATGTGTAGCATAGTATGTATAGCCAAACGGTAAATAACTTGGTACAGATACGTCATAGGACACCTTATGAGATGCATTAATTACACCGCTAGGTAAGCCCTTGGATTTGCTAGTGAGTATAGGCCATACAGAATTCGTATGTGTACGCACTGGTAAAGGAATCGTTTCATAAGGAGGCCAATCTATTTTAACATTTTGTTTACCCTGTTCTTCAACATTTTGTTTAATAGGTTCTTCAATATGTTGCTTATCATTGCGGTCACCACGTAGTCGAGTATCATCAGCGGCTACGTTACTCAAAGGACCTACAGAGTCTACAATTTTGCTTACAAAGTTTTGGTTTCTTAAAGAAGCAAAGTAAAGCATATGAACTTTATTATCTTTTTCCCAATAAGCGATTTGAATAGCATCTTTACTATAACCTAACGTATGTACAGAAATTCCATTAGGGGTAGTAAAGCTAACTGCATCCTTAGCGTTGTACTTTGTCTTTTCCAATATAGGATTTACTACTGTATCGATAGCCCACCCCATACGATATACAATATCTGTATTAGAGAAGGTTAACTTCGGACCATATTCTCCATCACGGCCCGTTTCCGTATATACAATTTCTAATACGTCATGGTCCTTGGCCTTTACATCACGTACTGCATAGTCTTTAGGCATATAAGACGGAACTTGTATAGGATAGCCAAATTCCTGCACAGCACTTTCAATATTAGTTTCAACTAAATCATAATCATCAACTTGATCATACCAGCGATAACGATCCATAAGTTTTTGATTATCATCGATAATTTTCTGATTATCTACATCTCGTTCAACAGGAACGGTATTACCATTTTTATCTATTAACGGGTATGTAGCACTAACTGGCTGTACCCCAAAGGTGCTTACTGCTGTAGCCATCGTGGCACATAAAATGGCAGCTCTTATTATTTTCTTCATATTCTCTCCTCTTTGAGCGGTTATACACGTTTCCGCTTTATTCCAAGTAAATCACTACATGATCTATCTATATTTTTATAGGCTCCACATGTTCCTTATAGAATTCAGCATCAACTGCTTTCACTGGTTCTAAGAACAATAAGGAGTATGCCATACCGTCTTTTGTCCACGTAATGCTGCGGATCAGTTGTGCTGCTGGATCCCCGGTGTAAAAGACTTCGCCAGATTCACCCTGTTCAGACCATTCAAAGTCCTTATACTCTGCAGGAACATACGGTACATCTTTTACATCGTTCACGGAATAGCCCATTCTATAAACAAAAATGCTACCGAGATTTTTCTTACCATCTCTATATGTTTGAGCATTTTTTATAAAGTATACAACCTCTAATACATCATTTTTATCTTGACGCACTGTATAGACCTCATAGCCATAAGGGATATAGCTAGGTGCCTTAACCTCATAAGGAAGCTTCTGTGCTGCCTCTATTAGATTGCCCTTAAAAGTATGCGCCTTTTGTATATTCTCTATAGGCCAATCATGAAAGTGCCACTGTAAATGGTCAGTTCTAGGCTCTACATTTCTAAAATTATGTCCTAGCTTATGTGTTTGAGTAGATACAGACTGATCTGTAGTATTAGAGGTATACACAGTTTCTGCTGTTGCCATTCCTACAGATAGTAGCCCAGTAGTGATAACAGCTAAAACGGACTTGTACATTGTTTTTCTCATATTTTTTCCTCTTTATAAGCGACTACTAATTTCGCCGCTATACACAATATATTATTTTAGATACAGTTTGTATAACATCAGTGTATCTGCTAAGGAATCATTCGTTCTTTATCGTATTCATCTCTTGTTTTGTTTGAAATCTTCGTAACCGGATAGTTTCCTAACAATTCATAACGTGAGCTATCTATATTTTTTACAGGCACCACATGTTCCTTATAGAATTCAGCATCAACTGCTTTCACAGGTTCTAAGAAGAATAAGGAGTACGCCATGCCGCCTTCCGTCCACGTAATGCTACGGATTAGTTGTACGCCTGGCTTACCTGTATAATACACCTTGCCAGATTCACCTTGTTCAGACCATTCATAGTCCTTGTACTCTGCAGGAATATACGCTGTATCTCTTACGGTATCCAAGGAATATCCCATTCGATAAGCCATAACATTAGTAATAAATTTATTCCCATCCTGGTAGATAGGCCCGCCTCTTTTGTAATATACAACCTCTAAGACATCATTTTGATCGTGACGCGCTGTATAAAGCTGATATCCAAAAGGTATATAACTAGGTACTTCAGCCTCATAATGCAATTTCTGAATAGCCTCTGCTACCCCCTTAAAGTTACGAGCACCGTCTTGAGTCATCATAGGCCAGCCTACTAATTGCATTCTTGGTATTTGTATAATCGGAGAAGCATTATTCATGTTTGGCGTAATATTTTTAGACTTAGATACGGCCTCAGAATTATTATTAGATACAGACTGATCAACAGTATCTGCAAATACATAGCTTGCAGATAGTAAACCAACAGCTATAGCTGCTAATATCGTCTTACGCATTATTTTTCTCATATTCTCTCCACTTATAACAATTTATAATATGCTCCACACATATAATGATATATTTTCTTATTTATATCAAAATCAAGCTACCGTTTCTGTAGCTCTAGCTACTTCATAAAACTTTTATCTTTCCTTTTGTGAAAGCATGGTCACAACCAAATAATGTATCTAATGCTTAGGTTCGATATAAAAAATCCTACTGAACACTATATGATCATAGAGTTCAATAGGATTGTTGTGTCATTATTTAGTTAATGGCGGCATAATAGTATCTTGTTCAAGTTGTCTTCGCCTTTTGGCCGTATAGTCGACAATTTTAATTTGAACTACGCCCACAGAGTTTACCATGGCTTCCGTAAAAGTGAACTCACGACTTGTCTGATGTTTCATTAACACTTGTAAACCATGGGCCTTTTCATCAATAGACTCTAAATAGGTAGCCTCTCCACGACCCATCACACTAGAGTATACCGAGCTATATTTACATGGTATATCTCCACCTGAAACGAGGGCTTCATCGCTACCATCAATTTCAATAAATACATGGGGATTCGCTTGAATCAAACTAAACTTTTTCCCCTCATAATGGCCATGTACATAGATATAAAGTACCTCATCTATAAATTCATATCCAAAATGTAAGGGCACCACGTAAGGATAGTCACCATCCATCATGCCTAGGTGAATAATACGAGTACTATTTAAAATGCCCTTAATTTCATCTATATCTGTAACTATGCGATCTTGTCGTCTCATAATAATAGCCTCCACGATTTTAGTAAAAGATAATCTATGTATTATTATAGCAAATTTTTTAAACCTTTTAAGGCATAGTATCCTTTTAAAAATTATGAATAATTTCTCTTTTATTCGTATATTAATAATACTTTTCTTTCTATATGTCTACTGTATAAATACATTTGACTTTTTGTAATAGATACTGTATTATAAGAAAATAGTTTTATATATTCTATAGATTATAAAGGCTATGGGTATCCATGGCTTTTTATATTTGTAGATAGTTTGTAGAAAAGAGGTCTTTACTATGTCTGATACGCATCAGTTAAAACGGGGACTTAAGAACCGGCACGTACAGTTGCTCGCCATTGGCGGGGCCATCGGTACAGGCTTATTCTTAGGCTCCGGTCGTGCCATTCACTTGGCCGGTCCATCCATTATTTTCGCCTACCTTATTACAGGTATTATCTGCTTCTTCATCATGAGAGCTTTAGGTGAATTATTATTATCTAACTTGGACCATCACTCTTTTATCGACTTCGTGGAAGATTATTTAGGTGATCGAGCTGCCTTTATCACAGGATGGACATACTGGTTCTGTTGGCTTTCACTAGCCATGGCCGATTTAACAGCCGTAGGCCTCTATATGCAGTTCTGGATACCGTGGCTGCCTCAATGGATACCTGCCCTTGTCGTCTTAGTGGCATTGCTATTAATGAACTTAACAGCCGTAAAGTACTTCGGTGAAATGGAGTTCTGGTTTGCCTTGATTAAGGTAATCGCCATCATCTCCCTCATTATCATCGGCATCATCATGATTGTCACCGGTTTTACTACAGATGCAGGCGTTGCCGCCTTTAGTAATATGTGGAATTATGGGGGCTGGTTCCCGAACGGAACAATGGGCTTTATCTTATCATTCCAAATGGTTGTTTTCGCTTTCACAGGTATCGAGCTTGTAGGTTTAACAGCTGGTGAAACAGAAGATCCTGAAAAGGTTATTCCTATGGCGATTAACAACATCCCTTTACGCATTATTTTGTTCTATGTGGGCGCTTTGGCTATCATCATGAGCATTTATCCTTGGACAGCCGTCAACCCATCTGCTAGCCCATTTGTAGCTGTATTTACCGCTGTTGGTATTGCAGCCGCTGCAGGCATCGTAAACTTTGTAGTTCTTACATCTGCTGCATCTGCAACAAACTCTGGTATCTTTAGTACAGGCCGTATGATTTACGCCCTTGCTAAACGCGGTCATGCGCCAAGCTCTATGCGCCGCTTAACCCACAGCAGTGTACCATACCAAGCAACCATTTTCTCTGCTGCAGTACTATTGATTACAGTTGTACTCAACTATGTAATGCCAGAAGCAGTATTCGTTATGATTACATCTATCTCTACATTCTGCTTCATCTTTATTTGGGCAATGATGGTTATTTGTCACCTTAAATATCGCAAGAAAAACCCTGAATTAGCGGCACAATCTAAATTCAAGATGCCTCTATTCCCAGTGATGAATTACATCATCCTTGCGTTCTTTGTTTTCATTCTAGGTATTCTCGCCCTAAACGAAGACACTCGAATTGCCCTCTTGTTCACACCAATTTGGTTCGTTATCCTTTGGGCCTTCTACTCCATGCTTAACACAGATGATGAAGATGCACTCAGTGAGGAACTTATCGAGATGGCTGGTGTAAAAGAAATTTACAAAAAACCTAAAAAAGAAGATTCTGACGATTACGTAATCTAACACAAAAAGCCCGTGCTATGCACGGGCCTTTCTTTTACTTCATAGTAGGGAAGTTTTGTTGTTCATATTGTTGTTGATAAGCAGGTAGATTACTTGTATCTTCGCCATAATTAAAGATCGTCTTGGTACGATATCCGCCTTGGGTAATAATAAGATCAATGGAGGATGGTACCTCTTGACCATTTTGTTGTAAATGCTTTACTAATTCTTGTAGCGCTTCAACTTGTCGCAATGAACCAGTCATATATTTACCTTTAGATAAACCAGTATTTCTAATGACTTGGCCATTATATACTTGACCATTTTTATCTGTGTAATAGAAACGTACAGCTGATTTATCTCCTGTAGGTACAGCTTTAATATAGATGGTTTTCCAATTTTTCTTAACCATCACTCTTGTAGCATCTGCTAACTTATTAGACAAACGTTGTGTTTCTTTATTAGTCTCTTTGGAGACACCATTTACCTGTTGAATTTCATCATTCATGGGCATTTCAATAGGTGACACCGCAAGATCTTGTTGTACCTTTTTCGCATCTGCAGGCTGAACTGCCAACACACCAACGGCCGCCATTACAGCTAACGTTGTAAGAGCAAATTTCTTCATTATATCTCTCCTCAGATAGAATTCCCTAAACAAATTATATTTTACACAATATATTATATTCACTTAGGGCATAAATTTCAAGTTAGTCTATTTTCTATACATGTAGCCTTAATTACCTGGTTTCATAGTAACACAGAATCTCCGCTCTCTTACTTATAGTATAACTAGCTCTCTCAACTTATAAAAGAAAAGGCTTCAACCAATGCTCGACAAAACGTATTCTGTCGATGATTGATTGAAGCCTTTATTTTTTATACTATTAGTTACTGAAGTCAGTGTCTACGATAGCAAATTGTGTATATTCAGGGCAGCGTTTTTGCATTTCTGCTTTAATTTTTTCTAATGTACCATGCGGATCTTCTTCGTCAAAGTCAAAGATAATATCGTAGTAGATAACTTTCTTTTCTTCTTGTACGTAGAACGCATGTACTTGTACTACATGGGTATATAGACTCACAACTTGGTCGAGAGCTTGTCTTATTTCAAGCACTTCTACACTAGGTTGGTTTTCAGCATATACGCCAACGGTCATAGCAATACCAAATTTTTTATAGAGATGAACGGCGATACCTTTTGTTAGGGGATGAATATCTGCCATGGTCATCGTATCTGGCACTGTAATATGAACGGAGCCAATTGTTTCACCAGGACCGTAGCTATTTAATACTAAATCATATACACCGCCCACATTTGGATGTTGAGCGATAGTTTCTTTAATTTCACGAACTAAGTTATCATCTGCACGAACGCCAAGCAAGTGATTATACATTTCTTTTAAAATGTCATAAGCAGCTTTCAAAATCAATACGGAGATAGCGGCCCCTACATAACCTTGAATATCAAAGTTAAAGAAGAATACTAAAGCTGCAGATACCAAGGTAGCAAAGGTAATTACCGCATCAAAAAGGGCATCGATACCAGATGCTACAAGGGCATCGGATTTATATTTCTCACCTTGCGCCTTAATATAACGGCCCATTACAACTTTCACCACAATAGCAACAGCGATAATGGCCAAGCTTGGAACATCAAAGGTAGATACCTCAGGGTGAAGAATTTTTTCAATAGATTCCTTGAGGGATCCAATGCCTGCACCAAGGATGATGAAAGCAATGGCCATGGTAGTCATATATTCGATACGACCATGACCAAATGGATGCTCCTTATCGGCACCCTTAGCTGCTAATTTTGTACCAACAATTGTCAATACAGAGGACAAAACGTCTGTTAAGTTGTTTACCGCATCAAGGATGATGGCGATAGAGTTAGACGCAAGGCCTACAATCATTTTAAAAATAACGAGAACGACGTTACCTATAATACCTTTTATACTAGCAAGCGTAATCCCCCGATTACGTGCTGCACCATTTTCTTGCAAAATCATATTAAACTACACCTCTTACATTCAATTCACTAAGCTATAAATCGAAGCCTATCGATTTATTTACATTTCTATTATAGCTTATCGATTATCATTTGTCATTATATTTTTCGAAAAATTTTTATAAAATCATTGATTTTACTAAGTTATCAATAATTCTCAATTCTCAATTAGAATGTTTGATGTATTGTGACTTCACAATCTTATGCAGTAACCGTAATACGCTCGCCTGTGCGCATGTGTGTAAATACAACCTTTTGGGCACGCAATTGGAACGGCTGCCCCGTTGGTTGTGCGCCATATAATGTATCCCCTACGAGAGGGTGACCTATATGACTAAAAGCTACACGAATTTGATGTGTTTTTCCTGTGTACAAACGGACTAAAACCTCTGTATATCCACATTCTTGGTAGTTATGCACAGATTTGTCCACATTTCGACCACTTTTATCCACATTTGGTAATTCTATATCCACATTTTTTGATACTCTATCCACAGAATTCGGGGACTTATTCACAGAGTTATCCACAGGCTGTGATTGATGTCTACGTAGGACGGAATAATCTGTACGAGTCTCTTTTCCCTTAGGATTGACTTCGTAATGAATCCCATCAACACTGCGATCCATAGATAATACCAAGGAATCTTCATCAGCTTCTACGATGCCTTCCACAGTAGCCATATACCACTTTTCAAAGGTATTATCATCCATTTGCTGTTGATAAAGACTTTGGGCTAAGCCACTTTTAGCAATCACAATACAGCCCGTCGTATCTCTATCTAAGCGATTCAAGAAACGTACCTTCCGCTTAATACCATGTTCTTTAAAGTAATAGGCCACACCATTGGCAAGGGATACTTGGTCTTTAGAGTTTACCGTCACACCTGCTGGTTTATCCACAATGAGGAGATCATCATCTTCATATAAGATATGTAGTTCCATTTCTATGGGTTCGTAATCTATTTTTTCCTTAGCCATGGCGATCCAAATCTCGTCACCTTCGGAGATAACATCCTTTGGCGTTGCTTTATGACCGCTGATGTGGATTAGTTTTTCCTCAAATAACTTTACTAAAGACTTACGAGGATATTTTGTATCTAATACTTCACCTAATGTAACATCCTGTTTTTCACTACGTGCAGCGTCTATATCTGCGGCGGTTACGGTCCACAAAATATCGTCGGGACGATGTGTTTTTCTCGCCATTAGTATCTCCTTTCTACGAGTTCATTGTCTCGTGGCATATAGTTCAGTAGCGAGCTTGGTTGAACTGCTCGGCCACGTATATTGGTTTGTTCAAAGGTAATGGTCAGTTCTTGTTTAGGGCGTGTAATGGCCACATAGAACAAGCGTTTTTCTTCATCTTCACGCCCTTCTGCAATGGCAAATGGGCTTGGGAAGGTACCTTCGTTGAGGCCTGCTAGGAATACATGGTCAAACTCACTCCCCTTTGCTTGGTGGATGGTAATGATAGGAATGCGATCTTCGTTTCGTACCTGTTGAGCTGGCTCACCTGCGGTAAGGGCCGCCATCTGCAAGATTTGATTTAATCGAGCTAACCCAGCCGGGCCCTCATAGGCAGCATCTAGTTTTTCCATAATGCGATACAAATCGCGTATATGCTCTACCTTTGCCGCTTCTCCATGGGATTTATAATATTCTAGAACCCCCATTTGGTTCATAATGTACGCCAATAACTTCGTTGGCAGCTCCGTATAGGCCTTTCTACGTAACGTCGCCATTTGAGACGCAATATTGGTGAAAGCTGCTTTATACTTATTGATTGCCACCATACGACCAGTCGTTGTAGGCACAATATTTTCTTTTACTGCATAGATTAAAAGCTGTGCAGTGGCCAAGATATCGTCCATCGCATTGTGTGTAGGCTCATGATTGATAGGAAACTCTGAAGCAAGGAAGCCCAATTTATGATTTGGTAAATTAGGATAGAATCTACGATAGATGTCGAGTGTATCATAAATAGCCTTGAACTCTGGATTACCTAAATTATGGCGTGCCAATTCATTAGTAAAGATGGTGACATCATAATTTACATTATGGCCTACAATAATAGCATTCTTGGAGAATTCCTTAAAGGCTTGCAACACTATAGCTGGCTCTTCACCGTGTTCTTGTAAATACCCATCAGAGAAGCCGTGTACCTCTTCAGATTGTCCTACAGGTACGCCTGGATTGATAAAGCGTTCAAAGGTCTCTAAGACCTGCCCATTTTCATCGATACGAATAGCTGCAATTTGAATGATACGATCCTGGGACGTATCGGTGCCCGTACTTTCTACGTCGTACACTACGACCTCATGATTTTCTAAGCCACTGACGAGCTTGGCATACGGCTCTGCTTCAAAGATAGGCATATCCATAAAGTCCGTCAACTTTAGGCCTACTTGACGCGTCTCAGGGTTTTCAATAGCGGCGATACGCGCATCACCGATGCCCGCAACATAGCGTTTTATAATGCGCTTAGCGCTGACAGAGTCATTCGGGTTCATGAGCAGTTTAAAGTAAGCCATAACGTCTTTGATTTCTTGACGTCTAAAGAATTTAAACTCGTCAATAATCATAAAGTGGCGACGTTCATCTTCAGGCTTTTCATTATTAAGGCGTTCAAAGGAGTCGCTCAGCCGTTGCGCCTTTTTATTATCTCGTACTAGAACGCCAATATTGGCATCCTTTGGCAAGGCGCAGATAGATTCATAAATATAACGGCCCTCAAGATAGCTATTTTTACAACCTTTAATGAGAACAGGCTTGCCCTTTCTTTCACTATTGGCACGAGGCAATTCAGTATAGATAGAGCCTACGAGATCAGGGAACATATTCTGCAATGTTTTGAAAGCCATCGTAAAGAGCGTCCAGTTAGAGCGGTAGTTTTCGTAGAAAATAATTTTTAAAGGCTTAAAGTCCGCATCAAACTGCTTGAGCAAGCGGAATGGATCAGACCCGCGCCATTCGTATATGGTTTGGAAATAGTCCCCACATAATAGGACGTGATTACCTTCCCAAAGCATTTCTAATACCTTGTACTCTAGTACACCTGTATCTTGCATTTCATCTACAGAAATATAGTTATAACGACTACGCCAACGCTCCCGAACTACAGGGTCTTGGAATAGACGATGAACACCACAGATAAGGTCCGTAAAATCTAGACCATGTACGGAGGCTAAGCTTTCATCATAAGCGGCAATCCATTCGTGACCATGGTTCAAAAAGTCATGGAGTTCACTATATAAAACATTGCCAAAACTAGAGAACTGTTGCTCAATTGCAGGACGCTGTTCCTTTTGCAAACGCTCAATAGTTCGTTTATAGTCGCCTACGAGATCATCAGAATAGAACCCATATAAGGAGCGATATTCTTTTACCATGCCGATGATGTTGGCAAAGGACATTTCTCGCAATTTACCCGGACGATACGGTTCAGACAATTCCTTACAATCCTCTTCATCAAAGATGGTTACATCCGTATACAAGGTTTCATTGCGCTTGCCCTCTTGTTGGAGCACGAAAAAGCAAAAGCTGTGGAATGTACTAACCTCCACAGCCTTTGCAGGACTGCCTACGAGCGATTGAATGCGGTCTTTCATCTCATTTGCCGCCTTGTTCGTAAAGGTCATGCACAAGATATTCTCCGCCTTCGCATAGCCGCCCTCGATGAGGTGAGCCACTCGATAAGCAAGTGTATTCGTTTTTCCCGTCCCAGCGGACGCTAACAAGAGGATATTCTGTTCAACTTCATCAATAACGCGTTGTTGTTCACGATTGATAAGCATGAGGTCCTCCTATTTTAAAAAGCCGTACCATCCGGCTGCAATGAGCATTGGAATAGGGCCTAGAATTGCTGTTAAAGCCCATACGCCCAAACCAATATCCATAGGAATATTGAGGATATGAACGCATACTAAATACGTCAAAATACCAGTTACTGCATTCATAGCCACCCGTTTAATGGTGAAAAATGCTACTTTGAAAGCAATGTAGGCTACAGCAACGGATATAACCGCCGAAATAATCGGTGATGCTAATAAAGCTCCCATATTATCCTTTCATTTCTTGGCGGTTTACTACAGCACCGCCTAACGTTAATTCATCGGCATATTCGATATCGCCACCTACAGGAACACCGCGGGCAATACGCGTTACCTTAATGCCGCTTGGGCTTAATAAACGCGCCAAATAGAGAGCTGTCGCCTCCCCTTCTACGTCTGGGTCAGTAGCGAGAATAACCTCTTGTACCACACCATCCCGAAGGCGGGTAATCAATTCTTTTACGCGAATATCGTCAGCACCGATGCCCTCCATAGGGGACAAGGCACCTTCCAATACGTGATATAAGCCCTTATAGTCACCACTGCGCTCGATAGCAATGACATCGCGAGATGTTTCAACGACCATAATCGTCGTTTGATCGCGATTCGGATTGCTACAAAATTCGCAAGGGTCTTGAGCTGATAAGTTAAAGCAAATAGAACAGTGACGTGTAGCTCCCTTCGCTTCTACGATGGTTTCCACGAGACGGTCTACCTCTTCCTTCGGCATTTCTACCAAATGATAGGCCAAGCGTCTAGCCGACTTGGAGCCAATACCTGGCAAGCGGCGCAACTGCTCTACGAGCCGTTCTAAAGCGTTTGTCATTTAGAATAAACCTGTTGGCAAGTTAAGACCACCAGTTACTTTACCCATTTCTTGAGCCAAGAGGTCGTCTACTTTTTTGCTAGCTTCGTTTACCGCAGCCATCACTAAATCTTCTAACATTTCTACGTCTTCAGGATCAACTGCAGTGGGGTTCAATTTCAAAGATTCGATGATTTTTTCACCGTTCATCACAACTGTTACAGCACCGCCACCAACGGAAGCCTCTACTGTACGAGTTTTTAATTCTTCTTGCATTTTCTTCATATCTGCTTGCATTTTTTGAACTTTTTTCATCATGCCAGCCATATTGCCCATACCTTTACCAAACATTGTAATTCCTCCTTTTAGGATCTACGTCCTATACTCATATTCTAATTGATTTATTCTTCGATGACCTCGACGATGATGTCGTGATCTTCAGATAGTTTCTCTAATGTTTCTGCCAAAAGAGGATTGTTTCGTTCCTCTTCTGTCATATGCTCTGGATCCCATGCATATTCACGAGCTACCGTCACGCTATCGATAGGCGCAACTTCAATAGGTGCTTGTGAAAGCATTGCATGTCCATCACTTTGATAAGGGGTTCCCTGTTGCTGTTCGCCCCCATTAGACTTTGGGACAGCTTCTACCTCAATATGTGCACCGCTATCCATAGGGCGTTCTAAGACTTCCCCATCATCGCTAATAACAGTAACACTATCTAATGGATGTGGTGGCATATCATCTAAAGATGATACGTAGGATTCCTCCATATCATCTACCGGCACATCATCAAAGGAATGAACTGGAATATCATCGCCTTCAACGGAACCTGCTAGTGACTCGATAGGAATCTCCCCATCAGGCACCTGAGTAGATGGACTGCCAACAAAAGATGTAATCGGTACATCTCCATTAGATGGTGATGTTTCTGCTCCGACCTCACTCGTATCAGCACCAGTTGTAGCACTTACAGCAGCACCGCCCGTCTTCTTCGCCAAGAAGGCTAACGCTGCAGCCTTTGCCGCATCTACCGCTCCGGAATCAGGCTTACTAGCCGGCTCTTCAGGTGTAGGACCTCCAACCTGTGCGATAGGTTGTTGAGCTTGTGACGCGCTACTAGCTTGAGCTCTATTAGCTCCTGCTGAGCTATTTCCCACTGAAGCATTATTAGTGCCTTGTGGTGCTGATGGATTTGTTAAATCCATTTGCGTTGGTTGACCTCCAGAGGTCTTCTGCACATCAACCATTGGTTCTGGTGGACGTTGCGGCGCTTTTACTTGGTGCTGCGTCGTACTGCCAGAGGCTTTTTTATAGTCTTTGTAAACTTGTGTAAGGGCATCAACGATTTCTACATGTACTGGATAGCCTAGCGTATAGGTGAAAGCATCTGCCGCTTCTGCCAAGTTTACTTCGTTGGTCATTACATTGAGGTGCAATGTATTTTTAAAGGCCATAACAGCCTTACTTTGGTCAACGTATACAAGTTGACCTTGGCCAATTACGGTAGAGGTCATATTGCGATTGCTGTCCTTCAAGTATTTAATGACATTAGACTGTACATTACGATACTCTTGAGCAGACAAGATTTGATCACTAATAATAGCTTGTGTACTAATACCTTTTTTACCACGACCTTTGGCTTGATTTCTAGCAGGTCGTTCAGGTGCACTACTTGTAATTGGTGGTGGTGCCATACCAACGCCGCCCATTGGAGGCGGAGCCATACCTACTCCAGTCATAGGAGGCGGTGTACTACCTGGTGTACCCATAGGTGGAGGTGTCATGCCTACACTCGCAGGCGGTGGTGTCATCCCCACTCCACTTGGAGGCGGCACAGTACCAACAGGACTATTTTGGGTACCACTCATGGAAGCATGCTGTACAGCAGCATTATCTACAGGAACAAAGCTATTGACATAACCACTTGGTGGTCCAAAGGAATTAGCACCATAAGCAGGTGTAGTTGCCACAGCTGGGCCTCGTTGTTCTAATTGAGCCATGCGGTTCAATAAATCGTTTCGTTCAGATCGTTCTGAAGACTCTAATGCATACACACGGTCTTCTAAGCTTTCATCAACAGAACCTAATTTAGCACATAAAACGAGTAAGCCCATTTCGATAATAGTTCGTGGATTATCCACCTGTTTTGCATCATTCATGATGGATTGAGCACTGCGCACATATTGATTAAGCTCATTAAAATCGATGCTTTCAGCTTGAGCTAAAAACTCATCCTTAAAAGCATCATATACCTTGAGCTCATCTGCATCAGGTGCTACCTTACCTACAAGCAAGGCCCGCACGTGCTGGATGAGGGCTTCCATAATCTGCGTTGCATCACGACCTTCTGCTAAGGCATCGTGAATATAGGACAACAACTTAGGTCCATCACCATTACGTAACGCATCAAGGAAATGAATAATCCATTCCTTACTAACAAGACCGATCAGTTCTTCTACTACTTGCGGCGTAATAGTACCTGTTGCCATACCGGCACATTGGTCTAAGATACTCAACGCATCGCGCAAACCGCCGTCTGCATGAACAGCGATGAGCTGTGCTGCTGCAGGATCTAAGCCAAATCCTTCCTTTTCCGCTACATAGGATAAACGCTGTGCGATATCGTCTGACGTAATTCGTCTGAAGGTATAGCGCTGACAACGAGACACGATAGTAACAGGCAATTTTTCAATTTCTGTAGTAGCAAAGATAAACATAACGTGAGCCGGTGGCTCTTCGATAGTTTTTAAAAGCGCGTTCCACGCCTCAGTTGTGAGCATGTGGGCTTCGTCGATGATGAACACCTTTTTACGCCCCTCAACAGGCATGAATTTGACGCTTTCACGAAGGGCACGCACCTCATCGATACCACGATTGGATGCGGCGTCGATTTCAAGAACATCCATGGACTGGCCGCTCAAAATCGATTTACAAGCACTACACTCATTACAAGGATGATCCGTTGGCCCATGCTCGCAGTTGATAGCGCGTGCGAAAATCTTGGCCATACTCGTCTTACCAGTCCCTCGCGGACCAGCGAACAAATACGCATGAGCTACCTTATCCTCACGAATAGCGCGCATCAATGTATCCGATACCTGATGCTGACCGACCACATCGGTAAACGTCTGCGGACGGTACTTACGATATAACGCAATATATGCCATTGGAACACCCCCTTTTTCCGAAAATTACAATACTTTATTATACCATATTCATGAAATTCTGACTTCCTTAATAAAGTTCTTTCCCCAATGCGAAAGTAATATATTTACTTATAAATAATACTGATATTGCCTAGTCAAAATTTCATCATATGATTCACAATAAAACATCGTATAGTCCAGAATCGAATATCATGCATTCTATATTAGGCATAAAAAAAGCGGCCCCTCAGGCCGCCTTGCAATATTCGATCACGACAGCCCCCGGGTTCCCCGTGGCACATGAAGGTTACCGCTTAGTGCTGCTACCTCTCAGTCCTGACACGATTCACAGGCCCCCATTGCACAGGCCCGAGAACTGCCATGATCCAATATTGCAATACAAATATTATACATGAAAATGCCTCTATAGTCAAAGCTATAGAGGCATTTCATATGTCTTATCTAAAGGATATTCAGTTAGATTAGAAATTATTTTGCATATTTTTCTTTAAATGCAGCTAATTGTGCTTCTTCCAAGGATAAACCTTGTTCTTTATAGCGTTCAATAGCAGCGTGCATTTCTTCGTATGCTACAGGTACAGCTTTTGTAAATCTGTTTACAAAGTTATTCCAGTTTTCAAGGATGTGACGGCCTTTAGCGGAATTAGTGTGCAATACATGTTGTTCTACTAATTCTTTAATCCGTTTAAGGTCATCATTATTAGCAGGACGTAATTCTACAAGGCCTGTATTTACATAGCGTTCATCACAATCGAGGATATATGCATAGCCACCGGACATGCCTGCTGCAAAGTTACGGCCGATTTTACCGAGTACAAGAACTTCGCCACCAGTCATGTATTCACAACCATGGTCGCCTAAGCCTTCAACAACAGCAGTGATACCACTGTTACGAACAGCGAAACGTTCACCAGCAACACCATTAATGTAGGCTGTACCAGATGTAGCACCGTAGAATGCAACGTTACCGATAAGGATGTTTTCATCCGCTTCAAAAATAGATTTCTTAGGTGGATATACAGTGATTGTACCACCAGACAAACCTTTACCGAGGTAATCGTTTGCATCCCCTTCAAGTTCTAATGTCATGCCTTTAGGAATGAAAGCACCAAAGGATTGGCCAGCAGAACCTTCAAAGTTCAACTTGATTGTGTTATCTGGCAAGCCGCTTTCACCATAACGACGTGTCACCTCAGAGCCAACCAAAGTACCTACTACACGGTTAATGTTGTTGATAGCCAATTTAGCGCGAATAGGTTTTTGGTCCTCAATAGCAGGACGGCACATACGCAAGAGCTTGGACATATCCAATGTGCGTTCCAATTCATGATCTTGGTCAATCATGTGCATATGACCTACAGATGCATCGATGTATGGGTGGAATAATACGCGTTTAAGGTCAACGCGAGACAATTTGAAGTTATCGTCTTGAGATTTTTGACGAACTAGATCGATACGACCAACGAGTTCAGCTACGGAGCGAATGCCTAAGCGAGCCATAATTTCACGTAATTCACGAGCAATGAAGATCATTAAGTTTTCTACATACTCAGGTTTACCTGTGAAACGAGCACGCAATTTTTCATCTTGTGTCGCTACGCCATAAGGACATGTGTTGAGGTTACATACACGAGCCATTTTACAGCCTACAGCAACGAGTGGTAATGTGCCAAAACCGAATAACTCAGCGCCAAGCATAGCCGCAACAGCTACGTCAAAACCAGTCATTAACTTGGAGTCTACTTCCAATTTAACGCGATCACGCAATCTGTTGAGCATCAATGTTTGATGTGTTTCGGACAAGCCTAATTCCCAAGGCACACCAGCGTGTTTTACAGATGTACGGCCTGCCGCACCTGTACCACCATCGTAACCAGAGATTAAGATATTGTCTGCTTTTGCTTTCGCCACACCAGCAGCGATAGTACCAACGCCAGCTTCAGATGTTAATTTAACGGAAATGCGAGCATCTTTGTTAACGCATTTCAAATCATAAATCAACTCAGCCAAGTCTTCGATGGAGTAAATATCATGATGTGGTGGTGGAGATACGAGTTCAACCCCTGGAGTGGAGTGACGAGCTTTCCCGATTTCAGGGTATACTTTTTTACCTGGTAATTGACCACCTTCGCCTGGTTTAGCACCTTGTGCGCATTTAATTTGCAATTCTTTTGCGTGGATGAGGTAGTTCGCAGTTACACCGAAACGACCAGAGGCGATCTGTTTTACTTCGGAGTTCATGCTGTCGCCATTTGGTAATGGTTTGAAGCGAGCTACATCTTCGCCACCTTCACCAGAGTTAGATGTGGAACCAAGACGGTTCATAGCGATAGCAATCGTTTCATGAGCCTCTTTACTGATGGCACCATAACTCATAGCACCCGCTTTAAAGCGTTTTACGATGGATTCTTCAGGTTCAACCTCTTCGATAGGAATACCGCCGCCTACTGGGTAGTTTAATTCCATTAAGGAACGCAATGTTACATGATAATCGTTGCGAATCGCTTTAGAGTATTCTTTATATTTTGCGTAATCACCGTTGATAAGGGATTCTTGTAAAAGATCAATTGTTTTAGGGTTGAACAAATGCTCTTCCCCATCTTTTACAGGACCATACCAACCACCTGGTTCAAGCACAGATTCGTCGGATTTGAAAGCACGGTCATAACGAGCCAACGCTTCATTGGCAACGCCTACAAGACCAATACCGCCAATACGAGTTGGTGTATTTACAAAGAACTTACTAATAAAATTGGTGTTCAAGCCCAAAGCTTCGAAGATTTGGGCACCATGGTAGGAACGAACTGTGGAAATACCCATTTTGGACATAACCTTCATAATACCGCCTACAGCTGCTTTAATGTAATTCTTTTCTGCTTGTTCAGGTGTAATATCACCAAGGCGTTTACGAGCTTGTAAATCGCGTACAGTTTCAAGAGCCAAGTAAGGATTGATAGCTGTTACACCATAACCGATCAATGTACAGAAATGATGTACTTCGCGAGGCTCACCAGATTCGAGGATAAGACCAATTTCTGTGCGCAATACTTTTCTAATTAAGTGATTATGAACAGCTGCTACAGCTAGCAACGCTGGAATTGGTGCATGATTTTCATCGACTCCACGGTCAGATAAAATCAATACATTTTGCTCTGTACGTGCTGCTTCTTCCGCTTTTTCGCACAATTCATTCAATGCATCACGCAAGCCATCCGCACCCTTAGTTGGGTCGAAGAGGATTGGCAATGTAACAGACTTCATACGACGGCAATCAAGAGCCTTAATGGACGCCAACTCTTGGTTAGTAAGGATTGGTGTACGCATAGACAACGCATAGGTACCAGCTTTGTTAGGGTCTGTTAAGTTACCAGAGTTACCAAGCATAACGCGTGTAGATGTAACCATTTCCTCACGAATGGAGTCGATTGGAGGATTTGTTACTTGCGCGAACATTTGCTTGAAGTAGCTGTATAACAATTGTGGTTTATCGGACAAGATAGCAAGTGGAGCATCGGCACCCATTGCACCTACAGGGTCTTTACCATCTTTTGCCATAGGTACGATCATACGTACAAGGTCTTCTTGAGTATAACCAAAGGCTTGTTGCTTTTTGAACAAATCTTCTACTTTTGGAATATCACTTTCATCAGCTTGAGTAATTTCAGACAAGTGGATAACATGTTCTTTTACCCATTCATCATATGGCAATTCAGTAGCAACCCGTTGTTTGATTTCTTCGTCGGAAATAATGCGTTGTTCCTCTGTATCGATGAGAAGCATTTTTCCTGGTTCCAAACGACCTTTAGCGCGAATATTTTCAGCATTCTCGTTTACTACACCCACTTCGGATGCCATGATAACGCGATCATCAGTTGTTACATAGTAACGAGCAGGACGCAAACCATTACGGTCAAGTACGCCACCGATAACAGTACCATCAGTGAAGCCCATAGCAGCAGGACCATCCCATGGTTCCATCATGAAGCTATTGAACTCATAGAAGTCATGTTTTTCTTGGCTCATGAGATTATTGCGTTCCCAAGGTTCAGGAATCATCATCATAATCGCATGAGGCAAGGAACGACCTGTCATGTGCAAGAATTCTAAAGTATTGTCGAACATAGCGGAGTCAGAACCGCTGTCATCTACTACAGGGAATACTTTTTTAATATCTGGGAATAATGGAGATTCTGCCTTACCTTCACGAGCATTGATCCAGTTTACGTTACCACGGATTGTATTGATTTCACCATTATGCACTAAGAAACGGTTAGGATGCGCCCGAGCCCAGCTTGGGAATGTATTCGTACTGAAACGGGAGTGAACCATAGCCAATGCAGATGTAAAGTCAAGGTCACTCAAATCAAGGTAGAAGTCACGCAATTGACCAGGTGTTAACATACCTTTATATACGATTGTTTTAGAGGACAAGGATGCAATATAGAAATCACTAGATAATTCCTTGCTCAATGGAACAATGCGTTTTTCTGCTAATTTACGAATAATATATAATTTACGTTCAAATTCTTTATTATTCGTTACATCTGGGCCTTTACCGATGAGGATTTGAATCATCCATGGACGAATGGCAGCTGCTTCTTGACCAACCTTTGTACCATCAACTGGCACTTCGCGCCAACCAAGAACAACTTGGCCTTCTTCGCGAACAACCTCTTCGAAAATGCGTTTTTGCTCGTTACGGAGGCTTTCATATTTGTGAGCGAATACCATACCTACGCCGTACTCTCCAGCTGCAGGTAGATTGATACCAAGCACTTCGCATTCGCGTTTGAAGAACTCATGAGGAATTTGTACCAAAATACCGGCACCATCCCCTGTGTCCTTATCGGCACCTGCACCACCGCGGTGCTCAAGACGCTCTAAAATACGCAAACCATCATCGATAATATCATGGGATTTTTTACCTTTAATATTAACAACAAAGCCCATGCCGCACGCATCCTTTTCAAATTGGCTGCTGTACATACCATTGGCTTCTAGTCTAGCTTGATCTAGACGTTGTTGCTCAATTGTGCTCTGATTCATATCCATAACGTGCACTCCTTCATATCACTTGATCATCCCAAGCGCAGCGGCATCGTTCCGTTCGGGCTTGGTGAAAGTATAAACTATAAACTACCTCTAAAGAATCCATTCTGTAGTGATATTATCGGCTGTGACCGTCCATAACCTCATCTAAGTTTTAAATTCTATAGAATTTTTGTCTATACATAGTATACTCCTGTCCACTGTGAATTGAAAATACAAAAAAAACATAGTCTATGACTTTAAGTCATAGACTATGCATTTTTATCACTATTGTTTTTTGTATACACAAATACACAATCACTACTTCTCACGACCAAAGTTGTCCCCTACTTCACAGGTCACTGTGATAGGCTCGTCCTTACCATAGGGTACAAAGGTGATTTCTGACGCATGTAAGCATTGACGTGTATAGGGTTTATTGCGTGTCCCATACATGGCATCTCCCACAATAGGATGACCAATGTGTTCCATGTGCACGCGGATTTGATGTGTTCTGCCGGTTAATAATTTGAACTTCAATAGCGTATGTTCGCCGTCATGACCAAGAACGGTATATTCCGTTTGAGCCGGTTGACCAAACTCATCGATGACACGGCGATTATCAAATACTGGATCAACACCAATAGGTTCATCAACTACGCCATCTTCGTTAATACAGCCTTCTACTAAGCCTGTGTAGATACGGTCGATACGACCAGCTTGCAACTCATCAGTGTAATATTGCTGAGCTTCCTTTGTTTTACCAAAGAGAATACAACCAGATGTGTCTCGATCAAGACGATGTACAGGGCGCACCTTGTGAACTACACCTTTTTTCGCATAATACCCAGCCACATAGTTACTCAATGTACCAGATTTAGTTTGTCCCGCTGGATGAACAAGCATGAATGGAGCTTTATCAACCACCAAGGTATGAGCATCTTCGTAGAGAACTGCAATAGGCCCTTTTTCTACATCGACGCCATAGTCCTTATCCTGTGGTAATTCCAAAGTTAATACATCACCCTTTTTAAGGGAACGCTGGGAATGGGCTACACGGCTATTTACTTTCACCCGTTTCTTGCGGAACATCATTTGAATATCTCGAGAGGATAATGAAAAGCGTTCCTTTACATATTTAGAGACCGTCAACTCTGTCGGCTCTTTCACTGTATACGTCTTCCAACTCATATTACCACCATTCGTTAATATATGTTTTTTGTTCAGGATAGAGAATATCGAAGAATTCTAGCCATTCCTCATTAGCTGAAAGTTTACCTTCAAAAGCAAGATCACGAGCGGTTAATGTGCCCATTAAGAGTTGGCTCAAAGCACCGACTTCAACAGTAATATCTACGTCCCCATCTAATGTGTCAGACACCTTTTTAACAGTTGGTGTCAATGCGCCGCCATATTGGACTTCATAGCGACCTTCATTCCACTCACAAAGGCTATCTTTCACACCAAAGGTCATTGTAATAGGCATCATCAAAGCCTCTGGGTTTACAGGAATGGATTCGAAGGCAGCTTTCACATCCACAATACGGCTCATCATGTACGGCATTGTGGAATGTCCGCTTTTACCATCTGGATAGAAGCGATAGTATGTATCGTGAAGGCCCTCATTCCAACGAATAGTAGTGCCTTGAGAGCGGTGATTATAGAAGTAGTTCAACAATGCTCGTTGTGCACGACGTGTAGTATAAACTAATTCGGATACAGGAATTTCTGGTTGACCTAAGCGATACACTGCATAGCCTTCAATACTTCCTTCATCATTGCGCACTACAGCGATATTCACGCCTTCTGCAAAGAAGCTGCCGAGCAAGCGTTTCCATTCCTTTTCACCCCGCTCTGCATAACCAGAAAGACGGGCTGTATATGTTTTATATACAGGATCAAGCAATGTCCATTGGTCAACGCTATTAAGTAAACCAAAGCTCAAGGATTTATCAGTCATAGGGCGCAAGTCTTCAAGAGACATAGTGTTCACCCATTGATGTGCATAGAGTTCCCACCCATATTGTTGGTAGAATGCAGCCTTGGAAGGCATCAAAATCGTCAATGCTTGACCTCGGTTGCGAAGTTCTTCAAGCGAAGCCTTTAACAACGCACCACCTACGCCACCACGACGAGCCGCTGGATGTGTGGCTACGCCAACCATATAGCTTGTAGGCAATACAGCACCACGAACATTGATATTATATTGACGCAAATGAACGGTACTCAATAATTGATTTTGTTCAAGACCAACCATTGTATTTTCTGGTTCATAGCAATTTGTAAAGTAATATTGGAAGAATGGGTCTTCCTTTGGTTCAAAGCAGTATGCCCATAGATTTTCCACATGTGGCGTGTCTTGGACTGTTGCAATTCTATATTCCATAAGTATATCCTCGTTTAGTATAAAAAACGCTCTCTATCGCTTACATCGCATCGCATCGCATCGCATCGCATCGCATCGCATCGCATCGCCATGATGATATATAATGTACAGTCAAATAGATAGGCTAACACTTCTATTATAACAAAAATGAGCTATGAAGCACATCGGCTTCATAGCTCAGATTTTTATTTACCGCCTGTCGCATTATCTGCTTCATTAGCATATACTGCGTCATATTTTTCAGCAAAGTGATCTGGATTGTAAGATTCTTTTGCTTGGCGAAGACCAGGTAAGCCCATGTCTTCTTCACGGTTGATGAATTCTACTTCGCTAAATTCATGACGAATGAATTCATTATTGATTGCTTGATACAAACCACGGATATCTGGATTTGCTTTTTCAATGTGAATCAACGCCATTTTATCATTCAATAATTCACCGATACTGAAAGCTTCAACGCGGCCAAACAATTTGATGGCGCCACCTTTAAGGCCTAGTGTTTCCCAATTATCGAATAATAAGTTAATAGCAACCAATTCATCTTCGATACCTTCTTCATGATGAGTTTCTACCCAAGATGCTGCTGTTTCGCGGCACAATGGAATGATATCTTCTGTAATTGGCATATATTCATAGTTAGAATATTGCATACGGAATTGGTTCAAATGGTTTTTCTTTTGACGGAACTTCTTACCAGATAAGTTGATAAGATCTTCAGATTTGTAAATGTATTCGTAGTTGTCGCGGTCAGGTGTAAATTCATAACGACCAGGACATAACTCTTCCATACGCTCTTTTACAACTTTGCTAACACCTTTGAAACGGAACGGCAATTTATTTTCTACGAACCATTCTTTAGCGCGTAACAAACCATCAAGGAACTTTGCATCTTTACCGGCAAACGGAGGCAATAGGAATGGTTCACGTTTACCGCCACCTTGGATGTACAATACGCCGTTTTCTTCAGCCCAACGAATACCATACGCCTCTTGCCACATAAATAATGTAGTAAAGCAATTATCGGATGCTTCGTAATGATGTTGTTCAAAATATTTATCGATTAATGGTTTGTCTCTTAGTTCAAAACGTTTAAATTCTAAAATAATAATCCCTCCTATCAGATTCCTCGGTCGAGGTTGCTTTCACAGTCTGTGAAAGTTTTCTTGTAATCATGCAGTCAACATAAATAAAAACTCTAGTATAAAACCTTATGGTTCGTAATTACAATTTTACAGATTCTCCTAATTCAAAGGTACCATCTGTAGTGATGACCTTATCACCTTCGTTCAGCCCAGAAATGATTGCTACATCATCATCTACTGTAGTGCCCACTTCAACAACACGTACATCGACGGTATTATTTTCAGTTAATACATATACGTATTTGCCGTCTTGGTTTTCGCGAACCGCTTTGCTTGGTACAGTGAGCATCTTCGCTTTTATATCTGACTCGATGATGAGCGTATAGAACTCGCCAGCCTTGATAAGGCCTTTGTCATTGTTAAAAGTAGCTTTCACAAGAACACTTGGCACATTTTCTGGCTGAGTCACATCTACATAGGTCAATTCACCTGGTAACTCTTGGTCACCTACCTTGAGGAGTACCTTAATACCCTTTTTGGCATCTGGTGTACCCAGTTTCATCGCCGCATCACGAGGGATGCTAAGAGATGCTACCATTGGTGTAGATTGTTGAATCATCATGAACGGACGGTCTGCAATGGCCATTTGACGGTCTTCATTATAAATAGCAGTCACTGTACCAGCTATAGGCGCTACGATTGTAGACGCTGCCATTTGTGCCGATACTTGGGCAATTTGAGCTTGGATGGCTGCCGTATTGGCACCACCACCGCCACCACCAGTTGTTACTGTCGTAGTTTGTGGCTGAGACCGCTCTACAATGCGATCATATTCTTTTTGAGTAATCATACCTGCTTCGCGCATCTTCTGAGCCTGTGCTAATTGACCACTATCTACAGAGGCTGCCGTCGTAGTTGTAACGGATGTCGCATAGGATTGAGCTTGCGCTTGCGCTAATTGACCTTGTAAGGATGCTAGCTGTTGCTGTAAAGCCGATGTATCTACAGTGGCCAAGGTTTGACCTTGTTGTACTTGGTCGCCTACTTTCACAGCATATGCAACCTGCCCTGTTAACGTCGGCGTTACCGTCGCCTTATTAAGAGCGGTTACATTGGCATCATTATGGATCTGTAGCGGCATATCCTTGTATGTTACATCAGCAACGGATACCGTCTTTGTACCGCAACCAGCAATGGCTAAGGCCATCATCACAACACCAAGCATAGCAACTACAGAATAAATTCGTTTTAATTTCATTCTGTCACTTCCTGTCATATTGATTTTTATCAATACCTTAGTATATCATAAAATCAATTAGAATTGTATGAAAGCTAATTCCTTTAATTTATGGATATAACGGAGGTTCTTATGGAAGAACGGATGGACTTTAGAATATTAAATAACGGCAGCTTCATTCCCTCTATCGGTTATGGCACTTATAAAACAGGCACCGAAGGAGAAACAGAGCAAGCCGTTGCTAATGCACTTAGTGTAGGTTACCGATTGCTCGATACAGCCGCGTACTACGGCAACGAAGAGGCCGTTGGCAGAGGTATCAAAGCATCTGGCGTTAATCGTACAGATATCATTATTACTACAAAAATTTGGCACATCGATGCAGGCTATGATAATACGATGCGCGCTGTTGAAAGCTCTCTAAAGAAATTAGACACTAATTATATCGACATCATGCTCGTTCACCAACCTTTAGGCGATTACTACGGCTCTTGGCGCGCTATGGAGGAGTTATACGACCAAAACGTATTGCGTGGTCTAGGTCTCTCTAACTTCTACGAAGATCGCCTTATAGACTTGTTGTATCACTGTAATGTAAAACCTGTGGTGAACCAAATTGAGTGTCACCCGTTTAACCAACGTCAATCCTTGTTACAATTAATGCGTAAACATCAAGTAGTAGGCATGGCATGGTCTCCATTTACTCGTGATCGCCAACCTGTATTTGACCACCCTATCATCAAGAGCTTGGCTGAAAAGTACGGCGTTAGTAAACACCAAATCATCTTACGTTGGCACATCCAACGAGGCATCATTCCATTGCCAAAGGCAAATAACGTAAGCCATATGGAAGCTAACTTTGATGTGTTCGACTTCAAGCTTACTAACATCGACATGGACGTTATGGAGTTATTAGATCAACAAGACTTCTTGGAAGATCACCACACGGCACCAGGTCTAGAAAGATTATTACAACTAAAATAGAATATAAAAAGAAAACCACTTATACTTCTGCCCCAAAAGGTTAGATATAAGTGGTTTATTTTATTGTAATTTATTTAGGCACATTAAAGACGGCTTGTATAAGTATCATATACACTACAGTACCTGCCCCAATAGACATGAACATATTTCGCTTCCATAGGTGCATGCCAACGGTTACTAATAAAGCAATAAGTTCTGGAATGCCATAAGGATAGGAAAGCACAATTGTATCTTTAAAGGTATATACAACAAGCATCCCCATAACAGCTGCAGGCAATGCTTTACCTAAATACTGTACAAAATCTGGTGCCTTTTTACCAGGTGGAAAAATAAGAAAAGCGGAGAAACGTGTAAGTAATGTAGCTGCTACGACAATAGCAACGGTCATAACCATTTCAAAACTAGTCAAGATGTACACCTCCCCATTTATACGCTATATAACATACTACGAGCATACACCCCATAGAAGCAAGCATAAATAAGGATTTTCCCGTCAACAAAAGCATTGCTACTGCTACAACGGCTCCAACAGCACCAAAGCCTCGAATATTATTACTTTTAGCATTAAATAACATTTCAAGGAATATAACAATAAATAAGCCAGGTAATACAAAACCAATACCACGCAAATCTATAGATGCTAATAAATCACCAAACAATCCCCCTACAAAGGTACTCACCACCCAAAAGGTATAATTAAGCCACGATACATGGAAGTAGAACCATTTTTCATCCACATCATCGGGCAACTTCGTAGATACATTAATTGCAAAGCTTTCATCACACATCCAGGCAACGGTAGGAAACCATTTCCACCCCATATTCACATATCTCTGTAATGCAGATAAACCATAGAAAAAATGGCGCCCATTAACAAACAAGGTCAGCATAAAAGCATTTACAGGATCAAAGCCTGCCATGAGCAGCCCAATAGTTACGAACTCCATAGAGCCTGCAAAAATTGTACTAGCCAAAACAGGGGCAGTCCACCAAGGTAATCCCTGACTGGTAGCATACAAGCCAAAACCTAATCCAAGGAAAAAGAAGCTGAGCCCCATAGGAATCATAATAGGAAGCGCAAAAGAAAAGGCACTTCGATGCTTTATTTCACTCAAGGGCTTACCTCCTTTCTTTAATAGGTTAATCAGTACATTATGAGATGGCATTACCATCTATTACGCAATAATTCGCACCTAACCCTAGCATCACACTAATAATAAAAGACACCCTGAGGTGTCTTTTATTAATTTATTATATTATACATGGTAAAGATTGACTGTCAAAAGCTAAATTATTTGCTCAATCAATCAATCAATCAATCAATCAATCAATCAATCAATCAATCAATCAATCCGATTATAAAGCGCGCGTTAAAATTTCACGAGCTACTTCTGGTGTGACATCACCTTTTTCGCCAAGTTGTGTCATACCATGGTCTTCCAATTGTTTCACAATTTTATCAACCGCTTCTTCGCCTAGACCATAGTCTTTCAAATGCGTAGATACGCCAAGGGACTCGAAGAATTCACGAGTTTTAGCAATCGCTTTGTCTGCTTTTTCTTCTTTTGTACCTTCTGTAATATGCCATACACGTGTAGCATATTGTGCCAATTTTTCAAGCTTATCTGCTTTTTTCACTTCTAACAATGCAGGCAATACGATAGCTAATGTAATCCCATGGTCAAGATGATACGCCGCAGTTAACTCATGACCGATAAGATGTGTTGCCCAATCTTGTGGTACGCCAGCACCGATCAAGCCATTTAATGCCAACGTAGAGGCCCACACGTGGTTAGCACGAATGTCGTAGTTTTCTGGATTTTCTACCGTTTCTTTGCCGATTTCAATCATAGTTTTCAAAATACCTTCGCTGAAACGATCTTGAATACGGCCTTCTACAGGGTATGTTAAATATTGCTCTGTGGTATGCACAAAGGTATCAATAACGCCATTCTTAACTTGTTTTTCAGGCAATGTGAAAGTCAATGTTGGATCAAGCATGGAGAACTTAGGGAATACTAAGCTACTGAATACAGGGTATTTACCATCACCATAAGTAATAACCGCACCATTATTCATTTCAGAACCTGTGGCAGGAAGTGTCATAACTGTACCAAATGGTAATGGATTTGGTACCATCTCTACCGGAACCTCTGGCACACCAGCTTTCATAACCTCAATAACAGGACCATCATAGGTAGCGCCCATAACGATAAGTTTTGTGGCGTCTACTACAGAACCGCCCCCTACAGCGAGAACGAAATCTACTCCATGTTCTTTAATGAAAGCTACCGCACGTTCACATGTTTCAAGAGATGGGTTTGGCTCAATACCGCCGAATTGCTCTACCTTACGGTTACCAAGGGCTTTCACAATACGATCAATAAGACCACTGCGCACAGCAGATCCACCGCCGTAAGTAATGAGCACCTTTGCATCCTTTGGAACCAATGTATCTAATTCACCTAATCGATCTTTACCAAATACGATATGTGTAGGGTTATAAAAATCAAAGTTAAACATGGGGACCTCCTAAGTATTATGTTTATATTCCACCATTTTAATTGTATAAAACTTATCTTTATTATATCATATTTCGATTTTTTTAGATATATCTAGATAACGCTACTTTCGATTACTTAATAACTCTACTTTACAATCATCGTAAAAGCCATAGTTTTAATCTATAGCCAACCTCTATAATTTTATCTATATACAAAGCCCCATTTACATGATAGGATATATCCATTATATGTATATAGAAAGGGATGTTCACATGAAATTAAAAAAATTTATTGCCCCTCTTCTCGTTGGCGTTTTAGCATTCGCCATCGCAGGCTGTGGCACAAATACAAATCAATCTAGTCAGGCACCAAAGGAAATTAAAATCGGTGCTACTGCTGGTCCTCACGCTCAAGTAGCTGAAGCAGTTGCAAAAGAGGCTAAAAAACAAGGTATCGACCTTAAAGTTGTAGAGTTCTCCGATTATGTAACACCAGATAAAGCCCTCGCTGATGGTGACATTCAACTAAATGCGTACCAACACGTACCATTTATGGAAAACTTTAACAAACAAAATGGTTCCAACTTAGTAGCAATCGGTAAAACCCTTTTAGTGCGTATGGGATTATATAGTAATAGTGTACATAGCGTACAAGATGTACCTGAAGGCGCTACGGTTTCTATTCCAAATGACCCTACTAATGGTGGTCGTGCATTAGTATTATTAGCTAAAGCTGGATTAATTACGTTAAAAGATGGTGTCGGCTTCAAAGCAACTGTTGCAGATATCACATCTAACCCGAAAAATATAAAGATTCAAGAATTAGAAGCAGCTCAATTACCTCGTAGTCTAGATGATGTAACAATTGCAGTTATTCCAATGAATTATGTACAAAGTGCTGGCCTTAGTGTAGAAAAACAAGGTTTCTTCTTCGAATCCAAAGATGAACCACTAACAGTCATCGTACTTGCGGTACGTAGTGAAGACAAAGACAATGAAACTTACAAAAAAATTGCAGACATTTACAAATCTGATGCAATTAAACAATTCATCAACGATACTTTCAAAGGTAGCATTACCTCTGCAAACTAAATAAACAAGAACCAACCTCTATCAAATTAGAGGCCGGTTCTTTTATTTATAATGCCAAAAAGCGATACCCTAACTTTTTAGAGTATCGCTTTTATTTTATTCTTTAATATCAATCACGTTTATTCTTCAGTGTCGAATGTAACGTCCAATGGTTGGCGTTCCACAATATTGCGGTAACGAACCTTTGGATAGCCCATCAAGATACCACCAGCAATGATTTTATCCTCAGGTACACCTAATAGGTCCAATAATGGTTTATATTCTGCTTCTCCAGCATGTTCAAAGAAGCCTGCCCAACAAGTGCCTAAACCTAATGTTGGTGCATACAACTCTGCATAAGACAAGCAAGAATGACCACTATCGTGAGTACGATGAATATCCTTTTTAGAACCAATAGCCACTACTAACGCAGGCGCATCGCGCAAGATGTATTCCTTACCTTTATCAACTTCAGCTTGTGCTGCACGAGCATAAAGACGCATAATGGGTACAGTTTTTGCAGCTAAATGCATCCACTCAAGAACGAGATCTGCAATGCGGCGCAACTTTTGTTTATCCCGAATAACAATATAGGAAATACCTTGTGTATTTGTCGCTGTTGGAGCCATTCTCGCAACGTTTAATACCTTACGAATAAGCTCAGCAGGAACTGGTTTATTTTGATAATTACGAATAGAGCGACGGCTGCGTAAGAATAACTCAGCTTGCTCTGGTGTTAATTTTTGTTCTTTTGTGATATCAATTTGCTCTTTACGTGGTGTCATATCACTATCAAGAGCAAGTGTAGGGCATACAGAAATACAATGCCCACAGGAGATACAACCTCCTTTGCCAGTTACAGGCCCATTTTCGGACATCACTAGCAAGCCTGTCGGACAGTCAGCTACGCAAAGGCCGCATCGTGTACAGACTTCTGTATTGACGGTAAATAACATCTGATAAATCCTCCAAAAACTACTATAAAATTTATTATAACACAATTAATCGAGGGTTATCTAGGCGATGTACTCTTTTGAAAATCAGCCAACCTATTTTGATGGGGCCCCGTTACATTTCGACAACCTAGTAAAAAAAGTACCAATATACTTGCTTGCTCCGTCCTTCGCAAAGTCGCTGCACAAGTATATTGGTACTTTTTTATTACTATATTTATAAAGACGTCCCATCAAAATAGGTATATTGACCATTAAATACGTAACCCTAGATAACCTGATTAATTCCTATAAAAAAGCTTTATAGTAGTGGTGCCACGCCCTCCGTCTGGGAGAAACTAGCCTGCGGCTAGTCTTTATAGTAGTGGCGCCATACCCACCGTGTGGGAAGGACTAGCCTGCGGCTAGTCTTTCCCTCCATCCCCCACAAAAAGCAGATTGAGTAAATGTCAGATGTAGCTTGTGATGGGAGCATCAATATATAGAAAGAGATTAGTCGCTTGCTATGGGACTAATTCATATTAGGTGTTATAAAAATAAAACTAGGTATTTCTGCAGCGACTTTACGAAGGACGGAGCAAGGAGATACCTACGTTTCTAAACACTTTCCCCCATCACACAAAAGCATATTGAGTAAATGTCAGATGCAGCTTGTGATGGGGATTATCAATATATAGAAGGAGATTAGTCGCTTGCTATGGGACTGTTTCACAGCAGGTGTTATAAAAATAAAACTAGGTATTTCTGCAGCGACTTTACGAAGGACGGAGCAAAGGAATACCTAGTTTTATTTTTAATTGAGTTGTCGTAATGAAACGGGGCCCCATAGCAAGTGACTTAACTACAGCTTATATGGTGGGCCCCATCACAAGCGGAAAGATGAGTTTACTCAAATGCTTTTATTAATTCCATGTATTCCGCTTTGTGTGTCATTCTCCAGGTACCAAAGTCTGGTTCTGGAGATTGGTTAAGAATGTTAGCCAAGGCTTCTAAGAATTCTGGAATTTTTGTGGCTACAATATTGCCTGCCATTTTACCAAAATTTTCAAAGCCCATGTGTTCGGAGCCACCGTCTACGAGGATGAAGGCTACTGTAGGTTTCTTGTCTACTAGTTTTACAGCACCATGAAAGCCAATTTCACCGATTTGGTGTGTACCACAGGAGTGTGGACAGCCAGAGATATGTAAACGAGGTAGTTTACTTGTGTCTACACCTTTTTCTTCAAGGTGTCTGAAGATATCTTTTAAAAGACCATTGGAGTCTTGCATACCGATTTGACATACTGTAGAGCCTACACAGGATACGGAACGGCGGAAGTCATTTTCTGCACTGTCATCTGTTAATTCTGCAATTTTACGAGCCTCATCAGCAGTAAGGTTGATGAAGAACAATGCTTGGTCTGGCGCAATACGAGCCTCCACTTGATCTAGTGTTACTGCATAGTCGAGAGCAGCCAATAGATGTTCTACATTAGCATCGCCACCTGCTGGATGGTATTCTACATAGTATAAACCTTCTTGTTTTTGACGGTGAATATGATCATTTTCTACAGAATTATCACGCTTACCTGTTTTCGTAATTTCATACGCATAGTCAGCTGGATTAATGGTTAATTGCTCAACTTCTTTCACCATTGCCAATGTTTCTTCATAAGTCTTGATGAAAGCTTCAGCCCCGCCCATTTCAGCAGGCATGTAACGGGTACGAGCCTTACCACGGTTTTTGAAATTGCCATGGTTAGCAAAAACCATAAGCATAGCTTTCACATGGTACAACACATCTTCAGGTTGCACATCATGTGCCACAGGAATACCAATGCGAGGATTTGGGCCAATACCACCACAAGCGTATACATCAAAAGTATTATGTTTCGTTAAATTGAAACCAAGGTCCTTGAATGTAGCATGAGGCGTACTATCAAAGCCATTGTCGATGCCCATTTTAAACTTGCGAGGGATTTTGATGTAGAACATTTGCTCTAAAAGGAACTCGCTAATAGCCGTTGCATACGGCGTTATGTCGAGGGTTTCACGAGGATCAATACCGCGCAAAATACTAGCCACTACATTCGGATTGTCTCCACCAGCACCGCGATTATAGATACCATGGTCATAGCATTCTTTATAGAGGTTTAAAATTGTATCGCCATCGAGGCCATGCATTTGTAAGCATTGGCCGGTAGTGAAATGTACGTGTTGTAAGTTATATTTACGAATAGCATCTGCTAAGAACTGCATGTGCTCGCGCGTCATACGGCCCCCATTAAAGCGCCAACGGCTCATACCGGAGTTAGCACCGCGTTCGGCGTAACTACCATAAGCACCAGATTGGCCTTTATAGTCCGCAATAGACATTTCTTTCTTATAGAATTTGTGCGTCATATCTTCAAACTTTGGATAGTCTGCAATTAGTCGATCTTTCAATTCTTGTGTAATCATACTATTACCCTCTTGGCTTATATCTATTAAGCATAATACAAAACTTTGTATTGGTTAGTATACCATATATGCATACGTATGTTAGTAGCCAAGCTCACAATTTTAATATCAATTACAAATAACATACTTTACAATCTGTAATAATAATCACTTTTAATTAGAGCTGTGGAAAATCCTAATCGTACAAAAAAAGAACAGCCCAAAGGCTGTTCTTTCATTATTATTAAATTCTACTGTGTAGAGATAATTCTAAGTCTACCTATTAAACTCGACCTTCATTAGGATTGTTATAGGCATCTTTATCGATAGTGCCCATGATTTTATCTACTACAAGCGCATTTGTTAAGGAACCAGATACGTTCAAGCATGTACGGCCCATGTCGATCAATGGATCGATAGCAAGGATTGGGCTGATGGATGTGAAGTAAGCACCAAGACCTGTACCACTAAGGGATACGGATGCAGCCATTGTAGCTGTACCAGGAACACCAGCGATACCAACAGAACCGATAGCGATAACAATAACACTCATGATGTACATAGTCAAATCGAATGGAATATTTGCTACATTAGAGATATATACAACTACGAGTGCTGGGAATACGCCGGCACAACCTTGCATGCCCGCAGTAGTACCGAAGGATGCTACTGTATTAGCTGTTGTAGCATTTACACCAAGACGTTTTGTCAACGTTTCAACAGTCAATGGCAATACGCCCATAGAGGAACGGGATGTGAAAGCTAACAAGAGTGGAGCTTTTGCTTTTTTGAAGTATGTAATTGGGTTGTAACCAAAGCTAGCAATCAAGATAGCTTGAACAACGAACATAATCAAAAGACCAACGTAAAGCAATACTACGAATAGACCCATGTCTAAGATAGCTTGCAAGCCACGTGTTGCCAATGTAGATGCCAACAATGCAACTACGCCGTATGGCATAAGACCAATAATGAAGTCTGCTACCCAAGAAATCAATTGATGAAGTTCATCAAATAACTTAGTGAAGATTTCCATGCTATTTGTGCCTGTTCTCTTCAACAAACGAGCAACACTACCCAAGATAATAGCAAATACTACGATGCCAATAACATTAGTTTCAGCAGCTGCTTGAATTGGATTGCTTGGAATCAAAGCACGGAATGTATCAACCATTGGTTTGATTTCGCGAATCTTTTTACCAGATTCAACTACATCAAAACCTTGACCTAAACCAAAGGCATTACCCAGGATAAGACCAACGATAGCAGCAACAGCTACCATGCCAAGGTTTGTAGATACCATAGCAACTACTAACTTTTTAAGGTTAGCACCCGCCTCCATGTGCAAGATAACATGGACGATAGAAATAAATACAATGGGAATAACAAGCATACGGATCAAATCGATGAAGCCGCCCCCTACTAGAGAGAACCACTTGGTACTTTCTTTGATGTAAACCACTTTAGATGGATCATCTGGGAAGCCCGCAATGATTTGAACTGCAATACCGAGTACGGCACCGACAATGGTACCAATAATAACGAGATTACCGAAGGATGTGCCCTTGCGTTGCAACACATAAATACCAATTAACGCAAGTACAAACACCGCGATAATACCAATACTTAGTGGATTGCTTAACATGAGGTAATCTGTAAAGAATGGAATATTCATAATACACCTCTTTTAATTCATATCATAACAATAGGTTATGAACTAAGTATAGCATGTATCGAAAATTTTGCAAGTAAAACAATTCAAATTTTATAAGTTTATCTATGCAGAATCTGCAAGTTCCATAAACACGTTAATCTCCATAGCTCTACAGGTGCCTATACAGTTCCAAGAGAGCTCTACATCACAATAGAAATTAACACATATAAAAAAGGCGACCTTCCATCGGAAGATCGCCTTATACAGCCTTTAGTTATATTAAGCCTCTAGTATTAGGACTATCTGTTAACTAAGATATATGTAACGCGAATAGGGCCATGAGCACCATCTACAGTTACCAACTCGATGTCAGCCGTACGGGACGGACCGGAAATCAAGCAAACATTTGTAGGGAATTTGGATGGATCGTTATGATAACGTTCAGCCAAATGTTCCATAGTTTGTGTCATACGTGGGTTGATTGTATCAGTATATAATACAGCAACATGAGTTTCTGGCAACAAGCTGATTGCACGACCAGATTCTTCAAAAGATGCTTGTACTACAGTAGCTGTTTCAGCAATACCGCAGAATGGGAATGTAATACCGATATCAGCATTGGCTGTGTTAGAAATATTTTCTTCACGACCTTTAGCTGGATCCCATTGGAAGTACGTACGAACACCACCATTAGAAGCTGCGTCTTTTTCGAATAATTCTTTTAATTTATATTCTTCAACCTCAGAAGTGCTTGGGAAGATTACCTTACCATTACCACGTTCTTCGATAACAGCCATAATAGTTTCACCCAATTTATCAGGTGTAGTATCTACGAATTTTGTACCTACTCGTTCACATTGCTCTTTGAACATAGTGACAATTTGTTCACGAGATAATTCTTTGAACATATTTTCTTGAGGACCATGGCTATAATCAAAAGCCGGTACAGATGTAGGCACTTGATCACGGCCTAATGCACGAGATAAACGTGCAACAAATTGATTACGTTTAACTTCATCCATTATTTTTTCTCCTTTTTCTTGTTCTTTTCATGTTCAGCATACAAATCACGGAATTTCTTGAACTTCAATGTACCCATTTCTTTGGATTTAGTCCAGCCATTCATTACTGGAATAGCTTGAGTCCATTCAGGCATATTGCCTTCTTTGTTACTAATTAAGTTCATACCGATAGCGCCAGCTTTTGTACCAAGATCGAACAATGTGGAGTTGCCGAACATCTTAGCAGCTGCTGTGAAGATCGCTTCTTCAGCTTTTGGACGAGTTTTTTCAATGTCAGCCATAATGTGACGGTGTTCCATCAACAACTCATGCAATGGAATAGCTACTGGACAGTTTTCTGTACATGCGCCACACAATGTGGAAGCGTATGGAAGGTCGCCTGCTACTTCGTAACCTTTGAACAATGGAGTCAATACAGCACCCATTGGACCTGGATATACAGAGCCATAACCGTGACCAGAAACGTGACGGTATACAGGGCAGATATTCATACATGCACCACAACGGATACAACGAAGCATTTCTTGGAATGTACCACCCAAGATACCGGAACGACCATTGTCGATGATGATGATATGAGTTTCTTCAGGACCATCAGCTTCACCAGCACGAGCAGGACCAGTCATCATGGAGAAGTAGTTGGAAATTTTGGCACCTACTGCAGAGCGGTTCAACATTTCCATCATAACGTCAAGAGCTTTGAAGTCAGGAACGATACGCTCAGTACCCAAGAAGATCAATTGAGTCTTAGGAATGGAGCTAGCCATACGACCGTTACCTTCGTTGGAAACGATAGTACAAGTACCGGACTCAGCTACCGCAAAGTTACAACCATTAACGCCTACGTCAGCTTTCAAGAAGCGCTCACGTACATAGCCACGTACGAAGTGAGTCATTTCTGTAGGATTTTCAGTACCTGTGTAACCTAATTTTTCAGCGAATATTTCGCGAATTTTGTTACGTTCAAAGTGAAGACCAGGTACTACGATGTGAGATGGTGGGCTTACTGCAGTTTGCAAAATAAATTCAGCCAAGTCAGTTTCGTTTACTTCGATACCAGCTTCTTCTAATACTTCGTTCAAACCAATTTCTTCAGTTAAGATAGTTTTGGATTTTACGATCATTTTTGCTTCGCGTTGACGAAGAATATCTAAAGCGATTTGAGTCGCTTCTTTATCGTCGAATGCAAAGTGAACTTTAGAACCAGCTTTTTCAGCGTTTTCAGCAAATTGATTTACATAGTAATCTAAGTGCTTAAGCACATGATCGCGAATTTCAGCTGCTTCAGCGCGGAAATCTAACCATTCAGGAACATCCGCAACTACTGTATTACGTTTATCATAAAACACGTCTTGTGCTTTTTTGATAGCTGCAACTTTGAAATCGTCAGCCAAACATTCTTTTATACGTGTTTTATAGGGGCGATTGTCATATATAAGTGCCATGTCGTCTCCTCCTTAACGGCAGTTTAAGATTTCAGCAATATGCATTACTTTGATACGGCGATCAATTTCGCCTTCTTTATGAAGACGGTCTAGCATACCAGCGATGTTCATCAAGCACGCTTGGTCAGAACCGGAAATTACATTAGCACCTGTGCTAGCGATTTCCAATGCTTTTTCACGTGTCATAACTTCACTAATCTCAGGGTTTTTAACGGAGAAAGTACCGCCAAAACCACAGCAACGGTCTGCACGTGGCAATTCGATCAAGTTGATATCTTTAACGTTTTTAAGGAGTTTGAAAGGAGGCTCTTTAATGCCCATCAAACGAGTTACGTGGCAAGATGTGTGGTATGTAACGGACTCGTTAAAACGAGCGCCTACATCTTCAACACCTAATACGTCAGTAATGAATTGAGTGAATTCGTAAATTTTGCCGCTCAATCGTTCTGCACGTGCCAACCACTCAGGTTGATCTTTCAAGAAATGTTGATATTCATCACGGATTGCAAATGCGCAAGAGCCGGACATGCTGACTACATATTCAGCGTTTTCGAAGCATTCGATTGTATTCTTAATTGCATCCATAGCTGCTTCGTTGTAACCAGAGTTAGTGAACATTTGGCCACAACATACTTGTTTCTTAGGCACTACGAGCTCGCAGCCTAATCTTTCAAGTACTTCTACACCAGCCATGCCTACATGTGGGTAGAACATGTCAATCAAACACTGTTGGAAAAGATGAATTTTCATATTATCGTCCTCGTCTTTTCTAGTACTTAACCTAATAAAAAATTTTGATATGTATGCGTTATGGCAAGAATTCTAGTGAAAGTTTTTCAATAATTTTCTGCCCGAAACATTACTTATGCTTTCAAATAAATATTCAAAAGCTTTATCGATATAATTATAAATTAATCATATAGAAAATGTCCAAAGGATTGCTATATTAGTATGTACCCTTTTATTTCTCATATCGTTATGACTTTTTGTAATAATAAACATTGCATTTTATCACATATACCTCCTTATTTATAAATTATTCTTGTGAAAGTCCCTTAAACTCTAGATTTTGGGAACGTTTATCATTTTGCAATTTTCAATGGTTCTCACATCGTTATTTACCTATAATTCATTGAATATTTATATAAATAGGCTTTAAATTTCAAATTCATGTAATTTTTATCCTTATATATTACATTTTCTTATAGTAGTGTATAAATTTAAAAAGTGTTATAATTTATTTTATATAAGTATAGTTTGAAAGGAGCCTTTTCAATGAAACTAAATAAATTATCTTTATCCTTGGCAATTACATTAGCCCTCGGTTCCACATTCGGCATGGCTCACGCCGAAACAACTGCGGCGCACGCAAAAGCCGAAGTATCTAATGTTGCTACAAAAACTGATACTGCAGCTAAAACTGATGTTAAACGTGTAGATACATCTGTAAAAAATGACGCTAAACGCGTTAATACTTCCGTAAAAAACGATGCTAAACGTGTTGATACATCTGCTAAAAATGATGCTAAACATGCAAATACAGTTGTAAAACACCATACTAAGCATGCTGATGCATCTGTTAAAAGCGATGCAAAACATGTTGATACATCTGCAAAAAATGATGCTAAACGCTTAGATACTTCCGTAAAAAACGACGCTAAACGTGTAGATACTTCCGTAAAAAACGACGCTAAACGCGTTGATACATCTGTAAAAAATGATGTTAAAGAAGATGCTGCTAAAGTAGAAGGTAAAAAAGCTGTAAAAGCTAAAGAAAACTTACCTGCTGGTGTATATCCTGACACTAAAGATAACTGGGCTCGCGATGCTATCCAAGCAATGACACAAGCTGGTTACCTTTCTGGTTACGCAGATAACACATTCAAACCTGGTGCTCAAATCACTCGTGAACAAGCAGCTGCTATTTACGGCAAAGTATTACAACATAACTTAAATGAACAAGAATTAGCTGATATCGTAACAAAAGAATCTTCTACATCCTACTCTGACGTAGAAGCAGATCGCTGGTCCAGCTCCGCTATCAAATTAGTAAGTGCTGCAGGCGTAATGGAAGGCACATCTAAAACAGCTTTCACACCTAGCAAAACTATGGACCGCGAACAATTCGTAGCATCCGCAGCAAGCTTGGCTAAGAAGTTAAACCTTTCTACACCTGTAAAAACAGAAAAGGTTACTTTCAAAGACGAAGCTAGCATTTCCTCTGCTTACTTGGCAGATATTCAATACATGGCACAACGTGGCATTGTAGCATCTGGGGCAACAGAAAACTTTAACCCTAAACAACCTGTAACAAGAGCACAAGCAGCTACAATTTTGAACCGCATGCTTAACGGTGCTGGCCTTGCAACACCAAAACATACTGCAACTGCAACTGAAACAAAAACTGAGCCAGCTGTAAAAGAAGATGTAAAAAAAGCTGATACAACAGAAAAAGATGCATCTAAAGTAAACAAAGATGCTAAAAAAGATGTAGCTAAAGCTGACAAAACAGTAAAAGCTGATGCAAAAAAAGCTGAAAAAGATGTAAAAGGCAACAAAAATGCTGCAGTAGCTCAAAGAACTGAACCTACTCGCACAGTTCGCCCTGTTCGTCGTAGCACTTTAAAAGCACTTGATCAAAAACAACAAGCTGCTTTAGAAGATAAAGTATTCAATGAATTGAATAAAACATATAAAACAGAAGAAGCGTTCCAAGATTACGGTGTAATGTACTGGCGCGATAATCAATTGCACGTAGCATTGAAAACAGATAGCGATATCTCCACAGTAAAAGCTAACCTTGCTGCACGTGGTGATTCCACTGTAAACAACTATGTTGTAGTTGAGCCATCCCAATACAGCCAAACTGAATACGATGCAATCGATGCGAACTTCCGCAACTACTACAACAAAAATGAAAAAGCTGGTACAATCCTAGCTACATTCCCTGATGTAGAAAACAACCAACTTTATGCTGTTGTAACAACTGCATCTAAAGAAACTCAACAAGGAATGTCTAAATTATTCGGTTCCAAAGTAAAAATGACAGTAAAACGCTAATCGGCGTTCACTCAACTAGCCAAGGCAGCGTATACGTTTAGTATTACGCTGCTTTGTTTATATCTCTATGCATGCCTTATTATTCGCTATATAATGGATATAGATTTTATTGTTGGTAAAAGTTTATATTCTTCGGCTATAAAACGTTAGCCATTTACCATAATTAGGAAGGATTTTTATGTACAAGAATACCCCTTATGTATTACGTGCCCTTGTTTTAGGCACACTATTAGCTACAACAGGCCTTAGTTTTGTTTCTGCTAATACTACAACTCATGCTCCTGCAGTAGCCTCCACTAAAGCTGAAGCGTCTACCGTAGACAATACAAAAGCAGTTACACCAAAAACAGATGTTACTAACGTAGAAGCAACTAAAGTAGAGTCTCCTAAATTTGATGCTACTAAAGCTGCCACACCAATAGTTGTAAATACATCTATTGGTACGCCTCAAGATATTCAAAAAATCCGTGCCCACATCTTCTCTGATGTACCTAGCGATTTCTGGGCTGCCAACTCTATCAGTACTGTAACAAAAGCAAATCTTATGAAAGGTTATTCTGACGGTACATTCCGACCTAACCAACCTATGACTCGTGAAGAAGTAGCTGCTCTCTTCAACAACATCACAGATGATGGTACAGCAGCCTTCTTATCTAGCAAATTTAAAGATATTACATCTGATCGTTGGTCCGCTCTTGCCATCGAATCTGTAGCGCGCAAAAATATTATCAGCGGTTATGGCGATAACACATATAAACCTGAAAAATATATGTCTCGCCAAGAATTTGCTGTAGTAGCAGACAATTACATTCACTACTTAGGATACACAACAGAGGATCCAACAGCACTTGATAGTATTGCTTATGGAGACCAAAAATTCGTAGCTCCTTGGGCTCAAGACGCAGTTCGTGAACTTGCATACCTTGGCTTCACAAACTACGCTCCTGGCACATTATTCAACCCTGAAAAATATGTAACTCGTGCTGAAGCAGCTGAGATTGCATACCGCATGACACAAACAGAGCAAGCACTTGCCTTCCACAATACATTGTTCAAACAACAAGTAGAAAGCAAAACAGCTACTATTATCGACAAAACATTAGGCTATGGCAATGACTTCACTAAATTCCGTCAAGACGGTGCCCTCTTCTGGGATGGTGGAAAATTACATGCTTCTTTAACAGATAAGAAAAAAGCTGATGCTGTGGCGCATGCAATTTCTGAAACTCAAGATCCACAACTTGAAAGTGCTCTTGTAGTATCTCAAGGTAAATTAAATCAAGCGCAACTTGAAGATTATCAATCCGATGCTCTTGATTTATACAAAGCTAAAGAGCCAAAAGGTAATATTATTTCCATCCGTCCTAATGACGATACAAGCGCTCTTATCATCACAGCAGACTCCCTTCAAAAGGACACTGTGAAAGCTTTCAAAAAGAAATTCAAAAACAATGTAGTAGTACAATTACCAGAATCAGAGACAGTAAAAGCGGATGCAGCAATCCAATTCCCATTGCCTCCACGCGTAAACTACTACGATACAACAAATAAATAATTGAATAAACTCAATAATAAAAAGCCGTGTTCTTACACGGCTTTTTGTTGTATCCCCACCAAAATGTATTATAAGACTATTATTAAATCTATAATGCAAAAAAGAACCGCCCCCGAAGGAGCGGTTCTTTCACAATTAAACAGCTGTTACTATACACACATAATCGAATTCACACAGTTCGATTATTTTTTTGTTACATCATTTTGGCGGTCACGTAAGTTACCAACTGGTACATATACGGTACCTGCACTGTGGATTGCATCCACGTCTTGTTGCAATACCATTACAACAGAATAGTCATCAGTTGTGTAGAATTCAGTAGGCATTTTGTCGATGTTTACTTCGCCGCCCAATTGATTCTTCACATCTTGATTATTCTCGATAGCATTCACTAATTCTTTTTTGTTAAGGCCACCAAGGTCATACAAGGATAATTGACGACCTGTTGTAGTGTTGAATGTGAAGCCTTTTACATAGTTGACGCCATTAGCATCACGATCACGCATTGTGTACGTATGAATCAATACACTGAAAATACCATTTTTGTCTGTTTTAACATCGTAGTACATAACTACATTTGTTTTATCAGCGTCTTTGGCATTCAATTTTTCTACGTCGTTTTGTACTTTAGCAACGTATTTTTTGATAGTATTATTGATTGCTTTTTCTACAACTGGACTAACAGATTTAACTGTTGGGAACACTAGATCAAGATGATCTGTAGTGGATTCCACTGGAGATACAGCCACCTCTTTGCGGTCCATATAGCGGTCTGCATTAGGTGCTACTACTTCAACTGCATCGCGATCAACCTTAGATGCTACAGAGCGTAACGCACGGTTTTGCTCCGGTGTAGCAGTACTAGAGATACGGTATGTTAAATCGTTGCGATTTACTTTATTCGTATCAGCTTGAACTTTTTGCACTGTTGCAGTGTCTTTAGTTACAGGAATTTCGCTTGCTGCGAAAGATACTACTGGCAATGCAGCAGCCATCATGATGAGTACAGACTGTTTTAATTTCATTGTTTAACCTCTTATTGTTGTTCTTGCTCAGCTTTCATAGCTAAAGCTTCTTCTTTATTGAATTTGTGTGTTACAACACGACGAACAAGGTAGAGACCAGAGAAGATGAATGCAAGTAATCCTAACCATTGTGCTGTGCTTTCAAATTGAGGACCTACTAATTCAAGTGGAGATTCACCGCCACCAGTTGTAACAGACAATACAATAATAACAGCTATGATTACACCAATCAAGCTTTCACCAACAATCAAACCAGAAGCGAAGAGAACGCCACGGCGGTTAGATTGTTCAACATCGTACTCAGCGAGTTCGCCAGCACGCATTTTAGCACGAGCTACTAAGTAACGGCCTACGAAATAGCTAATGAAAGAACCTAAGATAAGAGGTACTTCCAATGTTGGAGGTAAGTAAATACCCATACCAACTGCCAATGGAGGCAATGTTAAAGAAGCTGTTGTGCTCTTAAGAATTAAGTTAACGATGATTGCTACTACGCCAACACCAACGCCAATCAAGATGTAATCCCAATCCATACTAGAACTGAAGATACCTTGAGCAATTGTAGTCATCAAAGTTGCTTGTGGAGCGGATAATGCAGCATTAGGGTCCATTTCAGGACGTGGTAACGCACCTGTGAAGCCATATGCTTGGTAAAGCAAGTTAAGAACAGGAGCAATTGCAACTGCACCAGCTACAGAGCCAAGTAACAACGCAATTTGTTGACGCCAAGGTGTAGCACCAACGAGTTGGCCTGTTTTCAAGTCTTGCAAGTTATCGTTAGAAATAGATGCAATGGCGATAACTACGGATGTCATAAAGATAGCCATAGCTGTAGCGAATTGTACGCCTGCTTCTGTAGCGAACAAGTTATTTTCAGAAGCGATGAAGTACACCACTAAGGAAGAAATAATAGTCGCCAAGATACCAATACCGGAGATTGGAGATGCAGATGTACCGATAAGACCTGCCATGTAACCACATGCAGCAGCTACGAAGAAGCCGATTAGCAAAGCTACTACAACACCTACAACAACAAGTGTCCACATTAAGCCTGCACTAATAGGTACTGCAGATACGAAATCCCAGAATGTAAGAACTAAACCTAAAAGGATGATACCGAACACGATGATAACAGATTTTGTGCTCATATCTGTATCCATACGATGCAATGCACGTTCAGTGGAACTGCTATTCATGGATTTAACAGAAATTTTCATACCTTCGATGATTGGTTTAATCAATGTAATCAAAGTCCAAATCGCTGCGATACCAATAGCACCAGCACCGATGAAACGAACTTTAGATTTCCAAACAGCCATTGCAAATTTAGCTGTAGCACCGCCGTCTGGAGCAAACATATTAGTTAAATAAGGTACGAAGCCAGCCCAAGCGATGAGTACACCAACTAGGATAGCGATACCAGAAGCAATACCGATAAGGTAACCAGCGCCTAACAATGCTGTAGAGAAGCCTAACGGAATTTGAGTAATCCCCTTGCTACCTACAGGAAGCCAGAAACTCATGCTGTCTCCGAGCACTTTGAAACCATTTGCACAAAGACTGATAATACCAGCTACAAAACCACCGGATACAATATCACCCATACCGGAGCTAGATTGTGGACCTTGGCCAGCATTGTGAGATCCAACTTTCAAAATTTCTGCTGCTGCACGGCCTTCTGGATATGGCAAATCACTATTTACTACCATGGCACGACGCAATGGAATGGTGAATAACACACCAAGGGAACCACCGCATGCGCAGAGCAAGAATGTTTGCCAGAATGGGAAGCCGTTCCAATACCCAAGCATGAGTAGACCTGGCAAGATAAAGATAATTGCGGACAAAGTACCGGCTGCAGAAGCCTGAGTTTGTACCATGTTGTTTTCAAGAACGTTAGAATCCTTGAAGAAACGTAAAATTGCCATTGAAATAATGGCTGCCGGAATGGATGACGAGAATGTCAAACCAACCTTCAAACCGAGGTATACGTTAGATGCTGTAAAAATTACAGTAATCAATGCACCAAGTAGCATCCCACGTAGTGTCAGTTCCGGCAGATGAAGGTCATGGCTCATAAAGTCATGTTTCATAAGTACTTACCTCCTCTGTGAAACTAGAGCTTAAAACAATATAATAAGCTACTTCCATTTTAACGTGTTAAAGCGATGATTTCAATATATATGCGATATTTATAATGTATACATGTTTCATTAGCCCCTCAACTATGTAGGAAAAGGCAATAGTCCAAAAGCCTCCAAAGCCACCCACCCCGCTACGCGGGGCCGCTAAGTCGTTTTTTGACTATCGCCTTTCCCCTCTCAAATCGACCTTATATGAAACATGTATACAAATTAAATATAAATCATCCCATATATATTGGGAGAAGGGAAAAGATGTATATGCATAAATCGCATATACAACTCTCTTCTATGTGAAAATAGAAATCATTATCTTTTATCCTGTACAAATATATAGGATTTTATATAATTAAATTACCGACGATAAGGTCGGCATGTCTTTTAAGGAGGTTGTAAACATTATGGAAACAAGAATTGAATACGATTCAATGGGACCAGTCGAAGTCGACACTAGACGAATTTACGGACCTCAAACGCAACGCTCGTTCAATAACTTTAAGATTGGTGACCACCGTATCCCTATTGAACAAATTAAAGCTCTTGCGCTTGTAAAAAAAGCATGTGCTTTAACCAATGCAAAGTGTGGCGCAGTAACAGAGGAAAAAGCGAAACTCATCGCTCAAGTAGTCGATGAGATCGTAGACGGCAAATGGGATGATGAGTTCCCGTTAACCGTATTCCAAACAGGTTCTGGCACACAGACTAATATGAATGTGAACGAGGTAATCGCTCACCGGGCTAAACAGTTAGATGAAAGCAACCCACTCCATCCTAACGACGATGTAAACCGCGGTCAAAGTACAAACGATACATTCCCTACGGCAATGCATATCTGCGGATACTTTGAAATTACAAAACGGGTAATCCCTGCATTGGACGGCCTTATTAAATCTTTCGAAAAATTGCAAGAAAAAGGGAAAGGCTTGCAAAAAGTTGGTCGTACTCACCTACAAGATGCGACTTTCATCATGGTAGACCAAGAAATTAGTGCCTTTGTGGATGGTCTAAAAACAGCGAAAACTATGCTCCTTCAAAACGCTGACTACCTACTCGACGTAGCCCTTGGGGGCACTGCAGTCGGCACCGGTGTAAATACACCTAAAGGCTATCTCGACGTAATGGAAACTGTATTGCCAGAGGTAACAGGTGCTCCATTCCGCGTGAAGAACAACAAATTCCAAGGGCTGGCCCTCAAAGATGCGTTCATGATGGCTCATGGTGCACTAAATACGTTGGCTACTACCTTATTCAAAATCGCTAACGACGTGCGCTTCCTAGGCTCTGGTCCTCGCTGTGGTTACGGCGAATGGCATCTACCTGAAAACGAACCGGGCTCCTCCATCATGCCAGGCAAGGTAAATCCTACACAATGCGAAGCCTTGACCATGGTATGCGCCCAAGTATTCGGTCACAATACGACTATGACCATCTGTGCAGGTAGCGGTGCGTTCCAATTGAACGTGTACATGCCTATCATGATCTATGACTTTGTTGAAAGCTGTCGCCTCCTCGCAGATGCGATGAATTCTTTCACAACACACTGTATCGACGGTGTAGAATTTGTACCAGAAAAACTCAACTTCTTCGTAGAACAATCCCTCATGATTGCCACATCCTTAACACCATACATCGGCTACGATAAGAGTGCTAAGGTGGTAAAAGAAGCGTACAAACGCGGTTGCTCTATTAAAGAAATCATCTTGGAAGAAAAACTCATGACCGAAGACGAATTCGCTGAAGCAGTTCGCATGAAATAAAATCTCTCATCTCTATGACATATCTGTAACATCCTCTCATACCTCAAATGAACGGAAAAAGCCCCGATACGTTTTCGTATTGGGGCTTTCTATCTTTAATCTTATATTAGCTTATTAACTTTTAACAAAATTAGCGCAGACATTATGTAAGCAAACATAAAAAGAACTACATACATCTGTTTTTTTCTAGCCCATTCATAATAACGACTATGAGGTGGCTGTTTTAATAATACAGCTAACACAAAAACAGGCTGCAAGAACCACACCAATACAATTGGCACAGCGATGTAATCTAAGAAATAAAACATGCTAAACAGCATAACCGGGTATGTAATAATTGCCGCCCAGGAAAGAACTTTCATAAAACCATAATCAGAATTAGCAATTAAAGATACTAATAAGGGTGAAAGCTTTTTCCTTAATAAGATTTTATAAATAAGCCAATATAAAGCAATCCACGAAAAAAGGATGGCCTCTAAAACTAATGGTAAATGAATATGCACAAATGCTAACCTCTTTTACGTCTTAAATAGTTATAAATATAATTCCAGGCCACGTAAAACAAAAGTATTAATACATATGCGATAACAAAGAAATAAAAATCTACTTCATCTTCAATCAACTCTGGGTTTGTGACAAGACTATAGGGAATACATATAAGTAAAAAAAGTACCAAGCCTCGCACAAAATAATTATAAAGTTTTAAAAACATATATTTACTCCCACCATAAAAACTATATTTTCACAACATAATTAAAAGCTTTAGCTCTAATATCTCATAAGTTTTATAGCTATTAATATCATAAGAAATACGATTAGAAAAACATATTTCATATTGAATAGATTATTAATCTCTTTAAATCCATTTTGCTTAAATGCTTGCATTAATAACTTTACTTGTTTACGACTTAATATATATAAAACTAAGTGCAATGCTATCCCCGCTAGTATTGCTGCTTTTAGATTTCCTTCGTATCCACCAGTTATCATTGCACTAATAAGAGCTATATCCATAAGAATAATTGGAATGGTACATATAATAACTCTGTAGATAAAAAATTTACTATACATTAATCTGCACCTATAAAATAGATCTACAATAGCAAATGCTTCGATCTAGTCAATCATTCAATTAAATATCATCCACAATAATATAGCTGTCATGAAATATAAATAATACACTCTCTTCTTTAATCAACACAATTAAAATTTTAACTCTAATATATCACATTTTTTATATAAGTTCATATAATAAAAAGAGGTATTGTATTTTCATATACAATACCTCTTTTTATTTGTACCCTATGGTTTTCTAATATTTTATAAGGTTTATAGTCATTAACAGGATCAAAGATAGGATGAAAATCATATCTTTCGTAGTTAACAGTTCATAGGTCTCGTCAAATGTATCATGCTTAAATGCCTGTATTATCAGTTCTTCTTGTTTACTGAGTTCCAGGTATAGATCTAAATGGCATCCAACTGCCACTAGTATTGCTATTTTGAGATATCCTTTATATATATTCGTTGTCATATCGTAGAGTAGAGAGATATCAAATAGCACAAGTAGAATGGTACATATAAGGAATTTATGGATAAAGGATTTACTATACATAATTGTATCCCTATAATGAGCTCACCTTTTGTTCTAAGGAGCTCATCTTTACTTCTAAGCTACTCCGTCAAAAAATGTAATGACTGTAATTTCTCGTGGGCAGTTGATACGGATTGGGAACCAGTGGCCTGTACCATTATTGACGTAGCACACGCTTTGTTCTTCAACGTAGCGTCCTTTTGTATATGGAGTGCCTGTTGGCACTACAGGAACACCCATAAATACGATTTGACCGCCATGGGTATGACCGGAAAGGGTCAATGGAATTTTACGTTCAATGGCTTCTTCAAAGAATTCAGGGTGATGAGCCAATAGAATAACAAAGGCATAGTCTGGAATACCAGATAAAGCCTTATCAATCATAGCTTCACGTTTTTCTTTTTCTCGATCATTGTCGTACGCAACACCTGCAATATATACAGGTTGTTTACCGCCCATAATTTGAATATTGCTATTCACAAGAATATTCATCGGTGTATTGTGCTTCAATTCCTCTAACACCTTATTCACATCGTGATGGTATTCGTGATTGCCTAAGATGAAATCAACGCCATCAGGGATTTGTTTTGCAAAGGTTGTTAATCTTTCACAAACCTGTGGCAACCAAGCTAATTTATCGATCAAATCACCAGTGATAACAACGCGATTAGGCTTTTCTACAAGGGCGAGCTTTAAAATTTCATCAAGATCGTCTAAGTCGATGCTTGGCCCTACATGAATATCGCTGAGTTGAACGATTTTATAGTCCTTTAACCCAGGCGGTAAATTCGTATACCCAAAGCTTTCATGAGTGACCTCAATCTCATGTTGACCTACATAGGCAGCATAACTAGAACCACCGATTGTGGCTAACGGCACCACTGTGGCTGCCGTTCTAAAGAATGCGCGACGGCCCGTTCTATTTTCCTCTGGCGTTTTGCTCCAAATCTTATTAACCGCCCAGTATAGTAAACCTAGGACGATGAATACAGGAATAGCCAAGAATAAGCCAAAGAGGAAACCGTAACTTTCAGTACGGAATAGATTCATCAACGGATAATACATCGTTCCGTATAGATCTATTTGATTGAGTATATAGTATCGGATGGCAGCAAACCACGCACCGATAATAATTATATAACCTACCCAAGCAGGCCATTTCTTTTTAGGCTTCCACAGGTTGAGGAATAGAGCCCAAAATCCTACCAATCCTATTACGAGGATAGCAGAAAAAATGATATTAAATAGAATTCTCATTCATTGCTCCTACAAATTATTTTGCCATTTCTGTCAGTTTGCCATGAGGTCCTGCCCAAGCATAGTCGGCGAACTCGTCGCGCTTGATGAGCATCCAATCCTTTGGCAATTGCTTCTGGATATCTCCAATCGTTATATTTTTAGCATCTCCGGCATACGTCAAATCGCCGCGGAATGCTTTCATAAACCATTTCCGATGAGAGAAAATATGTGTTATTTCTTTTACCAATACAGGTTGTAAAGATAGTTCAAAACCTAGGTCTTTAACTAATGCTTCAAGACCTCGTTCCCCTTCGTCAAAGGTGGATACCATTTCCACCGATGGGAATTCCCACATGGACCGTAACAACCCACGATTAGGTCGTTTATGCAATAGATAGTAATCTTTGTATTGTAAGATACCTACAAATACTGGAACCTCTACAACCTTTGTTTTCTTGATTCGCACAGGTAATTTGTCCGTATCCTTATGTTGATATGCTTCGCACATGTTTACAATAGGACAGTCTCCACAGCGCGGCGTCTTTGGAATACATACGGCAGATCCAAAGTCCATCAAGGCTTGGTTAAAATCACCAGGTCGATCGTGAGGCAATGTTTCCTCTACGATGGCAGTTATGGCCTTCTTACCTTTAGTGCTCAAAATATCATCAAAGATGCGATATAAACGAGCATAAATGCGCAGCACATTGCCGTCTACAGCTACCTCTGGTTTGTTGTACGCCATAGATAGCACAGCCCCAGCTGTATAAGAGCCTACACCCTTCAAGGACTCCATAGTCTTGCGGTCACGGGGCACAATACCGCCGTAATTTTCAACTACGTCCTTCACGCCAAGGCGCAAGTTGCGAGCACGGCTATAGTAACCAAGCCCCTGCCAAGCGTGAACAACTTCATCCTCAGACGCCTTTGCCAAATCCTCTAAAGTTGGGAATAAACGCATCCAGTTGTCATAATAGGGCTTCATCGCCTCAATGCGCGTCTGCTGGCTCATCACCTCAGACACCCAAATCTTATATGGGTCTCCACAATCGCGCCACGGCAACTCCCGTTTATGCACATCATACCACGCCAATAGCTGTGGCACCCACTTAGGGTTCTTTTTATCAGTCATATTACCTCAATATATTATAAATTTAGGACTATAGTACCACTTTCGTAACTACATAGCTCCTTTTTTGTACTTTAATATCCACTAGCCTTATCTTGATGTAAGCTAATAAGGTCCAACCTATCCGTTAATATACAGATCAATGCGCGCTAAATGTTCGCTTTCAAGAACGGTATCCACAGGGGTCAAATCCATCTTATCTACCGTACTGTTGTCTCGGCCAAATACGATAGGCCCTTTTAACTTCTTGCCTTCTAGCAGCATTGGCAACCATTGTCGGTCACCATCCCACATGTGCTCGTAAGGAATTTCGTCTACTGTTAGCCAATGAGGTTCCATCTCATCTGTTTCCTCTACATTGCCTGTGAAAGCACGCAAAAAGTACACATAACCTACATGTGTTAAGCTTTCATCAAAAGGAAATTGAAAATCAAAGGCAGCCACACATTCTAAATCTTCAGGGCGACCATGAAGTCCAGATTCCTCAAATAATTCGCGAATAGCACAGTCTCGGAAGCTTTCACCAGCCTCGAGTTTACCGCCAAATCCATTATATTTATCAGCCCCGAAACCACGTTTCTTACGACCTAGCAATATGCGATTTTGTTCATCAATGGGAAATACGAGCGTCGTCGGTTTCATAAGGCCTCCTTAATCGTTAAAATAATACCCTATTATTATACCATTATTTCATGTACGAATGGGCTAATTATGGTATGATTAAGAGTATAGATTTTCTTATACGGAAGGAGGCACATGATGAATAAACCACTACGATTTAACATCGCACTAGGGCGCACAAAGCCTGTTAATATTCGGAACGAAGAAGTGCGCTGCCCCTTCTGTGATCGTTCAAAATTAACGGATATTCTAGATACATCAGGTCATATCATATGGCTCATGAATAAATATCCTGTATTAGATAAAACATGGCCAACGGTTATCATCGAAACAGAAACGGACGAAGGCGAATTTTCTACATTGTCTGCCGATGAAGCGGCTCGTATTCTCCAATTTGGTCTAGATAAATGGCGTGAAACACGGGAACGGAAAGAGTTTAAATCGGTACTCTTCTTCAAAAATCACGGATACATGTCTGGCGGTTCCATCCGTCACCCTCACAGCCAAATTATAGGCCTTGAGGATTACGATTACCACGAAGATATTACGGCCCAAAATATGGAAGGCTGGCTCTTGTACGAAGATCAAGATGTGCGCATCACCTTGTCTACACAGCCTATAATTGGATTCTTTGAATACAATATTCGCTTCAAGCCAGATGCACCGGTTCGCTCCGTTGCATTGCGTTTACAACAGGTATTGCGGTATGTATTGCGCAGCATCGCCAATTACAGCCAGTCTTATAACTATTTTGTATATAATCTTGAAGACGGCTACGACTATATCAAGGTAGTAGCCCGTTATGTCACAACACCACTTTACGTAGGTTACAAAATTCCTCAAACTTGCGACGAGGAACGAGCTGCAAAAATCATTCAAGACATTGCACCGTACTTCCACGCCTCTAAATAGTTTAATTATACAAATTGTATCTAAATAATTTTGATGATATATTTGAAAGGATGTTTATGAAAGTATTTGCCATCGGCGACCTCCATCTATCTGGCAATCCTCCTACAAAGCCGATGGATATTTTTGGTCCTCACTGGGATAATCACTGGAACCGCATCAAAGAAGATTGGATGGCCCGTGTGACAGATGATGACATCGTCTTTCTCGTAGGTGACATGAGTTGGGCCCTTCGCCTGGATGAAGCAGCTTGCGATTTACAAGAAATTGCATCTATGCCCGGCAAAAAGTATATGATTCGCGGTAACCACGACTACTGGTGGGCCTCCGCCAACAAGATGAGAAACCTCATGGGTGATGCTATCACCTTTTTACAAGGCCATGGTACAGCAGAACTCATTCAAACAGAAGAAGGTCCTCACATTATTGCCTTTGGTGGAACACGGGCCTACCTCTGCCCTGGCGACTCCCATTTCACACCAGAAACAGACCAATCCATTTACGATAGAGAACTGATGCGTACCGAATCAGCACTGCAAGAAATGGATGCAGCTGTGAAAACACTAATAGAAGAAATCACAGCTGAAACTAAAGCGGATACAACAGGTTCTGAAACGACCGATCCATTAACAATCGACATACACAATACACCAGTAACAAAACTGTTATTGTTACACTACCCTCCGTTCAATGAGTCCAACGCTCCTTCAGGCTTTACAGCACTCATGGAGACATACAATGTAGATTCTTGTATCTTTGGACATTTGCACGATCAAATATCCTTTAAGCGCATTCCAAAGGAATTTGGTTCTACTAAATTAGAGCTAGTGTCTGCAGATTACCTAGACTTTAGACTGAAAGAAATTATGTAAGGAGAGCCCATGAGTCGCATTCATAAAGAACATTTACAAGCAGGATATATCTTTGGTGATACTATCAACCAAGAATATATTTACTTGCCCTCTGGTGAGGTAGGCACAGACCATCCTTTGGCGGTCCTCGAAACACCGACAAAGCGTGAGGATATCACATTGGATGAGGCAGTCCACATGATTGATACATTAACACTAAAACGTTGTAGTCACCCTACACTAGGAAAAAAATCATTTTAATAACAAATAGATTATAAAAGCACATTAATAACAAAAAGCGGATAGATATGAAATCTATCCGCTTTTTGTATAGACTTATATAGTTTTTCGATCTTCTATAAGAGGATTATCCTAAAAAACCACCATGCCCCATACGAATGCAGTCTTCTTTAGTAATTTCATCATTTGCTACGAGGCGTGGCAAGATTTCATCAAATGCCGTTGGTTTGCTGAACAATACGCCACCTGGAACGCCAAGAATCGGTGTACCATCAGCACAGTAAGCAATACAAACCATAGAACCTGGCAATACAGGTAATCCGTATGTCACTACATGATCTGCATAACGTTTAATGGCCCCTGGTGTTAAATCGTCAGGGTCAACGCTCATGCCGCCGGTACAAAAAATAATATCAGCACCAGCTGCTTTTACCTTGTCGATAGCCGCCACAATATCGTCTGTATTATCCGTTACGATTTCATGGGCTACTTTATTTACACCAAACTCTGCACAACGTTCCTCAATGATTGGGGTGAAAGCATCTTTAATACGGCCTTCAAATACTTCGGACCCCGTAGTAACAATGCCCATTGTTTTGCGTACGAATGGTTTTACATTAAGTAAAGGCTTGCCATTAGCAATTTTCTTCGCATCCTCCACTTGTTGTTCCTCTAATAATAATGGAATACAACGCATGCCCGCTAATTTATCGCCTACTTTCACCGGTGTATTATTAAATCTCGTTACGATAGTAAGCTCGCCAATGCTATTAATAGCATGTAAGCGATCTACATCAACTTTAAAGAGACCATCTACGTCCGCAATAGCTTCGATTTTACCTTGCGCCATAGGTCCATCGTGCATATTTTCGCCACCTGCCATATTGTACAAAGCACGTGCCACGTCCTCTTCGTGCAAGAATCCTTCATCCTCAGGTTCCATCACAAAAATATGCTCTTTACCAAGGTCTAGTAATTTCGGAATATCCTCTTCCGTAATAACATGGCCACGACGGAATGGCGTATCTTTCACCTCTCCGATGACAATACGTACCAAATCATGTATTAATGCATGCCCTACGGCATCTTGTGTTCTAATGGATTTCATAATATCTCCCTTTATAATCTAGAAGTCTATGTAATGTATTATACTCAAAATTTTCTTCAAACTTTAAATTCTGAACTCTATACAATGTAAATTCTAACAATTCTATGTATCTTACCAAATAATCATATAAAAATAGATGTATTTATGCTGTAACTCAAGTCACCTTATTCGGTAAGATCAGATTGCACCGAGTATACGCGCAAGTAGTACACCAATCCAGCAAAGGATTAAGCCCCCTACAACTTGTACAAAGCCATAGAAAAAAGCCTGTACATAAGACTCTGTCATCATAAGTTGTAACATTTCAAAGGCAAAGGTTGAAAATGTTGTAAATGCACCGAGTCCACCAACAACGAGGAAGAACCTAGCCAACTGTGATAAATCTGGCTTTTGCATATATAGACCTAGTACAAGGCCAATAATAAGGCAACCAATGAGGTTGACTACAATCGTTCCATATGGAAAGGAACTCACCTTTGTCATAACCCATTCGCCAAGAGCCATGCGACACAAAGCACCAACTGCGCCACCAATGGCAACTGCAATGTATTTTTCCATATTGCCTCCTATACTTACAGTAGTATCCTACGATTTTCACAATCCGTGTAATTATCTGAAATAACCGATAAATATCTAGTTTTCTATATTAGTCAACGACCAACAGTCTCAGTATACTATATTTAGAGAGCAGGGAAAAGAAAGGAATCCCTATGAAACCTGCAACAACACCGTTAACTGAGCTACGAATAAATACCTACGAAGACCCATTTTTACAACATCAATATGTATGTTTAGGTCATAAAATTGCCAACATTCGCATATCTCTAAATATGTCCCAACACGAGCTAGCACGCCACGTTGGGATTAGCCGCAGTTATTTGAGCAAGCTAGAGTGTGGCACAGGCATATCCGGCATGTCTTTAGAAATTTTATTTAAAATCGCTGAAGCATTCCAAATTGATGTAGCTCAGCTTGTAAGGTTGCGTATCATAGATTATAAAAGTTGCAATGCTCATCTTACGTCACACTATAAACGATTAGAATTTCTAAGTCATACGAGGAACAGCGCGCTAACTAAAGTTAAGCCAAAGCTAAGTTAAGCCAATCAAATACAGTATTAACGCTCGTACAGAAAAAGCCCCGCCAACGGCGGAGCCTTTCATAAAGCATGCTAACAATAGGCATTATACTTCATTAAGTTTTTTGTGTTGCACTTCAGCATTTGCTTTTTTGAAGATAAATGCATTATTAATATGCTGACGCATAGCCGTTTCTGCTGCCACTTCATCATGACGCTCAATAGCATCTACGATATGATCATGTTCATCATCGCAATCATGGGTCCTCACTGCATTAAAAGAGCTAATGTACATGTCGCGGTTAACGCGTTCACGGAAGCTCGCTAAGTATTCTACAACCCGTTCATTACCAGAATAATGAGCAATCATAGTATGGAAACGACTGTTTACTTCAACGCGTTCTGTAGCTTCTTCGATTTGATGCATTTCTTTACAAATTTCACGCAACTCTTTAATTTGTTCATCAGTGGCATGACGGGCACAAAGTCGCGCCCCAAGGCCTTCCATTACTTCACGCACTTGATACAATGCAATAATCTCTTCAGGAGTATCCGCCTTTACAGTAACACCCTTCCAAGGAACAATAACTACGAGATTATCTTTAGCCAATTTACGGAATGCTTCGCGAACAGGTGTAGCACTCACTTGCAATTGTTCTGCAATTTTTACTTCGTTAAGCTTTTCTTGTGGCATCAATTCGCCTGTTAAGATAGCTGTTTTTAATGTTAAATAAACTTGTTCACTAAGTGGTAATCTTTCAATGGAGTCCACAGCGGACAATTTGTATTTATCTTTAGAATCTTGTCGTCCCATTAATATCCCCTAACCTTATATCCCCTCAACTCATTCGTACTTTCAAAGAACGGCTAAAATGAGTATAATATATTGTACGATATATTTTGTATTTTGAATAAATATGTTATATATGATTTAATGCATATAGTATAATTATAGAGCTCACATCTAAGACTGTCAATTTAACGATAGATAATAGCTATATCTCATTTTTGAAAGTAAGGAAGTTGTACCATGAGCCGTTGTTTAGTTATCATAAATCCTGTATCAGGTGGCGGTGCGGCACGTCGCTATGCCCTCGATTTACAATGGAAATTGAGCACCTTGTTTGAAACGATTGAGGTCAAATTCACTACTGGTGAAGGCGATGCTACACGTTTCGCAAAGGATGCTTGTGAACGCGGATTCGATGCTGTGTTCTGCATGGGCGGTGACGGCACCGTAAATGAAACCGTTAACGGTATTGCCCAAGGTGGCTTTAAATCTACCTTTGGTTTCATTCCTGTTGGTACTGTAAACGATATGTCTCGTGCCCTTGGTATTCATCAGAATCCAACACAGGCGATCAAACGTATTGATATCAATCAAACACGTACCATTGATATCGGTCGTTGTAACAACAAATATTTCTGCAATAATATCGCAGCCGGTGTTATTCCAAAGGTAATCGAAGAGGTTACTCCAAAGGAAAAAAGCATTTTGGGCCCTCTAGCCTACTTCTTACGCGCAGGGCAAGCCTTATTTACAACAAAGGACTACACATACCGCATCAAAACAGAGAATGACGATTTTATCTGTAAATCCCCACTCGTTCTTGCATTGCTCACCAATGTAGTATCTAGCTTTGAACGCTTCATGCCGGAAGCATCTGTAGATGATGGTTATATGCGCATCATAATATTCAAGGAATACTTCATCCTCGATATCCTAAGCGTATTGCCACTTATCATTAGTGGTGCCATCTACAACTCCCGTTATACAACAACACTAACCGTGAAAAAGGCTCATATTGAGTTATTATCTAATATAGGTGATCTACCTACTAATATGGACGGCGACCAAGGTCCATCCATGCCGGTAGATATCGAAGTATTGCCACGGGTCCTAAAAGTATTTGCCCCAGCAAAACACAAAAAGAAAAAGGCTTTGAATTTGCCTAAACTACCACATATTTAATAAATTGTAGAGAAATCTACAAGACAAAACTATATAACAATCCATAACACAAAAGCTCTCTATCCAAGGATAGAGAGCTTTTTTATGTTCATTACCTTATAAGAAATACCTACCTAGTCCCTGCATATTTCTCATGCATAGCACTAAGTTAATCATAGGCTTATCAAAGGCTAGTCTATGATGATAGCATCGTGCAAGCGGAAGCTATAGATATAACAAGCTTTCACAGGCATCCCTGTCAATCGCTGTAATGCCTCTTTATAGAGATCCATTTGTATTTTATAGCGCTTGATGAGGTCTTCTCCAGATTTAACACGATCTGTCTTGTAATCTACTAGAACCCATTCACCGTCCTCTTCAAAGGCCGTATCGATAATACCTTGGAGGAATAGATTCTCCCCATCCTCTAAGGTGTCGTATACACGTTTTCCTTCAAAAAGCATACTGAACGGCAATTCACGTTCGATGCGCTTTGCGTTGATAAGACGCTTCCCAAGGTCAGAACTAAAGAATTTATATAAACTTGTATCGCTCAATAGATTTCGTTCTTCCTCTGTGAAAGTCCCTTTCGTTACAAGTGCATCAAGCTCTTTTGTTAAAGAAGCTTGAGTATACTGTGCAAGAGGAAGCCATTGCATGGCCTCATGCATCAAGGTACCCCATTGAGCCCCTGTCAACACATCCTCTTCAGACTGTAGTGCTTGCGGCTTACGGCCGAATACAGAATTCGCTAAATCATCAGCAGGAACTGTAATAGTTGGTATAGATTCATTACTTGTATCGTCGCTATCAGCATTACGAACATCTAGCTTAATAGCTTGACCTAAGATTGCATCTGAAACGGCTCGTTTAGCCTCTGTATCTACTGTTATAATCGGTTCGTTTAGGGTATCAATAGTGCCTGCTTCAAGTTCCCGTTCTTGGAATCGTCGTTTCAATTCACTGACGGAAATCTTAGCCGTGCGCCGCGTAGCATCGCTGTACGGATAGGTATAGTTAAAGCGATCTATTATTTCTTGCGGTAATTCCACAGAGTTAACAGCTTGTAATTCACGCACCTTATTGATGGTAGTTTCATCAATATCTGCCTTGTAATCGAGATCACCGTAGAGAGAGCCATCGTGGACTTCGACTTTGATGCGACATTTTTTATCTGGTAAGTCAAAATAGGTCGGTCCTTCGTACTCAATGGCTACGCGCAATGGGTTACCGCCGTCCAAATGACGGGTAAAGCCCATAATGAGCCAATCTAAGTACGTATTGGCTTGGGTGATAATATCCGTCGGCAATTGTTGACCTTCTACTGATGCTGCATTTTTAATGAGTTCACCTAAGGTACTCAACTTACCTTTAGCGTTTTTAAAGCCTTTAAAATGACCTGTCATAATCAGCTTATCTCTCGCCCGTGTTAAGGCTACGTATAGAATCCGTTCTTCCTCTGCTTTGAGGGCTGCTTCCTTTACATCTTTTACATAGAACCACGGCATAGTTGGGAAGGAAACCCGAATATCTGGGAAATATCCCTTAAGACCAAGTCCTGCATTCTTATCGATGAGTAGCTCTGAACGAAGGTCCATCATGTTGAATCCCTTTTGCACCCCGGATAAGAATACTACAGGAAACTCAAGGCCCTTACTCTTATGGATGGTCATGAGGCGCACTACATTGTCCGCTTCACTTACCACATTGGCAAGAGGCATATCTTGATTGCTATCGCGCAAGCTTTCCACAAAGCGCAAGAATCTAAAGAGTCCACGGAAGCCAGAGGCCTCATAGCCCTTAGCTCGGTCGTATAAGGCGAGCACGTTCGCGCGGCGCACAAGACCATTTGGCATGGCACCTACATAGTTTACATAGTCTTGGGATTCGTAAATATCCCATAGCAAATCGGTCACACCGTGACGGCGCGACAAGGTGCGCCACCGCTCCATATGGCCAATAAATGCTAATAAGCGCTCATCTTGGGCCTCTTCAGCATAGGCGGGTATGAGAGACCACAAAGAGCCCTCTCCAGATAGGCGCAGTGCACCTAGTTCGTTTGCATCAAGCCCCACAAGGCCAGAGTGTAATACAGCTGCCATTGGCAAGTCTTGTTCGGGATTGTCTATGATAGATAGCAACGCTAATAAAAGTTGAATTTCCTGTGCTTCAAAGTAGCCATCTCGTTCGTTTACCACCGCAGGGATACCCGCTTGGCGCATGGCCTCTACGGCACGAGTGCCCCAACCAGCCAAGGATCTGCGCAAAATAGCAAAGTCACGCCACTCGATTTGACGGAACGTACCATCTGGATTTTGCACCTTCTTCTTAGCAGCATGAATTTCCTTGATTTTTTGGATAATGAAATCGAGCTCCCGCTCGTTATTTTCAGGGTCATCACCTTCATCTTCGTCGCTTTCACTGGCGCTGAGTGTATCCTTACTCACATCTAAGAGCTGCAATTCCACGTCGCCTCCAACCCAATCCTCTGGTGCATCCTCAACGATACGGCCAGGAATAAGGGATTCTGCCTCCGTATAATTGAGCTCCGCCGCCTCTTCCGTCATGATTTGATAGAACAAAAAGTTCGTAGCGGCTAAAATATTTTCATGAGAACGGAAGTTCTTTGCTAGGTCGATACGGCGTTCTACCGCATCAGTATCGCCGTAGGTATTATATTTCTCCATAAATAAAGAACTATCGGCCATACGGAAACTATAAATAGCCTGCTTCACGTCCCCTACGTAGAACCGGTTATCGACGCGAGAAATCAAGTTGATAATCGTCTCTTGCACACCGTTCGTATCTTGGTATTCGTCGACCATGATTTCTTTGAAAGTATCTTGCAGTTCCTTCGCTACATCGGACGGCCGAGGATCATCCTCTGTACCAGGCTCCACGAGAAGGGCCAAGCATAGATGCTCGAGGTCACTAAAGTCCATGATGCCTTGCTCTTGTTTCATATCCCGATACGCTTGATGGAACGCAATGGTTAGCTCTACAAGCCCTTCGATGATTGGATATTGTGCCTTGAACTGCTCTTGCAAGGTAGCTTCAAGCACTGTGAATACAGCAGCTTGCATCGCTTTAAGGTCGTCTTTATTTTGGGAACCTAAAGATTTAAACTCTGCTACCAATATAGGATCAAAGGCTTGTGCCTCTTTTGAGCCCATGCGGAACTGGTCCTTAATAAAGGTATCCATATGCTTACAAGCTTCACCCATATCATCCCAAGTTTGAGCTGATGAAAGTATGCCTAGTGCAGCTAGTTGATTGTCATATATGTTTTGCCATTTGTGAGGCCCCACTGGATCCAATAAGATTTGTTCCATCCGCTCTAAGCGCTCACGAATGTGGTCGATTACAGCTACATGTTTATCCCACATATATTGGCCCCACAGCGTATCGCTTGGGCTTATAGTCATAGCCTCTTTATAAGGCTCTAAGGCTTTTCGCAACCATCCATCAGGATTGGCAAGGGACATGGCATAGTTATATAAAGACATAATCTTTGCCGTTAAGCCTGCATCAGATTTATCATCACTGAAGAAGTCCGCTAATTCATAGATATTATAAAGGCCTTCTTCATAGGATTTAGTTAATAAATCGGCTAATACCTCTTGTTGTAAGAGCGCCATTTCTGCTTCGTTGCCGATACGAGCCGTTGGATTAATATCTAGCTTGTAGAAATAGGAACGAATTACCCATTGGCAGAAGGAATGCAATGTAGAAATATGAGCAGATGGCAAGAGATTGAGCTGTCGTTCAAGACGCTCTTGCATAGCCGCGTCATCAGTAGACTCCATGGCTTTTGCCAAGGCTAAACCGATGCGGGCACTCATCTCTTGAGCTGCCGCCTTTGTAAAGGTTACAACCACGAGCTCTTGCACGGATAAAGGATTATCCATATCTTTAAGACGGGTAATAATACGCTCTACGAGAACTGCCGTTTTACCTGAACCGGCCGCTGCCGCTACAAGCAAGGTTTGATTATCTAAGGACGAGTCCTTAGGAGCTATGATGGCAGACTCTTGCTCTGGCGTCCACTTAACACCCATGGTTTTCACCTCCTTTATTATTTCTATTTGCTACATTACTTTTATTTCTGTCGATACTATTATTTCCGTCATTGCTATTATTGCTGTCGTTACTGTTGTTTCCGTCGTTTAGAGCCTCTTTCATCCGTTCTAATGCATCATCTTCAGATAAGCCAGTCAGATAATTATACTTATTACGGGTAGAGTCAAAACGGCATACAGTACGATAGTCACAATATGTACATGGTCTAAAGCCATTCAATTGATATGGCTTAATAGGGAACTGACCTTCCCCAATATTACGGCCCGTTTCAGCCATTACGTGGTTTGTATAACGGCACATTACGTCAAATTCGCCAGGATTCTTAACCTTGCGCAAATCTCTACTAGAAATAGTTTGATCCTTTTTCGTAGCGATTGGTACATAAGGACCTCGTTTAGAGCCATAGGACAAAAATTTATTATCGATATGGGTCAATAACTCGATATCATCAGAGAAGTATCCACTGTTTTGCCATGCATTGCTTTCTTTCGCAAGTGATATGGCATCTTCATAGGATATAGGTGCATCGGCAGGAATTTTAGGGTTCTTCACATAGGAATACACCACAGCTGCAGGAGCTATCGATTCGCCTCGAGCTTTACCATAAGCAGATTCTAAGGCCAACAGATAGGTCATAAGCTGCAATTTAAGGCCATAGTATACATCTTGCGCCGTTACGTGTGCGCCGCCCGACTTGTAGTCAATAACCATACCATAAGTTTGCCCATCTCGGGTATATTCATCGATGCGGTCAATTTGACCAATAAGGCGTAAATAACGATCTTCTCCAAGAGGCACGCGAATCGGATCCCAGCCTCCTTGACGGCCAAAATCTTGCTCTAAGTATTTCGTATCAAAATCACTGCGCTTCGACCACTCTACGAGGCGGTCTACCGTTACATGTAATGTTCTTTGTACACGCTGCTCGATTGCCTTTTGGTAGGCATCGCTCGTTTCCTCGCCACCTTGATTTTCTTGTAAAATCTCTTCCGCCACCGTACGGCACAAGTTATGTTGGTCCTCTTCGTTAAGGTCACGCCATTGTTTATCGTTATCTAATAGATAATTACCTAAACGCTCCAAGTTTGCATGGAGGAATGTACCAATTTCAGGCGCCCCAAAGGAGCGTACACGACGCGGTTCTAGTTTCAAACCATATTGAGCATAGAACTTGAACGGACATTGCTGATATCTCTCTAGGCGCGTCACAGAACCAGACATATAGCCTTTAGATAGGAACAATCCATTCACTAAATCCTTTGTAATGACAGGTACATCATTATTATCTCGAATACCACGAGACACCTCACCTAAACGAGAACGGTAGGTGTCGCTTTCACGAGCCCAGTTATAGAGACCCCACCACAATGGATTGACCTCATGCCCACTAAAGAGGGCACCCCAGCGCTCAGACAATAGGGACAAACTCTGTAACGGTCTCCATACATAATCCGCCTCAGTATCAGGTGCAATAGAGAGTGGAATATCTACCGCCTTATCTACATAACCAAGAGATTCTAGTCGTTTCACCACGAGAGATGGCTCAAGGCCGGTTCCATCTTCACCAGAGCTTGCATAGGACAGCGTCAAGGAATCAGATGCTCGCGTCATAGCTAGGTATAATAGGAAATTCTCGTTGAAAGCCTTCGGCAAAGCCCCTTCAGCCAACGTGATACCGGCCTCCGCCAATTCTTGACGTTCCTTATCCTTAATAAGCCCTTCATCGCCCATGCTTTGTGGGAATACGCCTTGGTTGAGGCCCATGACGAATACCTTAGGCCACCATTGGCTATAACCACGTTCAATGGTAGTAATTACCACATGATCCAAGGACGGTGGAATCATGGAATAATTTACATCGCTCAAGCCTTCTGCTAGGAGCAACATCATCTCATCCAGTGTCAACACTTCGTCCTTCATGACCATAGAGATTTCGTCTATGAAGGAAATAACAGCATTGTACATCTGTTCATGGCTAGCTTTAGACTCTTGATCGCCCACCGCTTCTGCGTCCTTTGCCCATTCATAAAGGCGCTGTGGCACTTGCAAGATTTCTAAGAGACCATAAAGCTGTTCTCCCCATTCTGCCCCCCTATGTCCTTCGCTATGAGCGGCAAAGTCAAACCACGGGGATAAAATCTCCATAATAGTTTGTCGAGCTTTATTAACACGCGCTCTACGAGGTACATCAGCGTGACCTGCTTCATCTTGCCCTTCATGAAAGCCTCGTAAATAGGGCCAGCTTTCACGTTCCCATTTATAATGGTCAATACCAAACTCGAGCACATAGTTCTCCAATTCATCTACGGCCTCACGACTGAGTGGCATCAAATCTGTTTTAAGCAAGAGGAACATACTATCTCGGCTGTAACTATGACGCACGATATCAAAGAGAGCCGTCAACAATTCCCCTAATGGATGATTTTTCATAGGACGCTGGCGGTCCATAAAATGGGGAATACCATACCGACCGAAGACCTTTTCTAAGGTGTCACCGTATGTTTCCGACTCGCGAAGCATGATACATACATCGCGGTAACGTGCGTCTGGAGAGGATTCTACGTAGGCTAAAATACGGCGAGCCACCGCATCAGCTTCCCGTTCTCGGTTGTACCCACGAATGAGCGGAACAGTAGCATCTGTAGAATTTTGCTTACTAGGACTAGTAAAGTAATTGGCTTCTAATTCTTGTACGATTTTAGGGCCCCGTTTCCCGTCAAAACCAACCCACTTAATACTAGAACCATAACGAGCCACTAAGGTGTCATAAATCTCTAAAGGACGGCTGAAAAGATGTTCCCCTCGACGAGCCATATGTAAGCTCTTCGGAGCCGTTGGCAAGTCGATGGTAATAACGGCTTCCTTAGCCAAATCAAACAAGGTATAGATCAACTCGTAGTGAGTCGGTGTAAACCAATGAAAGCCATCGATAAAGACGTGGCTATTTTCCATCAGTGGAGATTGAGGCAGCGCCTCAACGATTTCCATGATAGGATCGATGTCGCGCTCCCCATGACGACTGATTTCCTCTTCGTAGGCAGCCATACAAATAGCAAGTTCGCGCAATTTTTTTTGTAACACTTTATTTTTAACGGACTCCGCCCCACGTTCAAGGTCATCAGGACCGACGCGGAATGCGCGAAACTCAGAAAAGAGCTGTTGCAATACAGAAGAAAACTCAGGACGCTTTGTAGCCTGTTCTAATAAACCTAGCTCCTTTTGTTTTCGCTTCATTACAAGGCGCAACAACATAGACCGGCCAAAGCTAGATAAGCTTGATTGACCAGCCCCTTTGGAGCCTATGGATTGATATACTTGGTACCCCAAACGACCAAAGCCTACGACACGAACCGTAGTAAAGCCTTTTTCAGGCATAAATTCAGCAAGTTCCCTCTCCACCCGATAGGTAGCCGGTTCAGGAACGAGTAAGATTATGGGTTCCCCTGGACAATCGGTCATCACTTGACGTATCCGTTCATATACGGCACGCGTCTTGCCTGATCCTGCTCGTCCATAATAGACGCTAATATTCATGAGACCTCCCTAGTGAAACTTTCACCATCTCAGTTTATAAAATCCACAAATTTCATCTTATTTATATATTTCTTGTCCTTAGGTATAGCCTAAAACTATTTTTTTCGATATAATAATATCATTATACATAAATATTATTATATAGTAATATGACATTCTGTGCTTAATTCTGGGGTTAATTTAAGCTAATTGTACAAAATTTGACTCATCTGATTATATTTGTTTATAATTAAGAAAATATTTTATATTTTATTTACAATTAACAGAATTTCATATATAATACAGATTAGTATTTGTGTTATTTGTAAAATCATGTATTTAGGAGTGAACTATTATGAACAAAAAACATTTAGCAGCTGCTTTCGCAGTATTTGCAGCTACAACTATGTCTTTCTCTGCTTTTGCAGCATCTGTTGATGCTAATGCACGTGCTTACGAACGCGCTGCAGCTGAGCAATATACTTACGCTGCACCTCAAGCAGCTACACCAGCGTACCAATCTGGTTATGTAACAAGCGCACCACGCCCTGGTTACAAACCATTACCAGCGGTACCTTACACAGCAGGTGACATGGCTCAACAAATGCCTGTATCTAAAGAATTGGGTGATCCAATCTTCGTAGCACCTCAAACAACTGCAGTAGGTCTTCAAATCATGGACCCTATCGCACCTAGCTACCAACCTGTATACCAAGAAACTGTAACTTCTGTAACAGCTAATGGCAACGGTAGTGCATACGTTTCCCGTTATAAAACTAACCAATTAAACGCATTCGACTTGTTGTTGAACGGCAAATCCTACACTTACGACTTGCCTGCATACACTAACGGCTATCAAGTGAAAACTGCTAGCTCCTACAACCGTGCTGGCGACGGCGTTGCAAATGTATTCTCTACAAATGTAATCACTGAAGCAGTTGTAAACAACAACTCCTTGCGTATCACTGTTAACATGACGCAACCAACAGCTGTAGCAGCTGCTAAATTGCGTTCCATGCAACAAACTGGTCAAGTAGCAGGTGGTGAAGTTGCTGCATTATTCGCTTACAATGAAAGCTATGATGGTGTAAAACAAGCTGCTCAATATGACGTATTCAACAACGGCAATCGTTACATCGTTGTAAAATCCGGTGCAGTAACAGTTCCAAACGGTGCACAACACCCTTACGCAACTGCATTGTTCGCAGTAACTGACGACACTGTAGCGGCTGTAACAGTATCTGGCAACACTGCTGATGCTTATGATTTAGTAAAAGGTACTGCATACGCAATTGCACAATCTGCTCGCGTATCTAACGCACGTACTCGCTAATTCTAACTATAATTCGTTACGAATTAACTATAACGTGAAGGCTATAAACCTTCACACATGAAGACTATATAAATCACCAAAGCCCCGAATGAGGTATCTCATTCGGGGCTTTTTATGCATCTTATCAATTGAATTCTTTTTATGCATCTTACCAATTGAATTCTTAGATTTATTTTTTACGATAATCTTGTAAATACTTCTAACGCTTTATACGCCATCAAACGATAGCCTCTTGCATTAGGATGTACTTCACCGGCAAAGACAATTTGGCCGATTTGATCCGCTTCATATAAGGTAGTATAAAAATCTATAACCTTCAAATCATGCTCTGCAGCATAGGATTTCAGTTGTTCATTGACCTCTCTCACCATAATGTCGAGTCCATCCATATCACTATCGATTTGTGTTTCTAAGCCAATAATAACCTTCCCCTTTGTGCTCGCTAGTTCAATAGCTTTCACCAAGGTCTTGAACACATATGCACTATCTCGACCTTGTAAGATATCATTAGTACCACACATTAAGAAGATATGACGCGTGGAATCAGCTACAGCTGTAGGTAGCCATTTTTCAATGTTATAAATCATGCCCTGAACGGAGCATCCGTCTTCACCATAATTTGTAAAATGTACACCCTCTATAGATGCATCACAAATTTCAACCCAACCTTGGCCATAAGGCACATCATAACCGCGGGTAATGCTATCGCCAAAACAGATAATTTCCATATGTATCCCTCCTGTAACTATGCATTAATCATATAACAAAATGACAATTATATACAATATACATACTATGGATTTTTATATGCATTTTTTATAGAATTACATGTTTGACTATGGTATACTAATTCCACATAAGAGAGGTCAAAGATGAGAAAACTATATCCCTTTTTAATACTAGCATTAGCAACATTACAATCAGCTAGTGCGATTTCACAATATGAATTAGAGAACAAGCCTACTCAATACCAAGTTGCTTATAATAGCCCTTCGGAGACTGTGTATATCGACTTAAGTACACTTAGCCTAGCACAGTCAGGTCCTACATATAGTACGCTTCACGCTCGTACAATTAGTCTCTATAAAAAGCAGAATATTATTGCTGATTATTCAACTAATTATACATACCATCGTGGTAACACATCTAAAGATATTTATCTTATGGATTGGCATGTAGCACCGGCGAAATTCTACCAAGTAAATGGCGCACCTATAGGAACTGCTAATAATCAGCGTTCTGTTCTATCTACAGGTGCTCACGTCGCTACAAAGGGTTCTCCTGTAGCTGAAATAGGTCAATTTATTTTACATAATGCATTGGAATTAGAGCGTATTACCTATACATCTAAGAACCCATACGTACCACCTCGTCCATATAAACCATTAAGTACACCGGCTCCAACAGAAGGTAGGCCATTATTTGGAGTTCAGCCACCAGAAGGTATCTATAAACCGCTAAACCAATTAGAATCTCCTTATACATCTAATCAACCACGGTTATCTCCTTCTAAATTAGGTATGTATGGACCCGTTCCAGCACCTCCTCCACAAGGGCCTCGACCTAGTGATTGGATTCTCGACATTCAAAATCAGGACATGCCCGATCCAAATACACCTATGAGTGATTGGAGACCGCAACCTGATTATCATGCACCACCTAAACCATAGGGACGTAGCCCTACTCCAACTATATCCACTAGGATATGAGTTTATACTACGATTACATCAGCTAGGCTTCCATTAACGGGAAGCTTGCTCAATACAATATCGGACTACACAAAAAAGGACCCATACGGGTCCTTTTTTTGTGATAGTATTTATATTTTTATGTACCTATATCCATCCTAATTAGATACTTTCACATTATTTAAGACGAATGAAGAACAATGCACATGCACCGATTACAGGCGCAATAGCGATGGACATCAAGGACATTTGGTAGCTGCCCGTCATAACGAGGACATTGCCCAAGAGAAGTGGCGCCAAGAGGGCACCGATTTGGTTGAACAAGTTTACAAAGCCCGCTGTGGTACCGCGCAAATGAGGTGCTGCGGATTGAACTACGAGAGCATTAGTCAAGGCACTGTGCATGAAAGCACCAATACCAAGAATTGGACCTGTAATGAAGAGCATATTCGGATTAGATGTGCTCGCGAATAAAATCAAGGCCGGACCGAATAAGAACATAACAAGCGCTGCTAAATGGTTTTTCTTGATTGGTAAAATATCAGATAAGATACCGATAGTTGGTTTTGCAATAAGTGCGGCCGTACCGAACACACTCATAACTTGACCTGCATAAATAGCAGTTACACCTAATTGTTTAACCATGTACAAATTTGCCCATTGCGTTACACCCCAAGTTGTACCTGTTGCAAAGAAACCAGCAATAGCTAAACAACGAATATTGCGGTTTGAAAGGATGTGCTTTAAATTCTCTTTCAAGGACGTTTGACCTACGCCGAGCTTAGCTGCCGCTTCGGAAGCCTCTGCTTCTCGTTGTGCCAGGATTTCTGCACTTGGCTTGCGTACCGTGAAGTAACATAATACCAGTACTGCCAACGGCAAGATAGCTGTAGCAAGGAACGCTGTTTGCCAACCGTAATGTGTGGCTACATAAGGTGCATAAAGGTTTACCGTAGTAATACCAAAGGAAGTACAGCTCATGAAGATGCCTACAGCCGCACCACGTTGGTTAGGACCAAAGTGATCCCCGATAGCACTCAAGCAAGAAGCTTGTACAGGACCAGACATAACGCCTAACAAGAAGCGCAAGCCCCAAGCCATGTTGTAGTCTGTAATAGTACTCATAAGAGCCGTTACAGCAGCCATACCAATTAAGCTAAACAAGATAGTTCGTCTATAACCAATTTTGTCGGCTAAGATACCACCTGGCAATACGGTTAAGGCATAACCAAAGTAAAAGGCGGAAATATGCTGTGATCCCATCTTTGCAGTAAAGTGCAAAGCCTCGTTGAGGATAGGCATAACAGAAGACCAAGATAAGCGCATTACGAAACTCAACAAGAACGTGAGCCATACGCTAAGGAGAATTAAAATCTGAGTTCGTGAGAAACTAAGTCGATTCATACGAGCTCCTTTCTACAGAATAAAAACATATAAAGTAATCATACTATAAATAGAAAGAATTTTTCAAATACAAAGCATGACGGGTAACACAAAAGAACCCTCTATCAATTTGATAAAGGGTTCTATATATTACTATTCAAGGAACGGGCTCCAATTACCTTACCAAGTATATTAATATCTAAAATTGAAATGTCCGTCAAATATCCTATACCGCATCAATAAGCACAATACATATAAATATATATTCGCACTCTATGCTTGCCTTTGGTTTAGCTTATTAATTACATCATCGTGCATTGATTTAGTAACATGAGTGTAAATATAGTTATATCTACAGTCCCAAACGACCTCAAAGAAGATAGTGAGGTCGTCCTTACACAATTTAGATTCTAGATAGGGTTATCTTGTAGAAAGGTGTACCACATATCATCTATATCAGCACCATCAAATATATATTTATATCTACTTCCAAATATATATTCCTCAATAAATGAAGAGAAAGGAATACTTTTTCTACTATCAACATTAAATGTTACTTGATCATTGAGCCTATTTAAAAAAATTGGTTCATATAAAACTTGTCCTATTTCATAAGTATAGTCTTGTAAATTTTTTGGTACTCTATATTGTCTATCCAATATCTCTTCTGTACTCCATAATTCTATATCTCCAAAAGAACCCCCATTACATAATAATAAAAATTGTTTATGTTCAGGTGCCAAAAATTGTTCTAGTTGTTCACTTATCCTATCCGCACCTTGAGGAATATTTCCGTATAAAGGAGCATCAGGCAAGTCAGACAAACAATTTCTATAATATTTAATTATTTGAGATAAATTCATAACAATCTCCATTTCTAAACGTGATTAATAGCCTACAGAATACGGATTTTTATAGGGGTACCTACAGGTAAATTCCTTTTGGTAATATTGGTTCTCGCCATTAGGCAGCTGGCAGTAGATCAGGTTGCCCAGTGCGTCGTAGATGTAGCGGAGGTTGAACACAGTACAACAAAGGCTGTTTGAAAATTGTGTTTCAGACGGCCTTGATGCTGATTAATAATCGGATTATTAAAGAACCAATATTTCAGAAAATTATTCTTCTTCTAAGACCATACGATTAAAACAGTCATACAAATCTTCTCCGACTAAATACATATTTTGCATCTTTACTTCTTCAGGCATAGTTTTTCCAAAATCATCAAAATAATCGTCTTCATCCCATTCGTTTTCATGGTACCAATAAAAAATTTGTCCTATTTTTTCTCCTTTTATACAAAGACATATCCTATCTCCGCAGTTATTCTCAGCAATAGGTAAAAAATTAGTAGGAATCCTATTTTCCATTTTTTTTATAGCATTGCTCAATGAATAGCCAGTTTGATACGATTCCCCTTCCCCGTAGAAACAACCAAATTCCCCTTTCTTTATTACAACATTTTCTATTGGTGAATCAGAGGGATAACAATAGCTTGGTAGTCCATTGTTATACATGGTTAATTTATAAAATACTTCATTTAGATATGTCTCTCCTCCAAAACACGTCAAATAATCTAAATAATCAGAAAATTCTTTTCTATCAACATCTAGAAATTTTGACATTATTTTTCGTGATAAAGGATCGAAAGGCTTTGCTCCGACCCTTACAACTCCACCCATTTTCTCAACTAAACTCTTAATTCTCATTCTTATTACTCCTTTCAGTTATAATTTTGTCAAATAATCAACATTTCTTCTTAGGTTGTTTATTACGCATCACACTGGCAAGACCTGTATGTCGAATACCATCATATAAAGACTCAGAGATCAATTGAGCCGTATTCCTACTAGAATGATGCAAAATCAGATTATTTTGTCGTAAATAGGCTTTAGTATCTTGTACCGTAATTTGGAAGGATTATTTGGGGTAAAAGGAGAATGTCCTGGAATTCCTGCCCATGTTCCATCTTTTGGCTAACGCCAGCCAGGAGGTTTAGGAGTACTTTTCTTCCAATAAATCTATCCTAATGGATCTATCCAACTTTATGTATTGGGAAAAAATTGATAGAAATTTTCTCCTCCTGCTACCCCAATCGGATCCTGATTCACAAACCGACCGTTCTCAGGCTCGTAATAGCGCATCAGGTTGTAATGCAGCTCCGTCTCTTCATCGAAGTATTGGTTTTGCCGTCTGAAAAACAGAAACTGTGTGCGAACCACATACACTCTACATCAGGACTGAAGGCTTTGTGCGAGCTACAGCTTGTTACAAGGACTAATTATTGCATAATTTGTTGTTTTAATTTTTGGTCAAAAGAATTTTCCAGGAAGATCAAATCATGCTTGCTAAACAAGCCATTATCATTTTCTAATACTTTTTTATCAAACAATAAAATATTCTGTATTAAAGGATCATTTAGTGGTAATTCATTCTTATTTATAATAAAAATAGCGGTTAATGCTTTAAAACGAAAAGCCTCTGGATAAAGAGCTAAATATTTTAAAACTTCTTTGCTACCGGAATGGAAGGCCATAATGATTGGAATATGATTTTGCTGCAAATGCTTTAATACATCTGGATAGATGTTTTTTGCATCATTCTCAGATTCAGGTAATTTGATGGTATCTCCATAAGGAAATGAGGTAATAGGGGGAGCTTTAAAAAAATGCGCCTGCGAGATAGATGGTTGTACAAATACTAAATCATATGGATTTGACGATTTATCATAAGGAGGAACATTTTGGGAGAAAAAATTTCCCATTTCAGAATTGTATGCATATAGATGAAGTATGACCCCCTCGAAAGTACGAGAATTGCTAAAGGATATTTCACCATAAACATATTTTCCTTTTTTAAATTTAATCCTATCTTTTAGAAAATTAGCATCAGGAATATTTAAATTATTTTTCAAATATTCAATAAGGCCTTGAATAAATTCTTTACTTTTCATAATTTCACCTCAATAAAATAGATTTTCCCATCTTTCATTGCGACTATATCAGGACGAATTCGAACCTTCTTCAATTTTTTCCCTATTCTATCGAGAACTTTAATTGTTACTTCATCTGATAAAATTTTAAAACCTTTACTTTTTAAATACTCAGTTGCTTTAGCAATTCCACGTTGAGCACTCTCTGATTGTACGGATAATCCTAATGGATCAACCCAGACATTTGCATTAGGCGCAAACGAATAAAGAATCTCCCACCCCACAACCCAATCGGATTCTGATTCACAAAACGCCCACCTCAGGCTCATAATAGTGCATCAAATTATAGTGCAACCCCATCGCTTCATCGAAGTATTGGTTTTGCAGGCGGAAGGAGTGGTATGAGCTATCAGTTACCTTAGTTCCCTCTTTCAGACTATCCCAAAGAAGGCTTTGCGCTCGTCTGAAAATATCGAATCTTACTTTTTGTTTTTTTTCTTAGGATTTAATTCTTCTTTACGTTGCTTATAAAATTGCCAATATTTTTTGTCTTCCATAGAGAAAGGTGTGTAACGTAGCTCATTATAAGTTAGGTCAAAATATTTATAGGCATTTTCCATATCACCTAGTTCGTAATGGATAATACCTGCCCATAGAAATATACTGCCATCAGGAACTGTTTTTCGTGCCTCTAATGCAATATTTATCCATTCAAGTGCCTTAGAATAATCCTTTAGCTCTTTAAATCTGCCAGAAATTTCAGAACATAGCCCACTGGTTGGGGTTACGAATTGAGTAGCCGGTTTTGGAATTAATTCCCAAGCCCTCATTAACTTATCAATCCTTTCCTGAAGAGTTTTAGCTTGTCTCGACTCACATATAATATTATTAATTTCACTATTTAACTCAGGATTAATATCAGATAAATACATGGTTTTCCTCTCATTCATAATTCTTCATTAACAACTTTTGAGTAACTTTCCATTTTTAGGCTTACGGGATTTCTTATAACGTTCTTTGCTCTTTGCCCCACGGGAATAGTTGCCTAGCCCATATTCCAATCGATAATTATTAGAATCAAGCATCCATTTCCGTACTGTATAAGATTTAGCTCCATAATAACAACCGCAACGATTCCAATAGGAAACAGCATCTTCAGGATTATGTCCCATATATGCATTCTTTAAAGAGTATTTATTACCATATTGGTCCGGTTGTGTACCTATGCCAATGGTTTGTGTGTACCTCACATGCCCTACGTCAGGATTGGAAGTTTCATGCGGGCTACGGCTTGCTAATTTTAGTTCGATTCCTGATATTTTGTTATATCAGAAATAGTGATATCTTCATTATTAAACATATCATCCCAAATTTGCTTATAAAGTTCTTTTGCGGTCATTTGTTGAGGTATTTCAAAGGCTGTGTCGGTACTAGGAAATTGATCATGTAGTCGTTCTTCTGTCCAGAAATTTAATCCAAATCTCAAACTTTCTTTAATTCTGAATTGGGTTGATATTGTAAAATTTTGATACTCGGGGTACAGATATTCTTTGACTAATCTCTTTACACTATCTCGATTAACCAAATTCAGACCTGATAAGTCTTCAAGTTTGCTATCTATATCTTCGTGTAATAGACTAAGAAAAAGTCTGATATATTCAGGACTGACTTTATACTTTTTATTCATTTTAATTTTCCCAAAATTGAAACTAATTGACTAACTTTATTGAATTTGGCTTGTACTTGAGATGTTTGGATTAATGGTCCTCTTTATTGGAATTCAGTCCAAACTATAGTAGACTGAACTCGCTATTCATATATTCGTGAGGCATTCAAAATATCTGCTAACATACTCCAATTTAAAGTTTTGTCGTTATATTCTCTCATACCTATATTTTTATAGTATCCATCCATATCTTCAATCCAATTTTTCATGGCTTCTAAAAAGCTATCTAGTGTATTATTTTCAAAATCTTCTGTATGAATTTCAGTAATGAATTCTTTTTAAAAAAACTAGAAAGTCATCTCTATTTTTAATTTCCATAATATAGTCCTCCTCGAACACTGTCTTTCAGACGGTCTCAAAAGAGATATTTAGGCCGTCTGAAAATATAAAATAATTTCTCTATTCTCATATCAGCCTGAAGCAATCATTTTCTTAAAAAATCTGAGTGTATTTCGTATGGTTTTTTCATAAATACTTCTTATTATTTTACTGTAGTATTTTAGAATGAAATATTCAGCCTTATTGACGCCTGTTTGGAGTCATAGATGAACAAAAGGGAATTCCATGCCAATTCAGGGCCTTTAAATTCGAGTACTGGAGCACTTTTTAGTACACAATATGATTTTAAAGGAGGATATAAATTAAGAAAATTTTGAATAATTTTTGATTCTAAGATGTTTTTAGTTAAATAAAAATAGTCATTAAATAAGATATCAATTTCCTTTTTGTATATGTCGATAAATATTTTTCCTTCTTCTCCAAGGTAATAAATATTTTCTTGAAATAAATAAATACCTTCTTGTATATTTTTAAAATTTATTAATTTAGTTTTTTCTTTAATGTCTTTAATATCATTAAAGTTTAAGGAGAGATTATTGATGACAATGTTTTTTTGTTGTATAAATAATTTAATTTGATTCATATGTAATTTTACCTCCTGAAAGATCGAAGGTTGCCAGTACTTGTTAATTTCGGTTTATCCATATCTCGAATATAATATTGGGTTGCTCCCCCATCGCCATATTTTTTATTTGCTTTTGCTTTTGATTTTCCTACGCAAATATCTTCTTCTACTACAAATATATGTAATTGTTTTCTCATGTCACGTGCGGCAGTAGCATTTCCACTATGTCTCACCTGTACAGAATCGTTAAATGCTCTGGCATTTCCTCTTGCAGAACGTACAACGTATCCTCGAACAAAATAATTCCCTGGGGCAGAAGAGGTTGCTGTCTTTATCGGTCATCTCACGCGGGATGCCGATTTGGTCGCAGTGGAAGTAATGGGTTTGTTGGCGGCTTTCGCCATCTTCGGTTGTCCAATTGCGTACCTGTGCCAAAGGTTCGTAGCTGTTGGGATTGGTGTAGAGATAGGTATATCTACCGTCCGGTTGGATTTCCTGTAAGAGGTGGCTGCCATCCCAAACAAATCCGGTTTCCTCTTCGAGGCCGTCTGAAAAATGGAAACCGCGCGCGTGCATCCCGTGCACACCCTACGTCAGGACTGAAGGTTTTGTGTGGGGTACGGCTTGTTTTAATTATTAAACTGGAATCATTCTGCTAAAGCAATCATATAGATTTTTACCAATTAAATAGATATTTTGGAATTTTACTTCTTCAGGCATTTCTACACCAAATTCATCAAAATAATCTTCTTCATCCCATTCATTTTCATGATCCCAATAGAAAATTTGCCCAATTCTTTCTCCTTGAGTACATAGACAAATCAAATCACCAAATTCATTACTTGATATTGGTAGAAAATTATCTGGTATTCTATTTTTATATTTTTCAAGTCTTTCACTAATTTGGGAGTTTTTTTGGTAGTTTATATTTTCACCATAAAAAAAACCTAAATCACCACCACTCCATTCGATATTACCACCTATAGGAATATCGTCATCAGGATAACAATATTCAGGCAAATCACTATATGGGGTTAACTTAAATTCTTTTATAAATCCTGTCTCTCCACCAAATAATTCAAGATAATCCAAATAATCTGAAAATTCTTCTTTAGTAATATCTAAAAATTTAGACATTGATTTTCTAGATGTAGGAATCAGTGGTTCAAATGTAAACCTTTGAACTCCACCCATTTTCTCAACTAAACTCTTAATTTTCATTTTCATTACTTCTTTCAGTTATAATTTTTTCAAATAATCAACATTTCTTCTTAAGTTGTTTGTTACGCATAGTACATGTATGTATTCCACATATACGTTACATTAAAAGTGAAAATTTCATGTAGACTAAGAATTGCTTAAATCAGGGAGGATAATAGGTTTGTAACTAAGTACTTTATCAGCTATTTCCTCGGAGCTCATGTTTGTCCAATATATATAATCTGATATATTTGGATCTGTGACCAAATTTTCTAATTTTTCAAAAAATACAGCTTCATCCTCTTCTGAACCTTCAAAATTTCTTAACTGATCAATCAGTTTGATTAAATATAATCTATCCAACATAATGCTCTCCTCTTCCAAAATGGTATTTCGGGTCTAGTATCTCTTTATGAAAGCTACGCTTACTATATATACACGACGCTACGCCAGTTTATCAATCATCAGGATTTTCTTCTAAACAATTTAAAAACTCCTCAAATGATTTCGCAATAATGATTGAATTTTTTTCAAAATTAGCTTCTCTTGATATATTTTCACTCCATACGTCCCTTACATAATAAATAATTTGCCAACTATTTTTTTCTAAACAGAGGTAATTTCCTCCCCAATCAAAAGCAAAAGGAATCAGTTTTTTAGGTAACTCATTAAGTTTCCATTCATTTATTGCTCTTCCTTCTAATGTAAAATCTGGATCATCCTCAAACTGCTTAAAATATTTCATTGGAATGAAGTCGCGAATTTCAATATAGTCATAATCAATATTATCATTGACAAAACAAGAAAGATTGGGAGTACCACCATTCCATTTGAAGTAATGTGACTTGAATGAAGCTGGAAAAGATACTTCTAAATTTTTTTCAACCTCATTGAAATCATATTCAGATAAATTTTTCTCGCAATCATAAAAACTAAGCATAACAATCTCCTTTAACAATTTAACAAGCACCAGTTTTTCTCTGCTCCCTTCTCTTTTGGAGTAGTTTTCTTACCTCAATGTTATTTTTATAAATTTTGATTAGATTTCCCCTCTCATCATATTCATAAACAAAATCCATTACTTTATTATCATTAATATATTTCTCAAATTTAACTAATTTTCCATCTTTATAAAACCCAATATAATAAGATATAGTCTCTTTGCTTTTTCGTATATTGTCTACCTTATCTAAATCGATTTCATCATACAATTTTGCAGGGTGGTTATATTTAGGAAAAGTCATTCCTAAATAGTATCTAACAGTCAAATCATTATATTGAGTATTTTTTTTAGTGGTTGTGACATTTTTAAAGCTCCTGTCGAAAGCAAAATAGTTTCAATCATTCCAATCAGTAACTTTTTCATCTTACTTTCTCCAATTTTAAACCTAATTTTTTATAAAGCTCTCTTGGAATGTGCTTTCTTATAAACCCGCTCATCTTTTTTCATACGACTCCAAGCGGTATATTCGCCGTACCATAAGAGATTGCCGTAGATGTCGGTCATCTCTTTAGGTATGCCAATTTGGTCGCAGTGGAAGTAGTGGTTTTGTTGGCGGCTTTCACCTTCTTCGGTTATCCAGTTGCATACCTGCGCCAAAGGTTCGTAACTGTCGGAATCGGTGTAAAAATAGGTATACCTTCCGTCCCAAACAAATCCGGTTTCTTCTTCAAGGCCGTCTGAAACGTCTTCGTTTCTCAGATGGCCTTTGCCTATCCTTCTGCCCAAGGCATTGTAGCTGTACACCCAAGTTTCTTTCGTACCATCTTTTTTAAAGAATTCCGCTTTAACCAGTTGGTCATGCAGGTCGTAGAAGTAGTTCTGCACTTTTCCGTTGGCTAGTTCCCAGTGGGCCAGGTCATCGAAGTAGCCGTAGTAATAGCTGCTGTCATTGGAAGCTTCTAAGTCGTTTTTCTGATAGCCGGTTATCGTAGGTCAAGGTCTCTTTAACGTCAGTAGTATCTCAGCATAACGATATTTTGCGCAGAAATGTTATTTTTTAGTGATAACAATACCCTCTAGTCCAACAGATGAATTTATATAATGAAAATTATATATTTCTTTATCTTCTATAAAGGGATTTATACAAGGAAAAAGTTTAATAATTTCATTTGGAATATCTTCTTTTCCCCATTCATATATATCAAAAATAATATTTTGGTCCGAAACATTGTTAAAATGAAAAAAAAATTACGGAATTAAAAAAGATATTATTTTCATCAGATGAAAGTAATACGAGTAATTGATTATTTTTCTTATATAAAAAACCAACAATTTCCTTGTCATGTATATTCATTTCTTTTTTGCCCCACATTTATCTGGATTTTTCATGGAAAATCTAAATCTTGACATTGGCTAATTGAATTAGGCAATAACAAAAGACTTACTCCACTTATAAATCTGGTTGTTAAGCTACTTAATCCAGGGAATACTTGTGCACATTTGCCAAATTTTAAGTTAAGTTTTTCCATTTTTGTTAATACTCATCCTTCTCCTCGGACTTTATTTGGTGCTTTATCTGATGGATATTTCCTGTCACGTGCATGAAGGTCTCCAAAACCATGGTTATGATCAAAGTCGATGTCTTTTACGGGGTTTCCTTTTACATCATAGCTTCTAATTTGTATAGGTTTACCTGTTTTGGGATCTAATTTTGTTAATTTTCCATTTTTTTGCCCCAATTGCCCAGTTCTACTACCTTCTTAGCCTTCTGCTAATTGGTTTTCTAGCTAACCCTAATGGATAAACCCCTCCCAGCGCATTCATCGAAAACTGATAGAAGTTTGTCCCACCCCACAATCCAATCGGATCTTGATTCACAAACCGCCCCACCTCAGGCTCGTAATAACGCATCAGGTTATAGTGCAGCCCTGTCTCACGGTCAGCGTACTGGTTTTGCAGGCGGAATGGCTGGTATGCGCTATCCGTTACTTTGCTTGCCTCTTTTAGACGACCCCAGCCAGTGTAGTTGCCGAACCAAACCAGATTACCTTCATCATCGGTCATCTCTCTCGGGATGCCGATTTGGTCGCAGTGAAAGTAGTGGATTTGTTGGCGGCTTTTTTGATTTCGGCGTGGATGAGTTGGTTTTCTAGGTCGTATTTGTAATACTAGTTTTCACCATTGGGCAACTGGCGGTAGATTAGGTTGCCCAGTGCGTCGTAGGTATAGCTGCGGTTGAACGCAATACAACAAAGGTCGTCTAAAAAGCAAAAACCGCTTGCGTGCATACCGCACATACACTACATCAAGACGAAGGTTTTATGATAATTCTTAAGTATTTTGAATAAAGAAAATACCTGCTTGACTTCCAGATAGAAGTTTTTTCTTAACATTTTGGTCATAATAAAAATAACCAATACCATTCTGAAAAATATGTAACTTTTTATCTATATCTTCTTCTAATAATTGCAAGCAAAAATTAAACTTAGGAGAAGGATATATTATATCTTGTTCAAAATAAGGATTGCCAAAAATTTTGGATACATCCAAACCCATTCCATTATCTTCAAAGAATAAATGTTCGTCTTCATTGTATTTCTCATCTGCTTCTTTATCAACTTCATCAAGTCTTTCAAAAAATTTTCTTTCTAAAGAAATATTTCCTAAATCTTGCTTGTTGATAGCTTGTTCCCTTTCATAAAGGACAGCGCAACTAAAACCATCATTTAGTAAAATTAAATCATCCTGACAATTAACAGTATATTTGGATGAAATAGAGTCTTTTACTCCTCCCAGTGCATGCTCCTCTATGGAAATAAAAACAGAGATATAATAATTTCTGCGAGGGAATACATTTTCAGGTAAAAAGTCAGAATAAAGAGTAAATAGATGCGTTTGATAGGTATCAGAATTTGGAACTTTAGGCCATAATTCTAACGGAATATGTTCAGCTCCTCCTCCAATATAACCAATACTATGTGGCGTTTTAGAAGAAGTAAAAAGTAATTTTGACATTTAAGTTTCCTTTTTATTATAATTTATCAAATCCAATAATTTCATAATCATTTTGCTCCTTCCATTCCTTCAAAGTATAAAGAAAAGGCAAGGAGAACATTTCTAATATTTTTTCTTTTAAATTTTCTGACACCATAAATGCTTCCATATACTTATATTTGGAAGACAGCAAAATATCCTTATCCGAATTAGTATATGCCTCCAGCGAAAAACCTTTTTCATCTCTTCCTAAATCCGGGTAAACAATTTCATCCTCAATTTCCCAGCTAACTATTCTTACCAAATAATAGACTTCATTTGTCAATAGCTCACCTTTTGTATTGACAATAATAACCTTACTCATACCAAAATCATGATCAAACCCATATTTTTTTATAAATTCCAAAAAACGCGCTGACATGATAAAGAAGTTGTAGCCATAAGGTAGAAAATCAAAAGTAACACTCCTTGCTTTCTTTAAGCAGACATAAACCTTTTCAGGCATTGGAGGAATTTCTTGCCCCTTTACGAACCAACTCCATGGAAAGTCAAAATCAGGATGCGTTTTTTTAGGGTTGAATTCCTCTGATATCCCTACTTCCCCTAAGGAAACCTTAGGCACTTTTCTTTTCGCTAACTCATCTAAACTTTGTGCGCTATATCCCCACACCATTAATTTCTTCATAATTTCCTCCTAATCTAATCGTTTGGGTGAGTTGGTAGATGAACATCCTCCAACAGATATGGACTTACTCAACCGTTTTTTCAAACTTTCTTGTAAACTTACTCGTGGTAATCCCATTTTTTCTACTTTATCCATACTTTGCAGAGCATAGCCCCATACTAATAACTTTTTCATAATCCCCTCCTAAGGTAATCGTTTGGGTGAGTTGGTAGATGAACATCCTCCAACAGATATGAACTTGCTCAACCGTTAGTCCAACTATCTCTACCTAATCCTTTGCCTTTCATGCCGAAACTATTAAAAAATATTTTGTTTTCTTTCCAAACTGCCTGTGGAATTAAATGGTGTGTCTGCCAAGAAGAAGCTGGACGGAATATTCCCTGAGTATTATAAGTGTCGGTAACGACGGTATGGTCTTTGCGGTAGTCGAACGTCCATTCTTCACCTAGGTAGTTGCTGCTTTTGAGCACTTTGCCGTCGGGATCGTAACGGTCTTATTCGTAGCAAGACACCAGTCCGTCGGGCTGGCTGTGTTCGACCATGATGTGGTTTCCCCAAAGTTATGCAGTACCGTAGATAGAAAGATGCGTCCATTACTACGATAATAAGCGTCATAACTAATTGTTAAATACCATATTTCTCTTAGAAATTTTTTTACATTATCAGGTAACTCCTCTAAATGGTGGGGTAGAGAATCTAAAATAATTTCTCTATTCTCATACCAGTCTGAAGCAATCATTTTCTAAAAAAAATCTGAGTGTATTTCGTATGGTTTTTTCATAAATACTTCTTATTATTTTACTGTAGTATTTTAGAATGAAATATTCAGCCTTATTGACGCCTGTTTGGAGTCATAGATGACCAAAAGGGAATTCCATGCCAATTCAGGGCCTTTAAATTCGAGTACTGGAGCACTTTTTAGTACACAATATGATTTTAAAGGAGGATATAAATTAAGAAAATTTTGAATAATTTTTGATTCTAAGATGTTTTTAGTTAAATAAAAATAGTCATTAAATAAGATATCAATTTCCTTTTTGTATATGTCGATAAATATTTTTCCTTCTTCTCCAAGGTAATAAATATTTTCTTGAAATAAATAAATACCTTCTTGTATATTTTTAAAATTTATTAATTTAGTTTTTTCTTTAATCTCTTTAATATCATTAAAGTTTAAGGAGAGATTATTGATGACAATGTTTTTTTGTTGTATAAATAATTTAATTTGATTCATATGTAATTTTACCTCCTGAAAGATCGAAGGTTGCCAGTACTTGTTAATTTCGGTTTATCCATATCTCGAATATAATATTGGGTTGCTCCCCCATCGCCATATTTTTTATTTGCTTTTGCTTTTGATTTTCCTACGCAAATATCTTCTTCTACTACAAATATATGTAATTGTTTTCTCATGTCACGTGCGGCAGTAGCATTTCCACTATGTCTCACCTGTACAGAATCGTTAAATGCTCTGGCATTTCCTCTTGCAGAACGTACAGCGTATCCTCGAACAAAATAATTCCCAGGGGCAGAAGCCATACCTGCCGGCCCATGTGGATACAGTGTAAACAATATTGTCCCTTTTTCTAGGACAACATTTTTCCAATTATCCACACCTGGATAGTCCTTACTTCCTTGCCAGCCAGCCGCTTCACCGGCAGGATCTTGTCCTGCACATGGATCATTACATGTTCCAGGCGATTTTTTAGAACTTAACCCTAATGGGTCAGCCCACATTTGACTGTTTTGTAAAGCCCAATAGAGGTTACTACCACCAGCCAATCCAATCGGATCTTGGTTGATAAATCTTCCACATTCCGGCTCATAATACCTGAAAAAGTTATAGTGCAGCCCCGTCTCACGGTCAGCGTTCTGTTTTTGTATGCGAAAGGGTTGGTGAGCAATTCCGGATATGTTAGTTTCATTCTTCAGTTTGCCCCAGACGTAATAATCCCCGAATCAAACCAGGTGCCTTCATCATCAGTCATCTCTCTCGGTATGCCAATTTGGTCGCAGTGGAAGTAGTGGGTTTGTTGTTGGCTTTCGCCTTCTTCGGTTGTCCAATTGCGGACTTGCGCCAGCGGTTCGTAGGATTCTTGGTCGGTGTAGATATATGTATACCTGCCGTCTGGGTGAACTTCCTGCAGCAAATGGCTACCGTCCCAAACGAATCCGATTTCCTCTTCGAGGCCGTCTGAAAACAGAAACCGCGTGCCGCCCTATGTCAAGATTTAAGGTTTCATGCGAGCTACAGCTTGCTATTTATCATATATTTCCAAATTTTCTAATTCACCTTCATAAGTTATTTGAGCAGATATTTCCATATCAGGAAGAAACGAACCAGAATGGTATATAAATACTAAATCATCAAAATATGCTGTAATATTGACAATTTTTAAATCATTTGCTAATTCTTTATTATCTAATTTTGTTGGTTCATAATCACTTTGCTCATAACAAGCTTGATTAATCTCTATTGAAATGTCTCTTATTAAATCATCAATGTTTATTCGTTTAAAAAAGCTTTCTACCCTATCAAGAATTGGATAAATTTGGCTTTCTCTTTGTATATCTCCTGATTCATCATCAATAAAAATGGGTATATCATACGGTTGCATATCACTAGGCGATAAAGATATTAAAGCAGTAGCTTTACCGTCATTAATTTTTAAATTTTTAATCATGGATTAAATCCTTCCTAGGGTTGAAATTTAAAAACTACTTACGTGCGCTCCAAACGTACGCTTTGTTGTGATCGAGGGTTTCATAAGGGCTACAACTTACTCATTCATCTTCATAAGCATCACCATAGCTTTGAAATGAAGAATCTAACCAAAACCATTCTTTTTCATTGGAAACCAATTTCTCCAGTAGTTCTGTAAATGACTTAGCAATAATGGGAGACTCATCAGGTGTAGCATGAGTTTCTATAAAACTATCATAACAAAAACCAAATCTTTTTTTGTTTAAGTCTATACTGATATATTGACTTAGCTCTTGTGAAGATGCAATCATGAACCAATCATTACTGATATCATCTGCCAACTCCTCCCAAATAACATCATCAGCTGGATATAGAATTTGGTTTGTTGGTTGCAATTCTGAAAGTGAACTGATTCTTATCTCACAAGAAGTATCAATATTGAGAATAGCATATTCATAATTTTCATAAAAGAATTCTAAATCTTTTGGCAAAGAAAAAGTAAATTCTGGTTTTGATACTGCTTTCAAAAATTGATGGCTACTTTTTTGTTCTAATTTTTCAATTAATTCTTTGATTTTCATAAAATACTCCTTAGGACTGAAAGTTTTTGTTCAGGCTACAGCTTGCTGTTTGTACTCTGCATCGGAATTGGAATCATCGTACTCGATGTCGGTAATGACTTCGTTGTAGAGGCTGATTTGGTTGTTTTCATTGTAGTTGAAGCAAGTGAGGAAGGCATAGGATAAGAAAAAGATCGTCTGAAAATTGATTTTAGATACTCTTGATATTTGGTGGAACTCGACCAAGCCCACGCTTACTAAAAATTATAATGAATGATTTTTAATTCTATACCTAACTCAGATAATACTTGCATTTGATTTAAGGAGATTTTATATTCACGAGTAGCCTCATCGTTGGCCCAGCTGTAAATTATAAGCTCTTTATTTAGTTCATATTTTTTAAATATATAGCTTAAATTTTTCTTTATGTCTTCTATTTTTTGTATAATTTTATTAATTTTCTCATTTAAATTTTCCTCTTTATCTATACCAAAAGAATAGTAAGAGTGTTCAATTATAAATTGAACCTTTTTGTTTGGTGAGGTAAATAAATCTCCCTTACTATAAAACTCGGCATTTTTAATATTAAGTATTTTGTCTATTTCTCTCATGTTAATATAATCATTTGATTCCATATAAAATGTTACTTCAATTAAATTGTCCCGCATCATCGCAACCAATTCCTGTTCTAATAAATTCAGAAGAATTTTTCTTCTTAATAAAAGTTCTCCAGTTTTATTTTGTTTATAAACATCATAATGAGATACGGTTCGTTTACCAACATAATCAACTTTTAAACGCATGTGGATCGGATCCTGATTCACAAACCGACCCGCATCAGGCTAGTTTCATTGCTGATAGCTGACCGACATTTTCCCAGGCATATCTTTGTCAGTATTTTTTGGATAAAAATAGTCTTAAAGAGGTTTGTTACCTTTAAATACATTAAATCTTGAAAGATTTGCTCCTTTTGATTGAATATGCTTTATAGCTAATTCAAATTCATTAAATTCGTTGACTTCTTCTATCTCATAATCTTCAGCCTGATCCAATTTATTTTTGGGTACCGTATAGTAATATGTAATATAAATTCCATTACTTTTCTTAATAGCAAATACTTGATAAAAAACTTCTCCATCAATTTTAATAAATTCATCATATCCTTTTGTTTGTAAATTAGTTAAATTTAACACATCTATTTTCCTCTAATATTAATACGCACTTGTTTTCCATCCAGACATCTAATATTTATATGTGGATATTTTCCATATCCTGTCCCTTTTGGATCAATATGTCTTTTACAAAGTACTTTTGTTTTATCCGTTTATAGTATTGAGATAGTTGTTAGTCATAGTATCAAGGTCATCTGAAAATATTTTTTTCAAACGACCTTAATGTTTTATTAAGGTTTTGCTAAACATGTAACTTATTATTCGAGCCACAATCTGTGTTTGTTAAGAGGAATTTATTGTCCTTGACCAAGAATTTCTTCTCCAATTATTGAATCTAACTCTATCCATGCTTCTTCAAGTTGATTAACAATAGAAGATTCATTTTTATTTGGATCGTCTTTTAAATTGAGATACCAAATATGTGTTAATTTCGGTATTTCATATAAAATAGACGCTAGTCTTTTTTCAATTAGATCATGATTATGAGTATAATGCTTTATTTCATTTAAAATTTTTAATAATTCTTGATAGTCCTTTACATCGAATTCAAGATCCATTCTTACCTTATAAATAAACCTATTATTTTCAAGTTTTTCTAACAATTCTTTCATGGGAAACTCCTTTAAGTTATACAAGGTAAAGAATTGCTTCTACTGGAATAGTTTATTTATTTGCGTTCACTCCAATAGAAATAGATAACACATCTTCCTCATTGTCGAGTAGAGATATATCGATAACTTTATCTATTTTATTACTAAATAATTTTAAGCAATAAAAATTAGGTTTGTTTATTAATTCTAGCCAATTGCTAATATTTTTTATTTTGATAATAAACAAGGGGAATAATTCTATTGGTATTTCAGCTGAATCATTTATTCCTCCATAAAAGTATACATAAGCAATATCATTTTCCTCTGATCCAAAAGAATTTAATATTTCATTTTTTATCGGTAAACTAAATTTTTCTTTTAATAATTCTATATTTCTATAGGAGGTAAAAGTACGATTTATTATTTCACATGAGAGTGGATATGGAATAATTTTTTCAGAATCTGAAATTAAATGATTTAAAAAATGAATTTCTTTCATTTTTTTCATTAAATGATTCTGTTTTAAAGTAAAGATTTTATCTTCTAAAGTTGTCATGATACTATTTCCTATGTTGCTCGGTTACATTATCTTTGTAGGGCTTCCAAGAAAATGCACCATTCCCATTATTTCTTTTTTGAATAAGATTTTCTTCCATTTGGGTAGTAGTGGGCTTGTTGGCGGGCTTTTTAAGTGCCTGTAAATTTGGAAATTTATGCAGGCTATGGCTGCTTGGGGGTACCCAACCTGTGTTTTTGGGGTGCGCGGGCTAGAACTAGCTTTCTAAATAATTAAACATTCCTTTTTTTACTAATAGAAAGTCTTCTAAAGAAGATGATATTTTTTCTAAGGAGTCTTCACTCATTACTCCCATGCCGACAGCAAAAATATTTTGATTTTTATTATCCATCAGAATGGCAACCCCTCCACCATTATCTCCAATCATAAGAAAATTCGGCAAATATTCTTTTACTTCATAGTCAATATTCCTTTGTTGGATCTCCTCGGCCTCCAAAAGGGTTATCTCATCTCCAAATAATCCATTGCTTAGTTCTAAAAATTGAAGATATGAAGGATATAAACTATGCCACTCTGGAGGTAACATTTTTATAGCTTGGCTAGTAGCAGGATCATTTAAAGTATATAAGGCTTCTAATTCACGTTTATTCATTTTAAAGTGCTCCTAGTTCTTTGAAATACTTGTAACTTTGACTTAGTGCTTGTTTAATTTAAAAACGACAAGCTTCCCCTCAGGATATTTACCTTCCCATCCACAAGGCCAAAACCCTTTAAAATAAGCATCTTCTATCATATTCCAAAAAGGATGATTTTTCTTATATTTGTTATTTAAATAACAATTAAATAAATCAGCATCTATATCACTAAATAAACTATCCTTTAATCCCTCCTCTAAGTTCAAGGAATTTAATTTCTTTTCAATTGCAGGAACAGCATATTCATCCCAAAAATTGTCATCTTCATCTGTAGATAGCTTTAAAATTAGTGAGTTTGATTCGCGCGAATCCGCCCAAACAGTCTCTAAATCATACTGTTGATATGCATATCTTTGTGCTACTGAAATATCTTGAATAATTTTCCATCGGCTGTTTTGAAAATTACCTGATACTTCTAATAAATTATTTTTTATAAATCCTAATATTATATTCATAATGCTACCCCTTATTATGTTAAGTAATTAATCCAGTCTTGTTTTGTTGTCGGTTTATATAAAGACATACTTCCTGACTTAAGTGCCTTATGAATTTTGGATTGTAATGATTGAATTTTTCTAGCCTTTTCTCTATCACATTTAGAATTTTTATCAATATTATCTACTATTTCCATAATTGCTTGGTTATATCCTCTATGATAGCCCTTATGTTTAGAACGGGTAGTCTCTTTAGATAGAGATTCCGGTAACATAATTCCGTTACCTTTTCCATTAAGTTTAAATAATCCTTGTTTTTCTAGCCGTTGTAACAGTGAAGAATTATTAAACATCTCTACCGGAATTTTATGATGCGTTTGACGACCAGACCACCGAGTAGATTTAGTAATTGCTTCTCCCACGAGAGAGGGAGTAGATGTTAGGATGGAAAAAAGTTCATCCAACACTTTTTTGATTTATATTAATCCCAAAAGCTGTCTAAATTGTTCAATTCCTTCCACTCTTCCAAAGAATAAAGAAAAGGCAAAGAAAAGTTTTCCAATATTTTGTCTTTTAAATTATCTGACACCATAAATGCTCTTGAATAATTATAATTGGAAGACAACAAAATATCCTTATCTGAATTAGTATATGCCTCTAGCGAAAAACCTTCTTCATCCATTCCTAGATCAGGATAAATAATTTCATCCTCAATTTCCCAATCAACTATTCTTACCAAATAATAGATTTCATTCGTCAATAGCTCGCCTTTTGTATTGACAATAATTGCTTTACTCATTCCAAAATTATGATCAAACCCATATTTTTTTATAAATTCCAAAAAACGCGCTGACATGATAAAGAAATCATTATATGGAAGAAAATCAAAAATAACACCTCTTGCTTTCTTTAAGCAGACATAAACCTCTTCAGGCATTGGAGGAATTTCTTGCCCCTTTACGAACCAACTCCAGGGAAAGTCAAAATCAGGATGCGTTTTCTTAGGGTTAAACTTCTCTGATATACCCACAGCTCCACTACTTACTCGTGGCAACCCCATTTTTTCTGCTTTATCCATACTTTGTAGAGCATATCCCCATACTAGTAATTTTTTCATAATATTCTCCTAATCTAATCGTTTGGGCGAGTTGGTAGATGAACATCGTCCAACAGATATGGACTTACTCAAACGTTTTTTAAACCTTTCTTGTAAATCTCGTACACCCCGTCGCGCTTATGCCTGTAATCGACCATGATATGGTTGCGGTAGGCGAAATCGCTAGTTTTTGCCGTCACGTCCATAAACGGCGGTCAAATCGCCGTTTGCCAGAATCGACTTTGGCAACCAGCAGCCGTACGCCGCTGTCGGGGGCGGCAATTTGGTAGAGGTCGTCTGAAAATATCGAATCTTACTTTTTATTTTTTTTCTTAGGATTTAATTCTTCTTTACGTTGCTTATAAAATTCCCAATATTTTTTGTCTTCTATGCTAAATGGATAATACCCGGCATCATTATAAGCAATATCGAAATATTTATAAGCATCATCATATTTTTCAATATCATAATAAAAAAGACCGCCTAATAGATATGTTCCTGCATTAGTTGTTCCTAAATCAGCAACACTTAAAGCAATAGTCAGCCATTCTTCAGCCTGTTCATATTTCTGATTTTTATAATATAAGTCGAATAATGCAATCGCAACCATTGTAGTTGGATGCGCCCATTGAGTTACTGGCTTGGGTATTAGCTCAAATGCTTCTTTTAGTAATTTTTCTTGTTCCAAAAAAGATTTATTATAAGCTTCGCAAACTAAATCATTAATTTTTGATTCTAATTCTGGGTTAACTGCATCTAAATTCATAGCATACAACTCCTCAATAAAGTTAAACGATATTAAATGTAAATTTTCTATGTCAATCATGACCATAATCAGATTTTGGTCTAGGTCCAATTGGTTTATCCCTATCATATCTACTTCGATTTTGTGCGCCGCATTACAGCCCTACCAGTAGGACTTACTTTTGATGGGGCTTCGATAGGCGAAACCGCGTACGTGCGTACCGCATGCTCTACGTCAGGACTGAAGTGAAGGTTTTATGCAGGCTACGGCTTGCTTTGAAATCTATTTTTGAACGTAATGAACTTTTCATATGAATTCAATTGCTCAGCAGAATAATTTTCCATAATTTCAGCATTATCACTATCTGCAATAGATACAAAAAATATTATATTTTTTATTTTTTCCTTATCTACACTTGCTATCGCTTTTTTAAATCCTTCTATAATTGAATCATATACTTCCGCCTGATATTGCTCAAAATTATCTTCTGATATTAATGTATTTGTGTCATTAAGAATATTTTGAATCTCATTATTGAATATACTATCTATTTTCTCAGGAACCTCGCCAAGCCCTATTGCAAATTGAGGGTAATACCATTTAATAAAAGGATGTTCTTCTTTTGGGTAGTTTAGTTTTTCTATTTCGTAGTGAGAAATAGTATTAGCAGCCCAGCCTAGATATGAACAATAGTCATCAATATATAATGAGTAAGCAAAAACATCATTAGAATTATATTTCTCTAATACATAGTTAAATGTCTCTGTAACTCCTTTATATACATTCTGAATTAAATCTTCAATTATAGAATTACTTAAAATATTCATTTTGATTTTCCTTTCATAGACATTTTGACACCAATCAGTCTCTATTAACATTAATGTTTTTAATATCATAGTTTAATGGGGTATCATATTTGTTTGCTATGCCTCTTGAACGAATAAATGCTATGTTCATACTAGGAGAGTGTTCAAATGATCCTTTAAAAATAATATGGTGGCCATGCGCATTAATAACATGAGGTTACTGAGTTACTCCATGATTTTTTTGGAATATATTACCATGAATGTCGGCATCTCGCGCGGTATGCCGATTTGGTCGCAGACGAAGTGGGTGCGTTTTGGATCATTTCACTATCACTAGCGAATTTTTTTCTTGGATCTTTGAAAGTTCCTATAAACTTTAAATCATTGTAAAGTCTACCTGGATTTTCTTCATAAAATATTGCATTAGAATAATAGTATAAAGAATTGCCTTCATTTATTCCTTTCTCTTTTGCTACTTTAACAATATCTTTTATAACTTTATTGGAGTGCGCTCCAACTTCTTCTGCTAACACTTCAACTGGCACAATTTCTCCATCATCTGTCTGGAATGCCACAAAAAAATCAGAATCAATAAATGAAACTCCAAAATCTGCAAAAGCTGGACAATGAGAATCGGAGTCCTCCATTCCATCTGTATATTTATTAAATTCATCAGATGTTTTTAAAGATGTTCCCATCCACACAGAAATCATATCTTTAGTTGTTTCAATCATATAATAGCCTTTCTTGTTTATATAAATAATGTTCATTTAACATAATGAACTATCAATCTATTTCATCAATTTCCACCAACAGATTTTTTACCACCGTGAGTAAATTTTTCAAAAAAATTCTTAATCCTTTCCCCCCCATAAACCATTATTAGCACTCCAACCCAATCGGATCCTGATTGTTGAATCTTCCGTAGTCAGGCTCATAGTAGCTGAAGAAGTTGTAATGCAGCCCCGTCTCGAGGTCGGCATACTGGTTTTGCAGGCGGCGGCCGGGTAGGACAGATTCGTCGACGGTGGTGCGGTTAATCTTACTCGCTTTAAGGACGAAGGCAGACTTGCGGTTGAGCCGGACGACAAGAAACTATTTAAATTTTTCTAATAATTTTTTTCTCAATCCTGCAAATTCATCCGACAGATTATTTTTAAGTTCAGTATAAATTTCATCATCAATTTTACTTTGAGTGAATAGTGTCTTTTTAACATAAGGGATAACTTTTTCAGAATTAATTGAAATTAAAAATGCAATAATTTCATTGTAAATATAGGATTTTTCACCAAATTGGCTTAGTTTATGTATTAGTAAATTTTCAATTGATTCTGATTTATAATGTTTTTCTTTCAATCCATATAATATCCATGAGATAATTTTGTGATGTTTGCTGTTTAGATTTTTTATTAGATATTCTTTTATATAATTTCTTTTTGGGAAATATGCGGAACTAAATGCAATAGAAATAATTATAGAATATCTATTCATATTCCAAATAGAACTAATATTATTTTCCACAGTACGAAATTCTTCTTCTCCTAGATTATATTTTCTAAATAGATGTCCTAAGGAAGATATTGCAGATGATTTTACTTTAATACTTTTATCATTTTGAATAGAGTGAATTAATATGGAGAAAATCTCTTTCAATTCCGTGGTGCTAAGTTTTTCTTGTATTTGTCCCAAGATAAAATTTGCAATTTCTCTATGTTTACTATATCGACTTGTTAAGAGATTATTTCTGATTATATCAATAATCTCTTTATACTGAAAAAATTGTAGTCTTTTTGCTGCTTCATATTGAATAATACTATTAGAATGTAGTAGTTTCTCCAATAAATCATTGATTGATAGATCTTTACATTCTAAAAAAGCGACAAAACTTGAAATTCTATCATTTACCATATTATTTTTTCCTGTTACACCTATCTTTCAAATGCCGGGAATGACGAAATCTCCAAGTAACCCAATCGGATCCTGATTCACAAACCGCCCGGCCTCAAGCTCGTAATACCGCATCAGCTTGTAATGCAGCCCCGTCTTTTCATCAAAGTATTGGTTTTGAAGTCTGAACAGCTGGTGTACGTTCTTATAAACCCGCTCGTCCTTTTTCAGACGACTCTAAGCGGTGTATTCGCCGTACCATAAGAGATTGTCGTGAATGTCGGTCATCTCGCGCGGTATGCCGATTTGGTCGCAGTGGAAGGAGTGAGTTTGTTGACGGTTTACTTTTTTCATTCAAAAGAAATTTTTAACATTTTTGATAACCGATTTATATAATATAGAATTGCCGAATGTTCATCTTGGCAACAATATTCTTCGGTTCTCAATCCTCTTTCAGAATAGAATATATGCCATTTTTTATTTTCTTCAATAATACATAGTGATTCATCATTTACTTCATTGATCGAGTAACTATCTTCTGGTACTCCTTTACTTTTAAGATATGAATTCAATTCATTAATTTTTAACATTTTCCTATTTTCACCTCTTCTAGATGCCCAGCTTCTATATATGATTTAACAGATTTTGGCAATTCATACTGTGTCCCTAATCCAATCTCTCCGAACCACGGCATAATTTCACATGCAGCTACATTGTTAATTGGTTTCAGTACCTTATATATGGTATAAGGCTTTTGATTAGAACCAGGAGGTAAGGCTCTCATAGGGTATGGTGTGGGCAGATTTTTATTTAAACCTAGGACATCAAGCCACTTATTTGTATTAGGCGCAAACGCATACAGATTCGCCCCACCTATCAACCCAATCGGATCCTGATTCACAAACCGCCCCGCATCAGCAAGCGTAGCCTGCATGCTGTTGGGGGTGGGGTCGTCTAAAAGGCAGAACCCGTGTGTGTGCATACCGCACACCTTACGTCGGGATTGGAAGTTTCATGTGGTCTACGGCTTGCTCGGGCTACTTTACAGTTGATAATTAAATTTAGAAAATTATGTCTAATACTCTATTTTTTAAAATAAATTCTTTTTTTAAATGTTCTAAAATATTATCTAACTCTTCCTTGCTTAAAATTTGGTTGGTCTTAGTAAATTTTGCTGTTTTCGCATATAGGGAAAAGTGAAACTCATTATTTGGAAAGTACATTTCTCCTTCAAATGAAATTTCATGTCCATTTAAAGAAACAATTAACATACCTCTTGAAATTTTTTCAATTACAAAATCATCCATAGTAATTACCTTTGAAATATAACAGTTGAAATCTTTGTTTTAGGATCTATATTAGGATTGTTCTTCAAAGCGGGTTGATGTTGTTCCTCCATTAGATTTGGCAATATCGGCAGCAATATGTTGTCCATCAATACCATCTGTTCTACCTGACCAAAAAAATGCTGTGTTTGGTTCTGTTTTAACTTTGCTATTTTCACATCATTTATCCAAACCTAAAGGATCTAGGCAATCTTGCCCATTAGGCGCAAACCAATAAAGATTCTCTCCACCCATCAATCCAATAGGCTCCTGGTTTACAAACCGCCCCGCATCAGGCTTATAATACCTGAAGAAGTTGTAATGCAACCCTGTTTCAGAATCATAATACTGGTTTTGCAATCGGAAGGGGTGATATGCACTATCCGTTACCTTGGTTTCCTCTTCGAGGCCGTCTAAAAACAGAAACCGCATGCGTACTACACACTCCCTACATCAGGACTGAAGGTTTTGAGAGGGCTACGGCTTGCTTAATAAATTTATTGAATATTCCAATTAAAAATATTTAAATGGATAAACATTAAACAAATTATTACTTATACTATTTACTGAATTTATAAACTCAGTTTTTACATTATCCGTAAGTGTCTCTCCTTTATCTAATAGGTGTTCTAAATCTCGGTGTAACAAAGCCAACTGGATAAATTGTGAGAAATCTATCCCTAAATTAGTAAATCCAGATTTGTTATATTCTCCAGTATCATGATTATAATGAAAAATGGTATTATCTATTTTATTTAAAAACCATCCATCTCCCTGTCCTGCTTGTCCAATACTCCAAAAACACTTTGATATTTCTGGATAATTACACTCTAAGTATCTATTTTCATTTAAAGCTTCTTCATAATTAAAAAGAGAAATATCAGGTATTATCTCTACCTCCTGATACTTAGTAATAAATAACAAATAGTTATTATCTAGCTTGGGAAGTTTATCTAACTTTTTAATTTCTACTTTACGCTTAATACATAGATTAAAAAAATCCTTGGGAAATAATTTTGATTTGAACATAAAAGTATACTCCATAAATATTTTGATAGAAAGATATTTCCTTCAATACTATATCGTTAACATTTTTTCACTGCTTTTACATTACGTTTACTAATTTTTCTTTCTAATTCTAAATGAAATAAATTAACATGGAAGTCCTTTGGCTATGATGTTTACAGCATATTCTTGAGTTATATTTGTTCATATAAAGATAAATTCTTTTCTGTACTTTTATATATGTCTGTATAGAAATAAATCCTATTATCTTTTATCTCTTTCAGATAAACCAAGTCTTCTATACCCCCAATATACTCAATTGATAAATCATCTAAATTTAGTGTTGCAAGCCTAAATCCAACAACGCAAAATCGTCTAATGAAAACTGGAATATATATTTTTCTATTGTAATACAACAAAGGCCCTCCAAATCCCTGTTCTTTAATAATAACTTGACCATTAATGGACAGACTTCCAACTAAGGGAGATCCTTGATTTACTTCCATCAAATCAAGGTAACTGACTTCCCATTTGTCAAACAAAAAATTTTCTTGAAAGTCTAAAGGAGTTTCATTCAAAATTTTTAACTTAGACATTTTTATATTTTTTCTTGTCAAAGAATTGAAATCTTCTTCTATTTCTACAAGGAGTTTACCAACCTCATTATTAAATGGCCAAGAATCAATTACTATCCGAGACAATAAAGATTCTTTTCCTTTTTTTGGTTGAAAAATACTTTCTGAATTTAGATAATTAATCATGTCATATAGTTCATTTTTTATAGAAATCAACTGCTGTTTATTTGTATAACTGTATTCATCACAATTATTAATCATTTTATCAATTTCGACTAAAACTATATTAATCCTTTTTATAAATTGCTCCCGGTTCATTGTCTTATTAACCTTTCTAAGTCATTAATATATTTTTGTGTTTGTCCACCAGGCAACCCCGCACCTTGCGATAGCTACTATGACTACTTCATTCAAGTCCATAATCAGGAATAGATAATTGAAATGGAGACAATATTAAAGACTCTCCGCTTTTAATATTTTTTACATGAAACAGTACAAGACCCATTGTCCAGCGTTTATCAGTTTGAATATCTAAATCACACTGTTCCTGTTCATTAATTGAAAAATAAATTCCCTGTTTATTTTCAAACTGAATTAATCCATTTACTAGAATACCAACAATAGCAAAAGGTGGTATCCACATTGCTTGTATAGCGTAGGAGTCAGTATCAGATAATTCAAAATGAAAATTATCTAATATTCTAATATTTTTTATTCTTTCAATAATAAATTTTTCATACTCTATATAATTTTCTATTATTTCATAAGGGTTTCTCATAAAATAAAGACAATCAATAAACTCATATGAATAAGCAAAAAAATTTCTAATATCTTGTGGTTTATAAGGTAATTTCATTATATTTCTTCCTTAAAATATAAGTATGATTTTCTCAGCAAACCGCTGAGCATTTTCAGGGAATCGTGATTTCTGAACCTTAAATGAAAATAAGTCATTTCCTTTTCCATTGTTAGGGTATTTTTCTTTTAATGCTTTGTTTATGTCTGATTCTATATTCTTTAATTCACTAGGCAAATCTTTTCCCATTGCTCCTTTTGTTAGCATATCAGTAGCAATAAAAGCATCAATATCTGAAGATGGACTCCAGTTCGTACCCTTTTAACTACTTTTCCATGAAGCGGTACTACCTCTTATTCCAACTCTCGCATCAGAGACAATACTTTTAATATCATTTTTACGTTTTCCTACCTAAGTTTAGTGTACTCAATAATGTCTTCTCTAGAACATGGGGTATTGCATGCACCAGGAGTAGGAGATAAACCTAGTAAATCAACCCATGCTTGTGTTTTTTTGCAAACTGATAAAGGTTGTCCCCATCCATCAATCCAATTGGATCCTGGTTCACAAACCGCCCGGCCTCAGGTTCGTAATAGCGCATCAGGTTGTAATGAAGCCCCGTCTCTTCATCGAAGTATTGGTTCTGCAATCTAAACGACTGATGCGCGTTCTTGTAAGCCCGATCGTCCTTTTTCAGACGGCCCCAGGCGGTGTATTCACCGTACCATAAGAGATTGCCGTGGATGTCGGTCATCTCGCGCGGTATACCGACTTGATCGCAGTGGAAGTAGTGGGTTTTCTGGCAGCTCCCGCTTAAATCATGCGGGAATGACATTCCTGAAACTTCTCCATCTTTCAGACAACCTTTGCCTATCCTTCTGTCCAAGGCATCGTAGGTGTAGGCCCAAATTTCTTTTGTACCTTCTTTTTTGAAGATTTCCGCCTTAACCAATTTGTTGAAGCTCGTCCCAATCTACAGCTTGCTAATTATTGTTAATAGATTTTTTAGCTATTTGTATTAGATCTTTATAATTCTCCATAAAAGGTTCTTCTAATGTGGATTCTAATAAGCATTCCAAGTCATATAGTATTTTTTTCTCAGCTTCATCAATAATTACATTATTTTCAACGAACTTAACAAGCCATTCAAAAAAAACTAAAACTTCATGGTTGTTTAATTTAATAATATAGTCGTTAGACTCTTTTTTAATTTCCATAATATTATAATGCTCCTCGAGAAACTACATATTGTAACTGACTGGTAACGAGATTGTTAAAGAACCCATATTTCAGACGACCTTAAAGAGGATAGTGAGGTCGTCTGAAAAACAGAAGCTACGTGCGTACCGCACGCCCTACGTCAGGATTGGCGGTTTCGTACTGGCTACGACTTGCTTTGAAATCTGTTTTTGAACGTAATGAACTTTTCATATGAATTCAATTGCTCAGCAGAATAATTTTCCATAATTTCAGCATTATCACTATCTGCAAGAGAAACATAAAATATTATATTTTTTATCTTATTTTTATCCATCTCAGTTAATGCTAATTTAAATCCTTCGATAATAGCATCATATACATTTGCTTGAACAACTTCAAAATCTTCATCTAATATTTTTTGAATATTATCTAAAATTTCTTGAATATTTTGGTTAAATATTTTATCAATTTCTTCGGGGACTTCACCTGTGCCTATTTCAAATTCTGAATAATACCATTTTACAAAAGAATGTTCTTCAACTGGCAGATTCTTCTTTAATTCTTTGTAATGAGAAATAGTGTTAGCAGCCCACCCCAGATATGAACAATAGTCATCAATATATAATGTATAGGCAAAAACATCATTAGAATTATATCTTTCTGATACAAATTTAAATGTCTCTGTAACTCCTTTAGATACATTCTGGATCAAATCTTGAATTATATAATTACTTAAAATACTTATTTTAATTTTCCTTTTATAAATTTTTGTTATCAATCAGTTTCTATGCACATTTACTACGTGATCCGTATTTTCCAAAAACTTACCACCAATTCTAGTTAATTGCTACTCATGTATCTATCTGTTTGAGCTTTGTTATACTTAATTTCCTATTTTTTTAAAATAACTAATATTTTTACCCAAAAGGCAATAATAAGCCATCCATAACCAAATGAAAAACCAAGAAATTAAAATACTTATCCAATGCTTTTGAATAAATTCTTTAAATTTAATTAACATGGAAGTTCTTTGGCTATGCTGTTTACAGCATATTCTTGAGATATATTTGTTAATTTAAAGTTAAATTCTTTTCTGTGCTTTTATAGATATCTGTATAGAAATAAATTCTATTATCTTTTATCTCTTTCAGATAAATCAAGTCTTCGATACCACCAATATACTCAATGGATAAATCATCTAAATTTAATATTGCAAGCCTAAATCCAACAACCAAAAATCGTCTAATGAAAACTGGAATATATATTTTTCTATTGAAATATAACAACGGCCCTCCAAAACCCTGTTCTTGAATAATAACTTGACCGTTAATGGACAAACTTCCAACTAAGGGAGAACCTTGATTAACTTCCATCAAATCAAGGTAACTGACTTCCCATTTGTCAAAAAAATTTTTTCTTGAAAGTCTAAAGGAGTTTCAAGAAAAATTTTTAACTTAGGCATTTCTAAAACTTTCCCTTTCTTTTAATTTTTTCGATTTAACTTTTTGAACCTCTTCTGAATGCACTATAAATTGTAATTCGGCGCAAAAGCATACTAATTTTCCCCACCCAACAACCCAATCGGATCCTGATTCACAAACAGATCCGCATCAGATTCGTAACGATAATCTGCTCAAACTTATTATTTAACTGATATTTATTAGTATTTTTAATTCTTCTGGTATTGTGGCACCATTTCTATGTGCCTTTTTAGCCCAAAATATGGCTTTTTCTTTATTGTTTTGTGTGAAAAATAAATCAGCTAAATTGGATTGGGCAATTGGATGTCCATTTTCTGCCGCGATTTCTAGCCATTTAAATTCCAAATCTTGATCTAAAGATACAAACATATGATATTGATATAATTTGAATGCTGAATTTTTATCTCCATTAGTGGCGTTCTCTTCGAGAATATGAATTTCTTCATCTGAAAGCCAATAAGTACTACCTGTTGATATGAAGTTAGTCATTTTTTCATTTCTTTCTGGATGTTGTTTACATGGTATTAAAGGTGTTAATTTCACGTTACTTGAAAACCAAAGGTATTCATTTGGCGCTTTAACTGTAGTATTTAATTCATTAGCAAGTTGTTGTCCTAGAGGATTTGCTCCTTCTGCTTCAGGTTACCTGAAAATGTATTTCAGACGACCTTGCAAGATCGTTAGATTTTTAACCAACCTACGGCTACTTTTCTAGAAACCTTGGCTTATGTATTCGATTAACAAAATAATAAGTAGATTTAGGAATTATTTATTAACTTTTCGAGATATTCAATACTTCTAAATAAATAATGTTCACCTATTTGCTGTATCAAATTTGATGAGTCCCTAAATAATATTTTTTCTAAATACTTTTTTAGAATTATAAGCTCATCTTTTTTTAAGAGATTTAAAGCATGAATGATGTTTTCTGCGGTAGGTATATTTATAATAAATTCTTCTATATTTACTGGAATATCATCATTTCTAATGCCATTACTGATGCTATCAATAATTTTAGGCATTAAATAATTTATTCCTTCTGGTGAAAAAAAGATAAATGGTACTAAATTATGTTCATCAATAATAATTTTCTCTATTGGGGTATATTCGTAATACTTAAATTCATCTTTAAATTCCTCTATTTTATAGATATTTTCTCGATAAAGTTTTTTGAACAATCCTTCTTTAGGATAATCTCTATAGGGAATTTTCAGGAAGGGCATATTTATCTCCATTATGTTAGATAACTTTTACATTTATAGTGATTTTTCCATGCGGTGTCTTTGCAGAACCACAAGAGGTTGGCGTCTTTATCGGTCATCTCTCTTGGGATGCCGATTTGGTCGAAGTGGAAGTTGGCTGCCGTCCTAAACGAATCCGGTTTCTTCTTCGAGACCGTCTGAAAATTGGAAACTGCTTACGTGAGCTCCAAACGTACTCTCTGTTGTGATCGAGGGTTTCATAAGGGCTACGGCTTGCTATTCTGATAGTAGAAAACTTGTTATTAAAACATCTATATTATCAATTAATTTAATAGGAACTATCACTGTATACAGTAAATTTTCATCAAATGAACTATTAAAATCATATATAGCATCATAATTATCATCTACAATGATTTTTATAATTTTTTTTTCATTGGGAGCTCGTGCTGAAAAAATGGGATTCCCATCCATAAATGATGTGCCATCAGAATACGTAGTTTTGAAGTATGGAAAAATCCATTTTTCTCTATTGATTGAATTTATATTAAGTAATTTTACAAATATATTTTCAATATACTGTTCTAATTTACTATATTCATCAATATTCTCATACCATTTTTCATATTTATTCATCATGTTTAGTTCCTTTTACCATGAAAGTTTTTGATATAGGGGCATCTAATCCATTGCAACTGTTTCCATTTTCTATAAAATTTTTAGCTTTCTTAAAAGCTTCTTCTCTATCTTTTAGATCTCTCTTTGAGAGTTTTCTTTTTAGTTCTTCGAGTTTATCTTGAACAGCCAACCCAATCGGGTCCTGGTTAATAAACCGTCCCCATAAGTCATCATTCTTTGGATGCCGATTTGGTCGAAGTGGAAGTAGTGGGTTTGTTAGCAGCTTTCGCCTTCTTCGTTAGTCCGGTTATTCTACATATTACGATATTACGTAAGTTATAGCTTGCACAAATTATTGTGCTAAATACCCTGTGTCATAATCTAAATCGTCAGTGTCCACAAACTCATCTAAGAAAATATATATTTCTTCTATATCAACTTGAATTGGTATGTTTATTGCATAGAAATTTACATTAAATGTTTCAAACTCACATCCAAGATCTTTTAGTTTAGTTAATATTTTATCTTTAAATTTCTGATTTTCATTAAAGAAAACAATCCGCAATGTACTATTTTTACTATGAATTATAGTTTTATCATATAATAAGTAATTTTCTTCCGTTTGTATTCCGCTAACAATATCACCAAAAGAGACTTCTTTGCTATAAAAAGGAATATTATTTATTTTAAAATAGCCTTCCTCAGTCACTTCTGCCCAAACGCTTTCCATAGATACTGGAGGATAACCATCAATTACTTCTAGATTAAAAAAAAGCTTTTTCATTTTAATTACCTTAAATAACCTTACTACCTATTGTAGGATCTTGATGTAACAATTCACACTTTCTTAAGTTAAACTTTAGTAATATTCTTTATAGAATCATACATTAATTCCTCCAAATAACGAATAGTTTCATGATCAATATTTATTTCTTTGTCTTTGAAAAAATAATATCCTCTTGAGTCAGATATAGCAACCTAATCGGGTCTTGATCAGAAAAATAGCTGTGGCTCCATACCAGCGGCATAATGCCTTCAACTCATAGTATATAGCTAATTTATAATGTAAAGGCCATCTGAATATCAGACGGCCTCCTGTCTATTAGAATTTAGACATTGTAAATTTCTTCGTTCTTCACATTTTCTTAAGGCTTCCGCTTCAGTCAAGAGTACGAAGCATTTTACTTTCAGGACAAGCTTTGAGTTGGAACAGATCATTTGTTTTTATAGATGAGATTTTCAGGTTTTTTGTCTGGAGAAATAAGAAGTTTATCAAGGTATTCGGGGTCATGCCAGTCATCCCAAGGTGCTAGACTAAAATAAGCTTTAATAAAATCATCAATAATAGCTGAACCTTCGGTATTAATACCAATAATATTTCCTTGTTCAATTAAATCAATATTAGGAAAATATTGTTTCAGTATATTTTTATTTACTATACCTTGTTGAATAATTGGCCAGAATCCTTTATCTAACGATTCTTCAGTAATAAACATAGCAGCAATAATATCGTTTTTATCTATTTTTATATCTTCATATAAAGGAAGGTTTTTTGAGGAAATTTTCATTTTGGTAATTAAGCAGGCTACACCTATCCAATCATATTTTCCAAGAATCTGTCCAACAGCTAAAAAATCATCTTCTATGGGAATGCCAAAATAATCGCCTACCTGCCATTTCTGTTTTTTTCTTACCATTTTTTAAAGTTCCTTTTTGTAATTCAATAAGGCATGGGAATTTTCCCACCTGCTGCCCGGATGCCTTATTCAACATTGTCATAAGTTATGTTTTATTTGTAGAAAATATATTATCTTCTATATAACAGTTTTGAAAAGAGCAGTTAGATATTAAATTATCTTGCATATGCATTGATCTGAATACACAATTAATAAATGTACAATTAGTAAATTTTGTATTACAAACTATTGCCGTAATAAAAGAACAATTAATAAAATTACAATTAGTAAAGGAACTATAGCTTATGAAAGCACCACGAAATGAACAGAAAGAAAATTTGAGACTTTCAATTTTCCTATGGGTTATTTCGTATCTGTGAAAATCAATATTATCTATATGGATTGACTGTCTAGAAATTAAAGCATCTAATTCTTTTGTTTCGATTTTAATCAGAGACTTTGTAATATTTTTAAGTAATTCTTGAATGTCATTTGATATCATTTTTATTACCACCAATCTATAAGGTCTGGTTGTATATCTTTTAATCAATGCTGTGTATCTCGCAACAGCAGGGATGGAAACACTTTTTTGTAATGTTTCCTTTTTCAGACGACCGGCCCCCACTGAAGCCTTACAGGATAGCTAGGTTTTAGTGGGGAGTCTTTTACTGAACTTGCCGTTCATATGAAACATGTCGCCGGTACGCACGATATAGCATTTGCGGATTTTAACCCAGGAAGAATGGCGCATCGGCCAGGCAGGTTTGGTAGCGGTGCGGCTCTTTACCCCTTTACGACCCGGAAGTTATAAATAGAGTTGGATCGTACTTGTTATTTTTTTTTGTGTTTCAACACTAATTTCCTGGTTAAAATTTTGGATTAATTTTAAAAAATCAATAATTAAGTTGATTTGAGTAGTGTTAAATATCGTACTTTGATTTCTTAGAGCAATATATAAAAAGTCAACAACGTAACCATATAAATGAAATTTAGATAAATTAGAAAAAATATATTTTAAACAGCAAGGAGTAAAATATAATAAAGCCTTATTAGTAAAAGCTTGCCACTCTAGTGATTCAAGTATTGAGAGAAAATCATCGTATGTTATCTCAATCCAAGTTTTAGTAGATAGTTGCATTATAGAAAATATATAAGAGTTATCACTATCATCAAAACTTATGATGTTATTTTTATCAACTTTGAAAACTGGAAAAGTATGCCCAATTTTTTCCTCCAGATAATTTCTTTCTTGTATATATTTTACTTCCGTTAGAAAGTTTTCAAATTCACAACATAGTCCTAAGTCTTTGATAAACTTGGAAATATATTCTAAAAAATCATGAATTATATTGATTTCATTTTTGGTTAAAGATTGTAGTAAATCAAATAGTTCACTTACTTCTCCTTGGGATAGGTTAGAATAATAGCTAAATAATTCTATGAAACAATCATTATCTATACTAGGATTTTCTATTGAGCTTAGTAAAAGTGTATTTAAATGTAAAGCATTTTCATTTTTTTGTTTATCTGACATTTGATTTTTAATTAATAAAATTAGATTGCTTTTGTTCATGTCTTACTTTCTACATTTTAAGGTATGGCAACATTTACAGGAATACTTTCCTTAATTAACACTTCTGAATCTGCCATATTGGCATTTCGTGAAAATGGAGTTCCCAAAGAAGCTGTTTTTTACAACGCGTTATTTAATCAAATTGATTTTCAAATCGCATAAAAAAACATCCTTTATATATATTTAATGAAAGAATATTATCATTATTTTCAATAATATATATTTTTTCATATAGAAAATTTGGAAAATCAGCCAATACATCTGTAACCGCACGATCTATTGCTTCATACTCATCATCTGTCAGTGGTGAATCAATATATACATAAAGAGCAAATAATTCTTCGGTCATATCAAATGCAATAAGTCTGACTTTGTTACAAATTGCCCCAAGAAAAGCCATTTGCATACTTAAAATAATTTCTTGTTTTCTCATAATTAATTTCTCAAATAAAATATAGAATTTATGTTATATCAGGCAATGCAGGAACAATATGGGCTTCTTTTTTTGGATGAATGAATTATTCCCCATTCTATCGGAGTCTCATCTCTCTTGGGATGCCGATTTGGTCGCAGTGGAAGTAGTGGGTCTGTTGGCGGCTTTCTCTGTCTTCGTTGGTCCGGTTGTGGACCTGTGCCAAAGATTCGTGCGTACCGCTCATACCCTAAGTCAGGATCGGAGATTTCGTACGGGCTACAGTTTGCTAATTACATTAATTTAGATATGTATAGAATGCCATTTCTCATCATAACTATCAAATTCTTTTACATTATCTAATTTCCAAAGACCTGCCTGTTTTTTGAATTTATAAAGTCTTTGTGCTTCCATTCCAGCGTAAAGCACATCACTTTTTACAGTTATAGAGCTACTTTTTTCTTCTATTTCAATGATTTTCTCGTTATATGCTTATTAGCATTGTCTTCCCATTTATACATTTCCATCAGAAAACTATTTAATACTGTTTCAATACTTTCATTCATAATTTTCAATCCTTTTTAGTTTTGTTTAAGTCGTCTGTACGAAGAATAATCCATCAGATAGATCTCGATTTATAAAAATATATCCTATGTTCTCAGTTAGATAAAAAATTTCATTTACTTTTTCAGGTAGATCCATTCCTAAGATTTGACCTATGAAAATATATTTTTCTAGAAAATCATCACTCTCTTGTTGTAAATATTCAGGTTGTCCTCCTAAAAAACTCATTTCATCTAAATTCTCAATAGGATTAATTGGATAAAATTTATCTATGTTAAACTTGAACTGATTTTTATCTCCGATGATAACTTTCGTGTATCCTTGAATAGCATCGTCAATTTCAGTAATGTAGTCAAGAAAATAATCTTCTTTATCATAATAAGAAAAAACGTAAATTACTTTATCTTTATATTCCTTATCCTGAAAATCTGTTTTAAATTGAGGTGCAATAGTCAATAAATTTTCAATTGGAATAAAAGCAATCAATGCTAACTCATGACCATCTGGCGCTATCACTTTATTTGAATAGTCTAAATCTAGCCCAACTAATATATTATTTTTATTGGGTTTACTATCTAGAAAGTTAAAATTAACGTATCCATTTATTTTCATTTAAATTCTCCTAAAAATTTAAGGGCATTTCTTACCTGCTTTTTTCAATTTTCTAAGAAATTTCTTGGATTCATTTCTTAAACGTTTTCTTTGAGCTTTATACTATTAAGACTCCCATAGGTAGCTATATCAAAGAAATTAGCTAGTCCTAGAGGGTCAACCCAAGCCTGTATATTAGGTGCAAACTGATACAGATTATCCCCAACCAACAACTCGATCGGGTCCTGATTCACAAACCGACCCACGTCAAGCTCATAATACCTAAAGAAGTTGTAATGCAACCCCGTCTCGCGGTCGGCATTCTGGTTTTACAGGCGAAAGGGATGATATGAGCTATCCGTTACCTTGGTTTTCTCTTTCAGACGACCCCAGCCGGTATAGTTGCCGAACCACAGTAAATTGCCGTCCTTATCGGCCATCTCGCGTGGGATGCCGATTTGGTCGCCGTGGTAGTAGTGGGTTTGTTGGCGGCTTTCTCCGTCTTCGTTGGTCCAGTTGCGTACCTGCGCCAGCGGTCCGTAGCTGTCTTGGTCGGTGTTGATATAGATATATCTGCCGTCCCAAACGAATCCAGTTTCCTCTTCGAGGCCGTTTTCGTTGTAGACGAAGCAGGTAAGGGTAAGCGTATAGGGCAAGGTCGTCTGAAGGTTATTTCAGACAACCTTGATATTTTGTTGGGTCTTGACCCAACCTACGCTTGCTAGAAACATTTACAATTATTTAGATTTTGATTAGCTTTATATAGTTTGAAGGATTTAAAATCAGCAAATTATAAAAGAATTCAGATTTAAAATGAATGTATTTAAATCTCTCTTCCATAACTTAATGCTCTTAGAAAAGTATAATGATATAGCTGGCTCTTCAGATAAAAAACATGCATAACTTTTTTCGATTGGTAAAACTTCCAAATCATCCATTCCTTCAAAAGCTAGAGTACAAGTTTTGTTTGGTTGGTATCTATGACGAATAGTCCAATATTCTGATATATCTAAATCATTTCCTTCTGATTCTTTTAAAACAATCCAGTTATGGTTATGTAATTGGTCTTTTAAATCTTCAATATGATATTTCATAGTATATTTCCCTCTAGTTATACTACATCCGGGTCGTAGGCGTAGCGGCGGTTAAGTACAGTACAAAAAAGGTCGTCTGAAAATATCGAATCTTACTTTTTGTTTTTTTTCTTAGGATTTAATTCTTCTTTACGTTGCTTATAAAATTGCCAATATTTTTTGTCTTCCATAGAGAAAGGTGTGTAACGTAGCTCATTATAAGTTAGGTCAAAATATTTATAGGCATTTTCCATATCACCTAGTTCGTAATAGATAATACCTGCCCATAGAAATATACTGCCATCAGGCACCGTTTTTCTAGCCTCAAGCGCAATAAGTATCCACTCAAGAGCTTTGGGATAATCACCTAATTTTTTATAGCTTCCTGAAATACCACTAGCAATTGCCGAAGTAGGTTCAACGAATTGAGTGGCTGGTTTGGGTAAAAGCTCCCATGCCTGCTTTAGAATATCAATTCTTTCTTCCGGTGTGGGCACGTCATTTGAGTTACATACAAAATCATTGATTTTTTTGTTCAATTCATAATTTACTTGATCTAAATACATAATTTATCCTTCTTAGATTAACAACCTCTAGGTAGCTTACCATTTTTAGATTTGTTACCATCTACATCTTTGAAAACTACACCCTCAGGAATCTGTAAGGTCGACTGAAAGTTGTATTTCAAGGGACCTTATGAGATTATAAAATCTCGATACAACTTACGTTTACTCAAAATCTATAATTTTTCCATATTCAAGAATTTCATCAAAAGTATCTGCTACTTTTCCAATACTTCCATCATCTAGCCAATATTCCCATATTGATAGATTGTCATTTAAATCGAAATATAAACATCCCCCATCTGAAGAAGACCCAAACATAAAACCTTTCTTTACGCGTTCAGAGTCTACAAAGTCTGTGGAGTCATGCCTTTCTACAATATTTTCTGCCTTTTGTTTTTTCTTATTTATTTCAACTAAATATTCCATATAATTCCAGTTTGGAAAAGAATTCAACTCTTCAAATAATAAATTATTATTAAATAAATCAATTTCATAATCTTTAAATTCTATTTCCATAAACAACTTGAATTTATCAAGGGTATTTTTATATGACTGAGGCAATAAGATGTTTAAATTTTTTTCTATGCTTGATAATTCATTCATGATTAGTCCTTTCAATATGAGGGGGTTTTACAACTTTCAATATAATCCTGTATACGTTTTTCCAATAAGCCTCACGAAATTTATCGTACGCTGGAGCTTGGGTTTTATCTCTACGAAAACTTTTTGTAACAAAGAAATGTAACTACTTAGTAATTTTATCATGTAAACCTGATCTTATATCTAGTAAAGGACCTGAATCTTTACCAGATATATGGTACAATTCTATCTTTCTCCATTATAACCTCGAGGAGCCTGGCCTTTCCACATTTTACAAATGTTTAAATGAGTAAATGCAAAAGCTTAAGGTTATTGGCAAACAGTTCTTCCATTATAAGTAATTTTTTTTACTCCTTTAATTGCAATAAAAAGCCCTCTAGGCATATAACCTAGAGGGCTTTCTAAATATGGCGGAGAGGGTGGGATTCGAACCCACGGCCCCTTGCGGAGTCACTGGTTTTCAAGACCAGCTCCTTAAACCACTCGGACACCTCTCCATAACGGTACTATTATATCAGATTGGCCTAATAATAAGCAATAACGTAATAGGTAAGCAAACAAAAAAGCTGGCTCACAGCCAGCTTTTTTCATGTGTATTTAGTGATTAGAATAAGTCTTTTTTCCACATACCGATAATGGCAATAATAGAGAATACTAATGCAACACCTATAACCTCATAGAATCCCTCTGGATCCTCTTGGAATGGCAATGGCACATTTGTTCCCCACAAGCTAAATACAATTGTTGGCACCGCCATAGCAATAGTAAGGGTCGCCAACATTTTCATAACCAAGTTAAGGTTGTTAGAAATAATGGATGTGAAGGCGTTCATCATGTTCATCAAGATATTGGAGTACATTTCAACCATCTCGATGGCCTGTTTATTCTCGATGATAACGTCCTCTAGTAAGTCCTCATCCTCTTCGTACATCTTGAGAAGATGTTTATAGGAACTATGACCACGCAAGCGCAATAGACGTTCCATAACGGTACCATTCGTGCGCAATGCAGATGTAAAGTATGTCATGGATTTCTGTAATTCCAACAATTGGAAGAAGTCTTTATTCTTTGTAGTATGACGCAATTGGACTTCAATATCGTCAGTACGGCGGTTGATTTGTTGCAAGTAGCGCAAGAACATAGTTGCTGTGCGATACAAGATTTGGAACAAGAAACGCGTCTTTTTGTATGTATAGAACGTAGAAATCTGATTGGAAATGAAAGGATACAATACTTCAGACTCTTCTAAGCAGATGGTGATAAAGAAGTCTGGCGTCAAGAAGATACCAAGCGGTACTGTATCATACATATCGTTACCGCGGATAACCGGAATATTAATAACGATAAAGATGTAGTTATCCTCTAACTCCACGTGAGAACGTTCTTCCATATCGAGAGCGGTCTTTAAAACGTCCGTTGGGATCTCCGTCAAAATATTGATAAGGGATAACTCATCGGGGTCTGGGTTCACCAAATTTACCCAAGAACCTTTTGTGGCATCTGATACAGTGCTATCGGAAACTAACTCTTCTTCTATATGTTTATACACCGTAATCATGCTATCCCTCCTTCCAACGAACTTATAGTAATCATCTAATAAATTATATACTATTTTATAGCTATTATTCAATTCTATTGTGAAAGTTTTGTGTATCTAGTACATACATAAACAGCTTTATGTCTATTTATAATGTACAAATGTATATAACAAAAGCATCGTAAATGTTTAATCCACACAATAAAATAACCTCTAAGTTAGCCAGTTACTAACCTAGAGGTTATTTATATCAGCCCTAATCATTCAGATCAGGATAATGTAATTTATTTCGTTCCTTTATAGAGCTATAAACTCTGCTTTCACCTAATTGCGACGCAAGATGCGAATAGAGTTCAAAATACAAAGGATGGATACGCCAGTATCACCAAATACGGCCCACCACATGGATGCATAGCCCATGAGACCAAGTGCCATGATAAGGATTTTTACAGCAATAGCGAACACTACGTTTTGCCATGCTACACGTAATGTCGCTTTGGACAAGTCAAGGATATGTGCAATAGCAGTCAAGGACGGACGCATGAATACAACGTCTGCCGCTTCGATAGCCGCATCGGCACCGCTACCCATCGCACCACCAACATCAGCACCTGCAAGTACTGGAGCATCGTTGATACCGTCCCCTACGAACATAGTTGGACCATATTCAGAGCGAATATCTTGTACTACGGACAATTTATCTTGTGGCAACAATTGAGCGCGAACAGCACTTACGCCAGTTTCTTTAGCGATGTAATTTGCACTTGCTTCAGCATCACCTGTAAGCATAACAGTTTTAATATCTTGACCATTAAGATCAGCGATAGCCTCTGCAGAATCAGGACGCGCTTCATCGGCGATGATGATGCGCCCAAGGTATACATTACCTTCTGCAACAAGAACTTCTGTACCGTATTCAGCAGATTCTATTGGATAGCCTTGAACCGCATAGCGCTCCATAAGACGACGGTTACCAACGAGAACTTGTTGACCATCAGTCATACCCACCATACCTTCGCCTGCCAACTCTTGAACGAAGTCGGAAGGCTCTACAGTAATGCCTTGTGCCTTTGCTTCAGACACGATGCTTGTTGCGATTGGATGTGTAGAAACGGCTTCGATAGCTGCCGCCATGGACAACAATTGAGTATTGCTCACATGAGAGCCTACAGTTTCTACGTTTTGTACTTTAAATTCACCAGATGTAATAGTACCAGTTTTATCAAGAGCTACTGCTTTCACATTAGCCAACGCCTCGATAACGCGACCACCTTTAAGCAAGATACCGTGTTTAGATGCATTGCCGATACCGGAGAAGAATGCAAGTGGCACGCTGAGCACCAATGCACATGGGCAAGAAATAACTAGGAATGTTAAGGCTGTGTAGATCCATTTATGCCATTCACCAGTAATAAGGGATGGGATGATAGCAACCGCTAAGGAAAGAGCTACAACGATTGGTGTGTATACGCGAGCAAAACGCGTGATAAAACGGTCGATTTTAGGTTTAGAGGATGCAGCATTTTCAACAGCATCAAGGATTTTAGTAACCATAGATTCTTCAAGAACCTTATCAACGCGCATTGTAATGCGACCAGATTCATTGATGCAACCAGACATGAGTTGTGTGCCAGGTACAGCGCGAACCGGTACAGGTTCACCTGTTACAGGTGCCGTGTTAACGCGAGTTTCGCCTTCAAGCACTGTGCCGTCTAGAGGAATCAAATCGCCAGGGCGAACCTCGATAGTCCAGCCTACCTCAACCTTTTCAGGAGCCATAACTACGATTTCACCACCGCAGCATGTATCTACTACGCGTACCTCTTGTGGACGCATATCAACAGCGTTCATGATTTCAGTACGACTGCGATCTGTAGCTTTATGTTCAAAGAACTCACCGATACGGTAGAACAAGATAACGCCTACAGCCTCAGGCAATGCATCGATAGCGATAGCTCCCAATGTCGCGATAGACATCAAGAAGTTCTCGTCAAATACTTGGCCCTTTAAAATATTACGACCTGCGATACGCAATACTGGGAACGCAAGGAGAATATAGGCAATATAGTAAATTGGAGTTTCGATAGACTCTGGTAAACCGATGGACGGAACAACTGTAGTCAATGCTTCGTAAGCCATGAACAATAGGCCTGCCACGATAACTGCAATTGTTACTGCATCACTGCCGTGGTCGTGATCATGACCATGGTCATCCATAGCCGCTTTAGATTTACGCTCGTAATCAGCTACTGTTACGCCCTCTTCAATAGCATCACAAATCTCTTGAATGTCACGTTTAAGAGCTTCTCGATCTTCCCAGGAGCCGGTTAATTTTAATTGATGCGTAGCAATTGTAAAGTTTGCAGTCTCTACCACATCCATTTTACGGATACGATCTTCAATTTTTGCTGCACAGTTCGCACAGTTCAAATCCTTCAGCAATAATGTTTCTTCCATGATATCTCCTTTGATAATAGTGAAAGCTTCTATCCTGTATTGTAAGTTAATAGGTAATATTTTTCTAATACTTATTAGACATATCTTGTTTCATATCTTGTTATATATGTTCCTAAACATTTTTCATCAGATATTTTTATTTATATGAATATCTGTTCATATGTTTATTTTAATAGAAGATATGGTGTATGTCAAGAAGAATTATCAAAATATGTATGATAATAAACAATAGTAAAATAGCCTATACTCATCATACATGAGTATAGGCCAAATCTATTTTTCTTCACTTTACAATTTACTTTCCTGAGTTTCTTTATTTGATTACTTTACCAATTACATTAGTGTTATTATTATCAACTCTTCAAAGGTTCTTATTCAAAAAGATTAATTTCCTTTATATCTTTAAAAGCAATGGCTACGCCCTCAATAGATAGACTATGTGCAGGTTTACCTATCGCCTCGATAGTCCCTACTAATTCCGTATAACAATAACCTGTATAATAAAGCACCCGTACAAAATCCCCTTCCACCAAGGATTGTATAGTACGGTTTAATTCCTCTATTTGATCCTCCGATAGCTCTACACGATTCTCTTTAGGCCGTGCCACAGCTGCCAGTAATACTTCAAATCCCTTCAATGCCGCAAAGGGCATAAATTGTTTCGCCCGTTGTAAACGAGACATACGATGTTTCATTAATATATACCTCCCCTTATGCGGCTAATCTATTTTCAATTGCTGTTCTTCGTTCAATTGCCATTGTATCCATTACACTATTTATTCCCCATTATGGCCACCTACCAAGGTATTTCTAAAGCGCATTGTCCCTTCATCTTGCAAGCTAGAGGCACGTAAAATAGCATTTTTACCGAACTGCTCCTTGATAGATAACATCGCCTCATGTACTTGCCGCTCCTTTTCCTCTTCCTCCGTCGCAAGAGAGCTAAATAAATCTATCTCCTGAGGTATAGCAGAGCGATTGACTAAATCCTCAAAGCTTACACCTATACGCCGTATAAGTTCATTTTTATAGCAATGTTGTTCATATAATTTAATTACTGCCGTCGTTAATGCTTGCAATGAATCAGTGTACTGTTTAAGCTTTTTAGAACCTCCAGTAGAGCGCACCATATCATCTGCATAACCAATATGAACATGAATATGGTTCGTAACCCCTTTGATTTGTAAAAGCTCTAGTACCAAGGACTCCACCATTTCCCGCATAGGCACGTATGCCTCTTCGTAAGTATAGTTACGCAACAAAATCTGGCTATGCGAGATAGAATGCTTAATAGGACGATACGCATGAATATCTGCAATCGTACACGGCTCACGGCCCCAAGCATGATCAATAATGAGCTCTGCGTTAACGCCAAACTCCTTATATAGCTTAGCCTCTGGAACCATGGTAATACCATGCAAATCATAAGCTCCATATTTATGTAAGCGGTTGGCTATGCCCTTACCAATCTGCCAAATGTCGGTCAAGGGCTGATGATACCAAATTTTCTCTTTAAAGAGACTTTCATCAAGATATCCTATAAAATCAGGCGCATGTTTTGCGAGAATATCGAGAGCAATCTTGGCAAGGAACAAGTTTGTTCCAATCCCAACAGTGGCATAAATCTTGGTCGCCTCTAACACCGCATCAAGTAGCATCTGCGCTAGCTCTCGAGGCGTTTTCTTGTAGAGCGGTAAGTAAGGCGTAATATCGATAAAATACTCATCGATAGAGTATACATGTACATCCTCAGGAGCCACATACTTGAGCAAAGTCCCGTAAATCTCAGCAGACGCCTGCATATACCGTTTCATATGAGGCTTCACCGTCAAATACTCAATGTGCGGAGGGATCTCAAAAAGACGACTGCGATTCTTAACACCTAGCTTTTTTAAGGCCGGTGAAATGGCCAATGTAATAGCCCCTTTGCCACGAGACCCATCGGCCACCACCAAAGGCGTCGTAAACGGATCCAGCCCCAAATAGGCACACTCTACAGACGCGTAAAAACTCTTCAAATCAATGCACATATACATTCGATCCGTATCAGCTGAACCCATACAAACACCTCCTCAAACCGCTAAATACCTGAAGTTTATAAGAATTACAAGAAGAATAATTTCTATGATTAGTATAACAAAAACACAGAGTATTTTCAAACATATGTTTGTTATTATAGCGGCAAATTTTGGACATAAAAATGAAAAAGTACCTACTATTAGATATCAAATCTAATAGTAGGTACTCTTAAGTGCATGTATAACTTAATTCAATATAGTTTCTTTAGGACTTCTATTTCCAGTTCTTCCAACAATACAACGAAAACTATCTAGTGCCACTATATTGATGGGACACCTTCATATGTACAGTGATAAAAAGAAAGGACTATACTTATGCAGCGACATCAGGTCACGAGGAGCAAAGAAGTATAGTCCTTTCTTTTTAATTAAAATGTAGCTATGTCACGGGGCCCCATCAATATAGGCACACCCACGATAGTTTTCATTATTGTTCCGGCCCCATGTCTCGGAATTCCACGTCTCTAAATTGTGTTAATTCCCCAATGAATTGGAGTTCCACGGTACCGACGGAACCATTACGGTGCTTACGAATGAGGACTTCTGCGTTGTCCCCTTTTTCGGAGTTTTCATCGTAATATTTATCGCGGTACAAGAAGATAACGATATCCGCATCTTGTTCAAGAGAACCAGATTCACGAAGGTCAGATAGTACAGGCCGTTTATCTGGTCTGCTTTCAACACTACGAGACAACTGAGATAAGGCGATGAGTGGCACATTAAACTCACGAGCGATCAATTTAAGGTTACGAGAGATTTCAGATACCTCTTGTTGACGGTTCTCGCTACCCTTGCCGGAGTTGCGGCCTTGCATCAACTGAATATAGTCAACGATAACGAGATCAAGACCATGTTTCACCTTAAGACGGCGCAATTTAGAGCGCATATCTTGTACAGTAAGACCCGGCGTATCATCAATAAAGAGCTTAGATTTGCTCATGCGATCCGCTGCAGCGATAACCTTTTCCCAGTCAGTAGGGTCCATATTCGCACGGCGCAATTTTTCAGAGCTCACACCTGCCACGGAGGATAGAATACGACCAACGAGCTGTTCCTTTCCCATTTCTAGGGAGAAGAACGCTACCGTCTTGTCGTACAACATCGTTACATTTTGAGCAATGTTCAAGGTAAAAGCCGTTTTCCCCATCGCAGGACGGGCTGCTACGAGGATGAGGTCAGATTTCTGCAGACCATTGAAGACATGGTCCACATCTTTAAAGCCTGTTGGAACACCTGTAATAGCGCCATCATGCTGTTGCAATGCATTTAATTTATCTAAGTTAGATAACACAACCTCCCCAATAGGAGCAAATGATGATTCGGACTGTGTTTGACCACTTACGTCCAATACCATTTGTTCCGCCTTGTTAAGGATAGCCGTTGGCTCATCTTCGCCAGCGTACGTCATGCCTACGATTTTATTCCCTGCATCGATAAGGCGGCGCAACTGAGCTTTCTCACTAATGATTTTCGCATGTTCCTCTACATTGTAGGACACCGATTCATTAGCCAAAGATGTAATATATGCAAGACCGCCTACCGCATCGAGACGCTTACGACGGTCTAACTCTTCACCAACAGTGATAAAGTCCGCCGTCTTGTTAGCATGCACGATTTCTAAGATAGCATCATAAATAATACGATGCGCATCGCGGTAAAAGTCTTCAGATTTTAGAATACTCGTCACTGTATCGACAACGGCACCCGAGTTGGATCCATTCGTTAATAAAGCCCCCAAAACGGCTTTTTCCGCATCTAAATTATGCGGTGGAATGCGTACATCCATGATAATCCCCTTTATAAAACCACTATGGATAAAAGAATTCACCATACTCAAAGAGCATGGTGAACACTATTATTCAGCTACTACGTTAACCTTGATAGTACTTGTAATTTCAGGATGAACACGAACGAGTACATCATGTACGCCTAATGTTTTCAATGGTTCTTTGATTTCGATTTTCTTTTTATCGATATCTACTTTGTATTGCGCTTTAGCTGCATCGGAAATATCTTTTGCAGTAACGGAACCGAATACACGACCTTCTTCACCCATGCGAACTTTTACAGTTACTTCAACCTTAGTCAATTGAGCTGCCAAGATTTTAGCCTCGTCATTGGCAACCGCTTTATTGTGAGCGATGGATTCTTGCTTTTGTTTCGCATTATTTACGTTAGTTGCTGTACCTTCAAGGCCAAGACCTTTTTTGATTAATACATTACGGCCATATGCATCGCTAACTTCAACGATTTCGCCTTTTTTACCAACCTTTTTAACGTCTTCTAACAATACTACTTTCATTGTTCTTCCTCCTCTTTCTCTGCGGAATGAAGGGCTTCAAGAGCATGGTCTAAAATAGCCTTCTTCGCTTCCTCTATCGTCATACCTTGTAATTGGGCACCAGCCACGGTTCTGTGACCACCGCCACCCAAGGCTTCCATTACAACCTGTACATTTACCTTGCCTTTGGATCGAGCACTAACGCCGATACCACCGTCATTCAAAGAATACAGTACAAAGGCTGCTTCAATATCTTCATTGCTGATGAGCATATCCGCACTTTGTGCAGCTAATGCCATCATATCCTTCAAACCTTCAGGGGCTACAGAAATAGCAATTCCTTCGGTACGATTGGCTTCAAATACCATTTTAGCACGCAATTGAACAGAATCGAAGGTTTCAATAAATAATTGTTTAACCCGTTCAATATCTGCCCCTGCACGGCGCAAGAATGCAGCAGCTTCAAATGTACGGGCACCAGTTTGTTGATAAAAGTTCTTCGTATCAAGCACAATACCAGCATAAATACCTGTAGCTTCTGCCTTTGAAAGTTTTACGCCACCACCTGCGTATTGTACAAGCTCTGTAACAAGCTCAGATGTGGACGATGCAGTAGGTTCCAAATAAGTAAGTAATGGATTTTCTACAAAGTCCGCTGCACGGCGGTGATGATCGATAACGATGCGTCGTTCAGAAATTTCAAGAGCCTCTTGAGCTGCTACCATTTCTTGGCGATGTGTATCACATACAATAGTGAGCGTATTAGCGTCTACCCAAGCTTTTGCCGCTTCAGGGGTGATGATATGTTCTGTCCAGAACTCATCTTCTTTCAGAACAGTTACCATTTTATCAATGGCGCTCGTTTCCTTTGAAAGTACGATGCGTAATTCTTTACCCAAGGTACGTGCAATAGCTACAACACCGATAATACCACCTAACGCATCATAATCTTCACGCTTATGACCCATCACAAGGATTTTATCGGAATCAAGCATAAGCTCATGTAAGGCTTGTGATACAACACGAGCACGAACACGAGTATTCTTCTCAACGCCAGCTGTATTACCGCCAAAGAAGCGGGTGCTTTCACCATCCATAATACACACTTGGTCACCACCGCGACCTAATGCAATATCTAGAGCAGCACGAGCTCGGCTTGATACCTCTTTTACAGAGCCTACGTTCTCACTAATACCAATAGAAATCGTAGCTGGCACCTGACGGGGAGAAGGCAATTTACGGATTTTCTCAAGAATTTTAAATCCATTTTCCTCCATCGCATGAAGTGCACCACGAGAAATAGCAAAGGTATACATATCATCTTGGAAGTTACGAATGAAGCCTTCTTGTCTATCAATTTCATCCATAATAATGTTATTAATATCGGTCCAAACGCTAGTATACTCGCGATCACTAAGACCTTTTGTCAATTCTTCGAGATTATCGATTTGAATCATGCCCCACACAGGTTGATCTTCTTCAGCTTTAATACGGGCCTTTTCGAGAGCCGTAATGTCCTTAAAGTACAGAGCCATGACTGCATGTTCGGCCAATTCATCTTCGCTATTGATATCTGGTCGCGTATCACGAGGATCGATGAATTTATAGATGATTTGGAAATATCTTTCATCATATTTCTCCGTCATATATCCGGATTTGCCCCAGATTTTATCGATACGGAAGCCAGGCAATAGAGCTGACATTTTTTGAAGTTTATTCCAGTCTACTGTAACCCAGTCTGCAAAAACACTATTATTCCATACCAAGGTGCCTTGTTTATTAACAAGAACAATGCCCATTGGCAAGTTTTGTAAAGCAAAGTTAGAAGCTTGTGTGACGTTTTTCATCATCGCCCCAAACTGTTCCCTTGCTAAACGACGCCGGTTATGAAGGGTATTGTAGTTAACCAAATATGCCGCTACTACGATAATTAATGCTAAAACTGCAATGGCCCAGTTCAAATAGGCCAGCAATAATAACAACAATATGATAACGGTAATAATGGTAACTTCTAAACCTTCCCATTTCCGTTGAAAGGATTTCATAACGGCCTCCTTCCTATTACAAGCTACGTTTTTGGAAACGTGCTCGCATATCTAAAAACATATCTAAAATACCATATATAACGAGTGCCATTGGACTCATCACATACAGGAAGCCTATGATAGCAAACTTAAAGATGCCTACCAAGTTATAAGACTTCATAATGGATAACAAGCATGTAATACCATTGAGACCACATATCATGCCACCCAACAAAGCAATATTAAGGCCTATATCTGAAAGAATACCATTAGCATAGCCCAAGTACTGACCGCCATAAGCAAGGATAATACCTACGGCTAATACGCCAGCACCCCAAATCGGCATGCGCCAAGTATCCATCGGAGGCAATGTGCGCACCACACTGTTGGTACGGCGCCCAATATATGTAACAAGTTTAGCAAGAATATAAATAACAACCGTATTAGCTCCAAACCAGTATGCCAAAATCATCCGCTTCGCTTGTTGTATAGCAAGATCGATACGATTAATATAGGCATCCATTTGTTCTTGTGTCATAGGCTGTTGCTTAATAGACTCAATAAGCGCATTTTTAAGGTCTACATCAATCATATGATTAATCTGAGTCAAATCAAAGGATGTAACACCTGCAGAGATTAAAATCCCCACAAGACTCGTCACTGTAAGCGCTATGGCTGGTATAACGATAAGTTTACCCAAGGGCCAATTTGCTCTGAAAGCCTCACCGAGAAAAATACTTGGCAAGGAGTATGTCAAAATGGTCGCAAGCGCCATTAATGGGCCTACTAATAAGGATACGAGTACAAATGCCACTGCTGATGCGGCACAGCTATATCGGCTGCCCCAGCGGATACCAATGAGTGCAATCCCTGCAGGTGCAACTAAGGTCGCTAGCAAGCTAAGGAATGGTACGGTCGTTCCTATTAGAGTTAACATAACAACGATAGCCGATACAAATGCAGTTTCTACCATCGCTCTTGTATTTGTTTGTTTCATAAATCTCCATTCTATATAAGAAGATAGATTAATTGGTATCTTTTAATTATAACAGTTTAAAAAGGTAACTTCAAATACCCTATATAGTAGATAAATGCGATGACACCGCTATTTATAGTAGATTCCATAGGTCCTTTTTAAAATGTTAAAAGTACCACACCATAGGGTGCGGTACTTTTGTGTATCATATGTGATTATACGTCTTGAATAATCGGCAAAATCATAGGGCGACGGCGAGTTTTATCGTAGAAGAATTTACCCAATGCGTCACGTACGTTTTGCTTAATAGTAGTCCAATCTTTAATGCGTTGTACTTCACAATCTTCAAGAACTTGTTCTACCCTACGTTCTGCAGCAAGCATGAGTTCTTCTGCATCGCGTACGTATACGAAGCCACGAGATACGAGGTCTGGCCCAGCTACGATTGTACCAGAAGCTTTATCCATCGCCATTACAACGATAACCATACCTTCTTGTGCCAATTGTTGACGGTCACGGATAACGATGTTACCTACATCGCCAACGCCAAGGCCATCAACGAAGATAGCACCAGCTTGTACACGGCCACCTTTACGGCCACCATCTTTATCAAATTCAAAGATTTGACCATTGTCGCCGATAAGGACTTTCTTAGGATCTACGCCCATAGCAACGCCAAGTTCACCATGACGGCGCAACATGCGGTACTCACCATGAACTGGAATGAAGTATTCTGGACGAACAAGATTGAGCATCGTTTTAAGCTCTTCTTGGCTCGCATGACCAGATACGTGGATACCACGGTCTTTACCGTAGACTACATGACAACCTAGACGAAGCAAGTTATCGATGGTTCTACCTACAGCACCTTCGTTACCTGGGATTGGTGTAGCAGAGATGATAACTGTATCATTCGGTGCCAACTCTACAGTGCGGTGGTTGCTTGTAGCCATACGGGACAAGCCTGCCATCGGTTCACCTTGAGAACCAGTTGTTAAGATCATGATTTGGTCATCTGTGTAGTTGTGCATTACATCTACGTCGATGATTGTATTTGGTGGAATGTTCAAATAACCGCGTTCTTGAGCGATTTCTGTAACATTTACCATACTGCGGCCCATAACGACAACCTTACGATTGAACATTACTGCCGCATCAATAGCTTGTTGGATACGAGATACGTTAGATGCAAATGTAGCTAACACAACGCGGCCTTTTGCTTCTCCAACAGCTTGTTTAATAGCAGGACCTACGGAACTTTCAGAACCTGTAGTACCTGGTTTTTCAACGTTTGTAGAGTCGGACATCAAGGCTAATACCCCTTTATTACCGAGCTCAGCAAATTTGTGCATATCCATCAAACGGCCATCAACTGGTGTTTGGTCGATTTTAAAGTCACCTGTATGAAGTACAGTACCGATTGGTGTATCGAAGTACACAGCGCAGGAGTCAGGAATGGAGTGGTTTGTTTGGATAAAACCAACCTTCACTTGACCAATTTGAACTTCATCGCCTGCAGCAACGGTACGAAGACATTTTGGAGATACCTTATGTTCTTTAAACTTGCCTTCGATTAAGCCACAAACGAGATTTGTTGCATATACTGGACAGTTAATTTCTTTCATAAGGTATGCCAAGGAACCGATATGGTCCTCGTGACCATGGGTAATTACGACAGCTTTCACGCGATCCTTATTCTCGATGATATAGCTCATATCAGGAATAACGATATCTACGCCAAGCATATCTTCGCTAGGGAACGCAAGACCAGAGTCGAGAACGATGATTTCGTCCTCATATTGGAAGATGGTCATGTTTTTACCGATTTCACCAAGACCGCCAAGAGGAATGATTTGGAATTTACCCTTATTAGCGCCATTTGGTGTACGACCTACTAATTCCACAGGAGCCTCTTGATTGTTGCGGTTTGTGGAGCGATTATTTGGACGGTTGTTGTTACGGTTTTGACTATTGCGACCATTGTTAGAGCGCGTATTACGCGTATTTTCACTACGTTCACCACGTGGTGCACGAGTTTGACGAGGTTTACGTTCTGTACGTTCTTGACCTTCACCTTGCTCAGCATTACGACGTGTATTTGTACGGCGTGTCGTATTTGTACGACCACTATTTGCATTTGTACGAGTATTTGTACGGCGTTGGCGTGTTGTGCCTTCACCTTCACCAGCTGCATGTTGACGAGTACGACCTTCGCCAGCAGGGCGACGTGTATTAGTGCGGCGGCGAGTCTGTTTATGTTCGCCTTCAGCCGCAGCTGTACGAGTAGCAGGTTTTGCTACTATTGGTTCTGCTTTCACTTGTGCAGTAACCTGATTATCTGTTGTATTCACAGTTCCTCCTAAAATTTTGTTCATTATTTTATTTAACATAGTTTCTTTTCTCACCTATCACTTGAATTGATCTATGCTATGGAGGCCACACAAAGAAAAAGGCGCTAAAATACTAGCGTCTCGTCAAATAGGCGCAAAAATGCGCTATCAATTTTTGCCGTTCCTAGTGTTGTTGTGACCATTTGCCATAGCAAATGAGTATATTGCCATCATTAGACATGTCAGCCGCGACGGGTACGTTCTCTTCGTTCCAATCTAATAATCTTTACAATATAATCCGATCGATTTTGATGAAAGCCTCGCTTTCATACGTTATGTCTATTGTAACATAAAAATAGCGTTAACAAAAGAGGGTAGCCCCCATGTTAACGCTATTTAGATATATCATATTCTATTTGTCATCATCTGGCATAGTTTTGTAAAATCCTTCGATACGCCACACACCATTCTCTTCAATGACAGAAATATAGCGCTTCATCGGCGTTGATTCTACAACACCGGCGCCAACCTTTGTGGTTTGTAGGTTTGCATCAAAGACAATGCGCTTCAAATCTCCTGTGCGACTCACCCGTGTAACACCTAAGGATACTACATCCACCTTTGGTGCCTGTTTCATGGACTCTAGCCATTTTTGCTTTTCCACTGGATTTGTACTAGTTTGGCTCATGATATAGGTGAAAGCCTTATCATAGTCCTTATTATTTACAGAATCAAAATAATTCTGTACAGAAGCACGCGATGCTTCCACACTACCAGCACCAACGATAGAGTTTGTAAACCATCCGTCAGGGAATACCTCATTAGCTGGTCCCATCGCACGTAAAGATGCGCCAAATACACAGATTACAACAACAAGCAATACCACAAGAACACGTGTAGTTAAAGCACTACTCGTAGGAGATACTTTCATAATAGATGCCAAACGCTTATCTATGACGATATGTTGCAATGCGCTGCCATATTGATTATCCTGTGGCTGTCCTTTTACACATAACAAACCTAATAAGATCAAAGGCCCTACAAAGGGAATAAGAAACAACAACAAGGTAGCACTGCTTTTACCAGTATCATGGAGGCGTCGTACAGATAACGCAGCCAAAGGCATCAAGGATACTAAGCTGAGTATGGCAACGATAAGACCTGCCAATCCGATTAGATACGGTCCCGTATGGAATATGGTTGTCAAGCCATAAAACATCGCTAACAAGCCAATAATAGCAATATGCCACAACAACAGAAATTGGAAAAACTCTCTACGAGAGGCACGCCCATCCGTATCCATGAACTTTTTCCCCATTACATAGAGGAATGTATCTTTATAACTCATTTGGTAATGGGCGAAAGGATAGATTACATCGCCTTCTGGTGCGATACGCTCCACCTCTGTTGCTACTGTATACTGCCCACAGGTAGGGCAAAACATAGCCGCCTCATCACAATAATGACGGCAAGCATCACAATAACGTTTCATAAACTTCTCTCCAATACTCTATAAAAGGCACTCTTAATCTATAAAATTCTCTCTCAATTTCTAAAATGCACGCTTAAGCTCTCAAGATAATTGGTGCTTAACCACGTAACTAAAAAAGATACATATAGCTACATTCTTTTATATCTATTTCTTACTATTCTACCATTATGTACCGAACTATTTTAAGTACGCCTCAACGGCCTCAGCAAAGCCTTGGCGATATAGATTAGCTCCACCGTTCGCTGGATGGCGCAAGCCAATAGCAGACAGGCCAAATTTGCCCATCGTATCAGCAGACTTTTGACCTACAGCGAGCATAAGAGGTTCTACACCACCTAGCTCGAGATGTAAATCTAACAAGCGTTTTGTATAGGCCCAACCTAATTGTTGCTCTTTATCCGTAGGCGTCCGATTCGTCAGTGGATTTCCTTCCTTATGCGGGTGGAAGGGGAATATATTCCACAACAATGTGTCATAAGAATCGATGCCCTTTTCAATAATAGCACTCCACACCACAGTATCAGTAGGTTCATTAAAACCATCCTTTTGCTGTGTTCCTTTTAGCAAAGAGCTAGTAGGTGAACTAGTACGTTCCATCTGAATAGGCGTTACAGCCTTCGCACGAATGGTTTTGTGCTTATCTAACAACATTCTTTCACAAGTTATGGCAATACCTGTGAAGCGTCCCCCTTGATAGCCTACAGCCTCAGCCACTACAAAGACCTTAGCTCGACCTAAGCGGGGCAATAAATAAGCTACTAAATTATCTCGGCGCACCTGTGCCGCATCAAAGCCCTTTGTGACAATCTCTAAATCAGGATTTACCTCACCCCACGGATTATGGACAAGACTCCCCGAATACTGGGAGAGCCAATCTACAAAACCGCGTACCTTCTCTACACGCTCTGTATCAAAGGATCTTATATATTCATCAAAAGACAAGGTCTTCTCTAACTCAAATAAAGACATACAGCCTCCAATTTAAATTTCATAGGTTATTACCGATATATATCTACTATACATGATAATTACACGAATTGCATAAGAAATATATAGTTATATGTACTACAATCAAGATGTCACCATCTCTAATCCGAGAAGTACGGTGCAGTAAGGAGGTGACACTATGGAAGAAATCTTCTTACTCTTTATATTACCTATTATGACAAATGTAATTAGCTACTACACTTGTAAATTGCTCGATAGGTATTTTAAATGGTGATGAGCATCGGGTTATCTCCGTAATCAGATAAACAAAGAACCACCCAAGGACGTCGAAATACTTGGGTGGTTCTTTTAAGGTGTACACTAATGGAACTCCTTACTCTTTTAGCTACTTATAGTATACATTATTTTAGAGTTTTGTCTATTATAAAACACCCAAGAGTGTAAAACTCCTTGGGTGTTTCGTTAAGGCATATATAACTAAATATAGAACTCGATTTTGTCTTCTTTTGCCAGTTGGAATTGTTCGAAGATGTGGTTCCGAATATTAACAAAGTTTGGCGATGTACGGTCTGTTCTATCTATGATGTTTACAGGGATGATAGTTTGTACTCGACCTGGATTTGCGGCTAGTACTACAACGCGATCCGCAAGGACTACGGCTTCTTCAATGTCGTGAGTAACGAATACAACTGTTTTACCTTCTTCACGGCAGATGCGAGAGATTTCATCTTGCAAGTTGATGCGTGTCAACGCATCAAGGGCACCTAGTGGTTCGTCCATGAAGATAATATCAGGATCAACCGCTAGTGCACGAGCAATGGATACACGTTGTTGCATGCCCCCAGATAGTTCTGCAGGATAGCGATTGCGAGCGTGATCGAGGCCTACCATTTTAACGTATTTGTCGATGATAGCAGGGCGCTCTTCTTTAGGCACCTTTTTACTTTCAAGACCTAGCTCGATATTGCTTTCCACTGTACGCCACGGCAACAAGCCATAGTTTTGAAATACCGTTACATATCTGAGTTGAGGGGCTTTTACCTCTTCACCATCGATCGTAATGGAACCAGATGTAACGAGCTCAAAGCCAGCTATAGCATTTAATAGCGTACTTTTACCAGAACCAGAAGGGCCTAGAAGGCAAATAAACTCGCCCTTTTCAATATCTAAGTTAATATCTTCAAGAATGGTGAGTGGTTCCCCATCTTTCATAAATTCCTTGTGTGCATTGCGCACCGAAATGTAACCCATGAGGCCACCTCCTATTTCTCAATACCCCAACGTTTGTAAATCCATTTTTCGATGAGGGACACGCCCCAATCGAGTAAAAGCCCAACGAAACCGATGGTTAAAATGGCTACCATCAAGAGATCGTTACGCAAGTTATTTCTCATATCAATAATGAGGAACCCAAGGCCCGTTTGAGAGCCTACCATTTCCCCTGTTACAAGGAAAATCCACGCTGTACCGAGAGCGATGTGAAGACCCGATGCAATGCCTGGGAATACGGCAGGTAATACGATTTTAAATAACAGTTCTGGCTGTTTAATACCAAAGTTGCGCGCTACCTTGATGTACACAGGGTCAATATTTTGAATAGCAGACACGGTGGACAATAGCACCGGGAAGAATGCTGCGATAAAGATGATAACGATAGCTGGTGCTTGTCCGATACCGAAGAAGAGAACGATAAAGGGCAACCACGCCACAGGAGAAATTGGTCGAATGACTTGAACGATTGGATTGATGTAGTTCCAAATCCCCTTATACCACCCCAAGATAAGGCCGAAGAATACACCAGCCACAACAGAAATGATGTAACCGATGAAGAACCGTACTAAACTATCTGCAATATCCTTAAAGAGGACACCGTCTCCAATGAGTTCACCAAATCCGACCAACACCTTATACGGCGTTGGCAATAGCGCTTCATTAAAACCGCCGAGGCAAACGATTAACTCCCAAATTAGCCAAGCTGCGATAAATGAACCTGGCACATATGTATATTTCTTCATGGTCCCCCTCCTATGGTAACAATGATTGATCTACAAACTCTGAATAGGCCGGCACTTTTTTGATTAAATCAATATGTGTCATGTGATGCACAAGCGCATTATAACGGTCCTCTGTAAGGGCTAAATCTTTAAACCCAATCACTTTGAGGGAACGTTCAATAACTGGGTCATTAAACTTCATGTACTTTAAGGAAATCTCTTCTTGTGCCTTTGGATGCTCATCTAGGTATTTACCTGCATCAAGATAGGCTTTTGTGAAAGCTTTTGCCAAGTCATGATGTTCATCGACGAATTGACCATTAAACACAAGAGCACAGCAAATATTATCATGCCAGAGATGGTCAGGATCTTCGAAGACCTTCCCAGTTCCCATTTCAATGGCTAGAGAGCCAAATGGTTCGGCTACACTATACCCAGCAATTTGTCCTACCGATAGAGCAGAAGGCATTTCTGGAGGGCTCATTTCTACGATTTGTACATCTTTTTCAGAAAGACCCGCTTCTTCAAGCATGCAATCCACGAGAATTTTTTGAGTAGATTGTTTATGAGGGATAGCAAAGGATTTGCCTTTTAAGTCTTGAACGGAGTTAATATCCTTATTTACGATGATAATATTACCCTCTGTATGACCAAGTGCAGCAGCACGGACATCAATACCTTGTTCACGAGCCTTTACGCCAAGTTCAACAAGAACAGCTGCGGCATCTACCTTACCAGTATTTAACGCATCCATGAGCTCTGGCCAAGATCCATATTTAACAAGCTCTACATGTACAGGACCATCTGCCGTTTCTAATTCTTTTGTAGCGAATACCGGCAATGCATGGGTAATTGGTAAATAGGCTACGCGTACAGTCTTTAATTCTTGAGCCGTCTTTGGTTTATGGTGTTCATGATAACCATAGGCTATGCAGCCAATAACCAAGAGAACCACTCCGATGATTAGATACCAGGTCTTCTTCATAACTTCCCCTCTTTCTACCTCATAACAAGGGGCGTTTTTGACACATGTCATTTTTCACACTTTTCTAAAACCTAGATGAAGTCTGGTTCTAGAACACCTTGTCTTCTAAACTCATTTATACCCTACTATATCAATATGTATTAATTATGTCAATAAAACATAGCAATATTGTAGGTATTATTATTTGAGTACGAAATACATCAATATAAGCCAGAATACCTAGGATCAAATATATATATATATATCAATAATCCATTCAATCTCTCCAACCACTTTTGACTTATCACAAACTACAATCATTTAGATACATCATACATACAGTCATCTATATACAAAAAATAGGTAGCACCCAAAGGATGCTACCTATCTACTAGTCGTTATTTACTTGTTAGACTTTCTTGTTAAACTTACTTGAATATAGTCTTTTTATTCAATACATATACCTCAGCTGTACCAGCTTCGCTAGACTCAGATACATTTGGATAGATTGTAGACTGACGGAAGTGCTTGATTTCACCTTTTGGAACGATGAGCATTAGAGGTTTACCAGAGGCGATTATCTTGTTAAATTCCTCTTCATTAACTTGTTCCATAAGATATTTCTTTGACCATTCAGCACTGCGTTTTTTCAATTTATCTCGATCATCCCAGCGACTTTCATCACCGTTGATTTTAATAATCTTATGACCTGTATAGTATACAGCAGATGTACTGTACCCGTTGTAGTAATAGATATCCCCATCATAGGAATCTACCACAGGTACTACATCGATATTACTACGCTGCTTTACAAATGGTTCTAACCCTTCTACCACAACAATGGAAGAAATAACCATCGTACCTAGAACAATGATACTAACAAGGCGATACCCTTTTTTCGTATACCATGCGTGGAATAACAAGAGTACGGCTACGGCCGCCACAACATAGAGCAAGAAATAAAAGCCCCATGGAGCAAAGAATGATCCCGCTACATAAGCAATCCATAAGAGTAAGGTAGGTCCCATAATGACCCATTTAACCGCTCTAGATTTACCTTTACGTATAATCTTCATAACGCCCATAGCGCCGATAGCACTAAAGGGAACTAAGCTCACAAATGTATATAAAGGATATTTTGTAGCCATTAAGGTATAGAATAAAAGGATACCTACGCCCCAAGTCATGTTATAGATAAAGCCAGTATGTCGTTGTTTAAAACCATCAATCATACCGTAAATAACGGCACCAGTCCACGGCAAAGAAGCCCCTAAGAAGATGGCGATATAATACCACCATACATTATCTTCCGGATGCTCAGATTGCGTGGCCCGTGTTACATTGTGAAGCCCTAAAAAGCCATTGATAAAATCTTGCCCGTGAACGCTGTACATATACACATACCACGGCAAGCAGACTACACAAAAGGCAAGAATGCCACGCCAATCAAAGATAGCTTTCACCATCGACCAAGAACGATTGATACCGGCAAAGACAAGTAAAATCATCCCCGGCAAGACAAGTGCTACAGGCCCCTTTGTGAGCACCCCGAGGGCTGCAAAGATATAGGCCACAATCATAGCATGTGGTTTCTGTTCCACCATCCCCTTATAGGAATAAATCATGACCATGATCGTCGTATAAAGTAGCACCATGTCCGTAATAACTCCATGAGCTACGGTCCAGAACATGAGGGATGTACCAAGAACACCGGCCCCAATTAAGCCTAGGGCCCACTTGCCGCTCATAGTACGCATCGATTGGTACATAGTCGCTACAGATAAAGCACCAAAGATAGCACTTGGTAAACGAACCACCCAATCAGCGATACCAAAGATTTTAAATCCAAGGGCAATGAGCCAATAAATCATAATCGGTTTATCGTACCAATAGGTGCCGTAAATTTGAGGTGACAACCAATCTCCGGAGAGAACCATTTCCTTAGCAGTTAACGCATAGTTAGATTCCACCGGATCCGTAACAGGCAACATATTATTGCCAAACAGATAAAAAACAAGCCATACAATAAATACGACTGGCGTTAATCGTGAAAGTTTCATAAGGGCCTCCTTATCGGCGATTGCGATAGTATTTAAAGCCCAATACAGCCGCTATAATAACGAATACAACAATCATAACAATCAAGAATTCATGATTGTATTGGATAAGATCCTTCCAATTTTCACCGAGCACTTTACCCAAGTAAACAAGAAGGATTGTCCAAGGAATCGTGCCTAGTACAGTCCAAATGACAAAATGCCACATAGGATAACGAGCCATGCCAGCTGGGAAAGAAATAAATGTACGAACACCTGGCAACAAACGGCCAAAGAACACCGCGGCGCCACCATACTTATTAAACATCTTTTCAGCGAGTTCAAATTTATATTCATTAAAGAATATGTATTTACCGTATTTCAAAAGAAATGGACGTCCGCCATACTCACCCATCCAGTAGGATAATATAGAGCCTACAATCCCTGCTAAAATACCTACAACCATAGTCGTATGTAAATCAAATATGCCCTGAGCAATCAGATATCCTGCAAAACCTAAGACGATTTCACTAGGAATAGGAATGTTAGCATTTTCCAAAACCATTGCAATAAACATGGCTCCATAGCCATACGTTTCCATAAATGAAATAATATATTCCACTGTTTTACCCCTTTTTAATCACCATCCGGGTCCATTATGCACAAATTTTTGGGCATAGTATTTTCATCATTACCATACCTATTCGGTATATCTTATATTTTACCATAATAAAAAGGCCCTCACCACAGGTGAAAGCCTTTTTACCATTTAACTGTATACGATTATTGCAATTCAGTAGTTTGAGTTGTTACTTCACGAGCCGTAGTAAATGCAGCAAGTTCTGCATCACCAGAACCAAGGATTACTTTGTTAGCTACTAGCGCATTAGCCGCTGTTTTAGCATCTTGTAAAGTAATTCCAGCACGAGGAGCACTAATTGTGACTGATGTGCTTTTACCACCGACCGTAGAAAATGTAAGATATACAACGCGTTTTTCCGCCATGTGGGCGCCTCCTTTCACGTATCATAAACAAGTTCTCGAATTTAGATAGAATAGGATGATTTCTGTAACTCTGCAATTCTGTAATTACATAAATTACACTTAGATTAAATATATCTATCTACAATTCATATCAATAAGGATGGGAATGTGTGGGTTTGCAATCTCTATATCCTGTTACGACTATGCGAGGATATAAAGACTGACAATAAGGATGTGTTTGGATCACCTAAAAAACGAATAGATGAGATTCAATTAATGTCCTAAAGATACTTCATTGACGCGGACCACGTCGGACAAGCTGTGGTCATACAATGCTGCCAGCGCATTACCAACGGTTTTTACATTATCGTCGGACGCTTCTTCTGCAACACGTGTATAGGTTACGTCTTTGTACTTCGGCGCATCTTCGGTGCCGATGTTAAAACGCAACACCAATTTAGTGCGTTTAATGTTAGCCATCGTATCACCTCCTTTCACCCTCTTATATTCCTGAGGTCCTCCTTCGACAACCCCCTCTAAAGTAATTACGGTAATCATTGTGAAAGTCAGAGAACAACAACTCTAAATCTATACTTCTTACAGTATTTATATAAATCTAACAAACAATACAGGAGCATACACGCTATAAACTTGTCATAAATACAGAAAAAGACCCTTACAAGTCATTAGCTATACAAATTAACTAACAACCGTAAAGGTCTACATAAGCCCATAAAGGGCAATGAAAATCTATAAAGTACTATAATCCATTATTAAGGTCTATGCTCAATAGATAAATACTATTCAGTTTTCAAGGCTAGCATAAAGTCATGTGCTTTTACAGCTGCTTCAGTATCTACAAAGTGTAGCGGGTTTAATAAGCGACAGAATTTAAAGAGATATTCATGTTTACGTAAAATTTCTTTTACATGTAACACCGTATCGCGCGCCGTACGAGCCGAACTATAGCCATTCATCATAGCGTATAGGTAAGAAATCGGTAGATTATCTTCACGCAAATAGCTATGCACAAAGATGAGTAAATCCCAACCTTGCGGTGTAAATTCAGGCCAACGACGACCATTTTCCCAATCTAATAAAGTAACCTTATCAGTATCTGGATCATAGGTGATATCTCGCATGGCAGGACGGCCATGGGACAAACCATAGTCATGAAGTTGCCCCAATGTTTTACCAAAGCTATAGAAGATATGAGTGACCATATCTTGTAAGCTATCATCATCAGGATGTTGCGCTGGCAATTCACTATAATAAGTTAATGTTTTACCAGACCCTTCTGTAACGAAATAATGCTCTCTAAAACCAGCAATCACTGGTGCTACAGGCAACTGAGTATTTACGAAGGAAATTTTATAAAACTCATAATCAAAAGAAGCTCTAGGAGCTGGTTTAATCCAACTAGAGCGGTGATTACCGATATCTTGTTTTACATAATAGGTTTTATCATTAAACTCTACAGGAAAAACACGATGGTCTTTCTCTTCATCGATTATGCGATCAATATATTCTAATAACATATCATTCATTATAGCCTCCCTGTGTATAACACTCTACAACACTAGTGTCCCTCAGCTATATATTTCAAAAAAATCTAATATAATAATTTACCCTCTTATTGTTATATTCCTCAAAACATATAGTATTAAAATAATTTATGAGTAATAACGTATTATCTATTACTCATTTAAATGTATACAATTAATGTATTTATTATACTACAATTATCATCTCATATCAAAGAGAATTCACTTCACCAATACAGATAAACACTGTATTATCGACAAACTCTTCATGTTAATATCAAACAACCCATCTTAGCTTTAGTCCACAAAAGAAAAACCCCCTAGCCTAAGCTAGGGGGTTCTTCTGGTAATTATGATAATAGGTTTAGATTTAAGACAATACGAGGACCAACTGAGGTCATGTCTAAATCAAACGAATTAACCAACGAATTTAGTCACTGCTGCAGTGTCAGTTAAGTGACGTTTAGGCATGCCCATTTCTTCAGGGGAAATACCAAGAGCAAGACCCACTAATTGGGACATGTGCAAGATTGGCATATCTTTGCCACCGCCAACAACTTCTTTTGCTTCTTTTTGGAACATATCAAGTTGCATTTGGCAAAGTGGGCAAGGAGTTACTACACAATCTGCGCCTTCTGTAGCTGCATCTTTGTTGATGGAGCCAGTCATTTGCATTACGGAATCATGTGCAGGGTATACAGCATGGAAACCGCAGCAATCAAGTTTACGGGAGAAGTCGATTGGTGTAGCGCCGATAGCAGAAATCAAATCCGCTAAGGATGTAGGCATTTGATAATCTTCAAAGCCCAATTCAGTTTGAGGACGAAGAATATGGCAACCATAGTATTCAGCTACACGTAAACCAGTTAAAGGTTTAACAACTTTAGCTTTCAATTTGTCCAAACCGTAATCGCGGATCAATACCCATAAGAAATGAGTGATATCAGTTGTACCACGGTATTGTTTACCGATTTGAGCTAATTTTTTGTTAACTTCGTTCTTTTCTTTTTCGTTTTTATCAAGCTCGTTTTTAGCTTCACGAAGCATCAAAGTACAAGTGTTACATACAGTTAAAAGGTTCAAACCTTTTTCTTCTGCCAATGCAATGTTACGAGCATTTGTGGCAAGTGTAATTTCTGGAGCGATGTCTTGAACGTGGGACGCGCCGCAGCAAGTCCAACCGTCAAGCTCTTCCAACTCGATGCCTAATTTTTTAGCTACAGCAACTGTTGCTAAGTAGTCTTCTTTGGCAGCGCTTTCAAGAACGCAACCTGGGAAAAATGCGTATTTCATTATTTGCTTACCTCCTCAGCTGCTTTCATAAGTCTGCGAACACCATCAATACCATTTACAGGTTTTTGAGGTACTACAAGTTCGAATGGATTGATTTTGCTGTGTTTCCACAAACGTAAAGCATAGAATGCTTGTTTAGCGGAATCAACAACACCATCAGATTTCAAGCTCATAGAAACTTCTTTCAAGCGACCAGTTTTGTAGAGATCGTCTTTGAAAGCAACTGCATGGCGAACGCCTTTGCTGTTAGTAAGACCAGCTTTTGTAGCTTCTTTACGCAAGTTGGAAATATCTTGAGCAGGTTTTAAGTGTTTAGGACAACGGGAGATACAGTTCATGCAGTGAACGCATTTCCAAAGACCGTTGTCGAATGCAGGTTGAATGTGAGCCATAGGTGCATCATCACGGCTATCCAATACGAAACGGTTAGCTTTTGTGAATACATATGGTTCTAAGAAGTCATCTTGACGTGCAGTCAATTTGTTACATTCAGATGCGCAGCAACCACAAAGGATACATTCTGTACCAGCAACGAATTTTTTGAAGTCAGCTGGAGTTTGGCGAACGATTTTGTCACCTTCGTTGAATTCTGCTTTAAGGAAGATCCAAGGAGCAACTGTTTTCAAACGATCAACTTTTGCTTCCCAGTCAACAACTAAGTCACGGATAACGCGGAAGTTGCCGATTGGTGCAATTGTCAATTCATCAGTACCATAACGTTCTGTTAATTCGTCGATTTTAGCTTCGCAACCAAGCATTGCTTCGCCATTTACGCGAATGGAGCAAGCGCCGCAAACTGCGGAACGGCAAGCTGCCAAGAATGTTAAAGTTGGATCTTGAGTATCTTTAATTTTTTGAAGGCCCCAAAGAATTGTACGGTCAGCTTCATAGTCAAATTTGAAAGTCTGTACAAACGCGCGACCTTGTTGGTAACGGTGAATATGGTAGGTGATTTGTCTCATCTTAGTACTTCCTTTCTTGTGGTTCGTATTTAGTGAACACTACGTCGCGTTCAGTCAATTCGTACTCGCCGTTAGCACCCAATTTGATCAAAGAGTGTTTTAAGTATCTTTCATCATTACGTTTTGGATGGTCTTCACGGATATGAGCACCACGAGATTCACGACGGTGTAAAGCGCCCATAGCAATAGCTTTAGCTACTGTTAACATGGAACCGATTTCACAATAGTTAACGAATGCCATGTTGTAAGTACGTTCAGGGTCACCTACATAACAAGTTTTGTAATCTTCGATCAATTGATCGATTTCTTTTAATGCTTCAGTAATACCATCTTCATTACGGAAGATACCTACTTTGTTCCACATTGCATCAGCCAATGCATCGCGGATTTCAACTACAGGACGACCGCCTTCACGAGATGTTACTTCAGTGAATTTAGCTTCCCAAGCTTTTGCAGCTGCAGCTAATTCTGCATCTACGTTAGGTTGTTCATGTGTTTCAGCATAGTCAGCTGCGCCAGCACCGGATACTTTACCGAATACTACGCCGTCTGCCAAGGAGTTACCACCTAAACGGTTAGCACCGTGGATGGAGATACAAGAAGCTTCGCCGGAGGAGAACAAACCAGGCAATTCACATGCACAAGTTTTGTAATCAACTACGTCGATACCGCCCATTGTATAGTGACATGTAGGACGAATAGGTACTGGTTGTACTAATGGATCGCAATGTTCGAAAGTCATAGCCAAGTCACGGATACCATGAAGTTTTTCAATGATAACTTCAGGGCCTAAGTGACGAAGGTCAGCTACTACATATGCGTTAAGACCAGAACCGAAACCACGACCTGCAGCAATTTCATCTTCGATTGCTTTCGCTACAACGTCACGGGATGCTAATTCCATTTTATTAGGCGCATATTTTTTCATGAAACGTTCGCCTTCAGAGTTAAGAAGGTAGCCACCTTCACCACGAACCGCTTCAGACATCAAGATACCAGTACGACCAAGACCAGTTGGATGGAATTGGATCATTTCCATATCTTTCAATGCATTACCAGCGCGGAATGCTGCTGCCATACCATCGCCTGTGGAAAGGAATGGGTTTGTAGTACGAGTCCAGAAAATACGACCTGCACCACCAGTAGACAAGATAACAGCTTTCGCTTTAATTTGTTCTACACGACCTTCTTTCATGTTCCAAACTACAGCGCCACCAACATGACCTTCTGCAGATTTAACAAGATCTAAAAGGTACCATTCTTGTAAGAAGTGTACGCCTTCTTTCAAGCATTGTTCATAAGTAGTATGCAAAATTATGTGACCAGTTTTATCCGCAGAGTAGCAAGTACGTGGATAAGATTGACCACCAAAGTTACGTTGAGCAATTTTGTTTTGCTCTGTACGAGAGAATGGAGCACCCATGTGGTCCATTTCAAGTACGCCTTCTGGACAACGAGAGCAGAAGAATTCGATTGCATCTTGGTCGCCAAGATAGTCAGAACCTTTTACTGTGTCGAAAGTATGTGTTTCGATTGTGTCTTCAGCTGCTACGTTATTCAAACAAGCATTTACACCGCCTTGCGCCATTGCTGTTGCAGAGCGGGTTGGGAAAATTTTAGTAATAAGAGCTACATTTAAGCCTTTGCGACGACCAACTTCAAGAGCCGCGCGTTGACCAGCGCCACCGCTACCTACTACTAGAACATCAAACTGTTCCATAATGACCTCCTCATAACTACCTATTAATAAGAAAACTTGTTAGACTATCTCATTTCAAAAACTTATAAAAATTTTTGATAACCTAATCATTTTTCTTTCAAGAAAAACCTCATACTTATGCGATTCTTCTTATTTCTTTACCTATAATTATAGAGAGCATTTTGTATGATGTCTAAACCCTATTATGCATAATTAATTTCGATTAATCTAATTGATAATTTATTTCACTTAATGTTTTTCTTGTTTACTTATGAACATTTAAAATAGATTTATGAATATTTCATACAAGAAGTTAAGGATATTACGAAAGTAATTCGGTTCCGAAATTTTTGTATATTTTTATTTCTTACAATACATCAACTAGCCCTATAAATACTGTGTTTGTTCAATATCGAAATCATTCATAATAATTAATATCCGTTAAATTCCTACCAAAACTACCTCGATTTTAACCATCGAAAATCATTAAATTTCTACGACTATCATTGGTATTTATCTCTCTGATAATTATTATCACAAGTTTTTCTAGTGATTTCTTTCACACTCGCCAAAATTGGTAAAATCAGGTCTATCTATGCGCATACGGCAATCTTCGATATAGTTCATCTTCATTCATTAGCAGAATTCATTAAGTTTCAAGTTTTTCCCGTCTTTTGGCTTTAAAAACATGAAGAAGGTGCTTATAAACTCGCATATACATTCATCTTTTGCTCATTCCTGTTGTATAAGGTATGATAATAGATAAATAAGTTATATAATATTATATATATATAGTCACCCTTATATGGTGTTGTGGCTTTCACAAAAAAGAAAGCTTATATATATAATGACTATATTAATGTAGTTGGAGAGCTATATTTTTAACTCATACATAAGGAGAACAGAGAATGAAAATTTTACTTGTAGAAGACGAAGAAATGCTAAATGGCATTACCGCCAAATATTTACGTGCAGAGAATATGACGGTTGATACATGCTTCAACGGTCAACAAGCGATTGATTATGTAAACACATCCAGCTATGACGTTATCGTTATGGATATCATGATGCCAATCCTCGATGGTATTAGTGCTCTTGCTCAAATGCGTAACGATGGTAATACAACACCTGTATTGCTTTTAACTGCAAAAGATTCCTTACAAGATAAAGTTACAGGTCTCAACACAGGTGCTGATGATTACCTTGTAAAACCATTTGATCTTGAAGAGTTAACTGCTCGTATCTATGCATTGGCTCGCCGTAACGCACGTCATGCACAAAATGATATCCATGTTGGTCCTCTTACTATCAATGTGCCTCAACGTACTGTTAAACGGGACGGCGAAACAATCACATTGACTGCAAAAGAATTCGACCTCTTATACTATTTAGCAAGTAACGAAAACATCGTATTATCCCGTCAACAAATTCTTGATCACGTTTGGGAATACGATTATGAAAGCTACTCTAATCTTATCGATGTATACATCAAAGATTTACGTAAAAAGATCGATACTGACGAGAATGTAAAACTCATTCAAACAGTTCGTGGAGTAGGGTATGTCCTCAAAACAGAAAACTAATGATCCTCACCGAGATCTAGATACCATGTCTGGGGCAGCTACCGATTTATTTAATCGGCTGCCCCTAACTTTTAAAATCATGTCTTGGTATACCATCTTCTTGCTTATCATTTTGATGGTTGCATCCGCATGGATTTATGCATATACGCACGAATCCGATAACAAAGAAGTTCGCGAGCGCTTACAGCAGCAAGCAATGATCATGGCTACGGATATCCGCAAATTTAAGCCGTACCAAGATAACACATTCTTCTTTGTATCAACCCAGGACGGCTATATCATTAAAGGTGCGCTACCAGATGGCTTCCCTAATCAAACAGTCCTATCCTTGGGTCAGGTTGGAGAAATCGCTGTTGGTGATGATACCTTCTACTACTACGATACACCGGTTAACGAACCAAATTATCGTGGTATTTTGCGCGCCGTTACAAAGGTAAAAACGGCCTCTAAAAAAACAGAAAACCTTTTATATAGTTTATTATTAGGTGATATCATATTCTTGTTGATTTCATCATTAGGCGGTTATCTATTCATCAAAAAAGGCCTCAAGCCGGTCCGAACCTTGACGAAAACAGCTAAGGTTATCGGTAAGAATAATGACTTAAGTCGCCGTATTGATATTCCATCCCGTACAGCACGGGATGAAATATACGAGCTCACTACCACATTTAACCGCATGCTTTCAGGCCTTGAAGACTCTTCCAATCGGGAGAAGCAATTTAGTTCTGACGTATCCCACGAATTACGCACACCGATTGCGGTTATTAAAGCAGAAAGTGAGTTTGCTTTAAAATACGGTCGTACAGAGGATGATTTACGTGAAGGTCTGACACATATCTTGGAACAAGCCAAGTTTATGACAAACCTCGTAAGCCAACTGCTCGATGTAGCACGCCTTGAAAATGCACATGACCTTAACTTATCGCCTGTAGATGTGTCGTTGATGTTAACGAATATGGTACATGACTATACACGGCTTTGTGCAGAAAATACAGAAAAGCAAATCACCATAACATCTCACATTGAGCCAAATCTACGTATGACAGCTCATGAAGTATCCTTGCGTCGAGCTATTACAAACTTAGTAGATAATGCTATCAAGTTTACGAACTCCACTATCGACATTTCAGCTAAGCTTGCAGGTGGTGAACTGATTATCACGGTAACAGATAACGGCATCGGTATCGAGCCGGAAAACCTCGAGCATATTTGGGATCGAATGTATCAAACAGAGCAATCTCGGAACAAGAAATCCAACCACGGTATCGGCCTTGGCCTGTACTTTGTAAATAAAGTTATTAACTTGCACCACGGCACAGTAACGGCCGCTAGTGAGCCACAAGTAAGAACTACATTTACAGTTCGATTGCCATACAATAGAATTGAAGAATAAGCTAAAGCTTACATACATATAACAAAACGCTAGCACAGAGACATCGTCTCGTTGCTAGCGTTTTTTTTGTATTATGTAGCGTTTTTGTATTATGTAGCGTTTTTGTATTATGTAGCGTTTTTGTATTATGTAGCGTTTTTGTATTATGTAGCGTTTATAGTATTTAACCTTGAATTGTTTAGCCTATGAATTGTTGCCATAGCGGCATATAAACGTATTCTAGGAAGGTCCATACAACAAGACCCGCTACAGCACCAACGATAGCACCGTTGATACGAATCCAGCTAAGGTCGTCCTCTACCTTAGATTCGATGAAGTAAATAAACTTCTCTGTGCTAAGGCCGCCGAGCACTTGGCGGATAATCGTTTCAATGAGGTCATAGCCTTGTTCAAGGACATAGACACCTATATCGTGTAATGTAACTTCAATACGGTTTCTAAGGTCTTCAGATTGACCGTATACGGTCCACAATTCTAGAGCGATATTAACTAATACTTGAGCTGGTGTCTCCCCATTTTCGTCCCCTACGAGTAATAGTTCTTCTACATACGGGCATAAATGGTTTTCAATGACAGATTCCCAGTCTTGTTCGCGAATCCAACGTTCCCACGCTTCATCAAGGGCATTACAAACTTCGCGATTATCTTCAATATTTCGAATCGGATCTACCCATTGGCGAAGCCATGCAGTCCGTTCAGGACTATTTGGGCGCTTCCAGTTTTCAAGCATAGCATAGGCCTCTTGAACGATAGCCTGTGCTAGCTCATGGTAGTTTACCACATCGGTCGCTTCAGACATGGAGATAAGGAAATCAGACCAGAAGCCTTTTCTCTTTTTCTTATGAGCCTCTTCTGCTACAACCGCTGTAAGCCATGTCACCATAGCTGGATGGTTAATACGTTCTTGAACTACGTTCAACACTTGTACAACCATGCCTTCGTAGCGATTATGTTCACATAAATCGAGCAAAACGTGTTTTAGCACAGGTACAAGGGAATGCTTCTCTAGCAAACCGCGAATGCGTTTTGCCCCCCACTGTGCCCATTCCTCGCTCGTTTGAGATTTCCATAATAGATGCAAACCTTGATGGATAACGAGACGCGCTGCCCGTTGCCCTTCAGGTGATAGCAAGAATTTTTCAAATAATGGGACAAATTCCACATTATTTAACAATACCTTACAACGATCCTTGGTAAGCATCTTTGTCTCAACCAGCTTAATAACACCATTGATAAGGCGATCTTTATTTCTTGGAATGAGCGCTGTATGGTATGGAAAACCTAATGGTTTACGGAACAAAGCAGTTACGGCAAACCAGTCGGCCACGCTGCCGATAAGGGCAGACTGCACCGCCCAGTAAAGCGGCTGGTACCAGCTTTCAGAACCAAAGAAAAATTGACCTACGAAAGCAAAACAGTACAATAGAGCAGTCAAACCAAGAATACCGTTTGCGCGCTGCCGCAGGGTGAGGGATTTCAAATATCTAATCATTTGAGCACCCCCTCTACAAAAATGGTCAAGCCGTAGAAGATGCCGCCTAGGACAGCCCCTACAAGAGAACCATTAATACGAACCATTTGGAGGTCGTAGTACATTTTACCTCGCACGATTTGGGTGATTTCATCTGGTGAATAACGTGACAATTCCTGCCCTACTACTCTATCGATGAGTGGATTTAATTTTTGTAACCACGGAATACTGCGAAGCAAGAAGAACCGTTCAAAAGGCGCCTGCTTGTCTGGATTTAGCAAGATTTCCGTACCGAGCACATTAAAGCGGTCCATAACGATGTCCATGAGGCGATTCCAGTCTACAGTATCGCCGTCGATGAGCTTGCCTTCCCATTCTTCGAGAACCATTCGGATCCATTGGTCTTTATGTTCTTCGATAAATGCTTGCCATTCCTTATTTGTTTCCAAATTATTGAAGAATCGAATCGCTTGGCCCCATACGTAGCGACCTAGCGCAGAATCGATGGACTCGTTTTCCTTGAGGAATTGAACAGCCTTTTTCTGCACCGTTTCCACCAATCGTTCTGGTGAAAGCCCGTCCCCACCAAAGGCAATAGCCAGTTCGCGGAAGAAGGAATCCTTCGTATAGGTTTTCATAATGTCCAGCATGACGCGATACAAATAAGGATATACCTGATTTGATGCGATAACACGCTGACAGGTACGGTTAAAGTAGAGCCAGAAAACACTTGCTGTTTGGCGTTCTAGCATGCAGCGGCCAAACAAGATAACGAGAGGCGTCGCCTTCCAGTTCGTAACGCCTTTATAAACAGCCTTGTTAATTTCTTGACGCATAGGCTCAATATCCATATGGGCTAAGACTTGATTACCTACACCGTACAAGATTTCTTTAATCTGACCTTGTCCTACATCACTCATGCCGTATTCGATAATACGGACCATGACGCGTTCTTTTTTTATAGCATAATACATCTGTGGCACGCGCAACAACTCTTCACTGAGCATGGTGCGTCCCATTTGAATGAGTCGCTCCTTGCTGCGCGGTAAAATGGCCGTCTTAAAAGGAACGCCTAAGGGCTTCGTAAAGAGTGCCGTTACCGCATACCAGTCCGCCAAGCCACCGATCATAGCCGCCCCAGATACGTGCATAATAAACGCCCAAAACATATCTTGCCGTTGTGGATATGAAATTAAAAATATAATAGCCATGACAACCAATAGGGTGGTTGCCACTGGTTTAGTTTTCATCATCACTTGATCCTAACTTACTGAATTACGTATATAGACTCTCCCCATATAACGTAGTGACCATATAGGTCACGAACTTTCACGAACTACAACTTGTGAAAGTATATTTAGAATGTGCATTCATCGCCATCTTTTTGAGGCTCCCATACAGGAACATCGCCAAAGAGTGCTTTAAAATACACGGATGGTGTCCATAATGGACCATTTAGATGCATAGGAATAAAGGCTTTTTTTACCTCTACTCGGCGCAAGAACTCAATACTGCCCCACTCCATAGCATCTTCTAGACGATTATCTACCGGGAACATCGCCACGTCTACAGATAAGCCGTCTAATTCCTTAAACTCACGCCATGCCATGCGTTTTGCATCAGCATTATTCTCCGGAGTATCACCAAGCCAATGCCACCAGTTGAGGTCACCTGCATGGAAGATAGAATCAGAATCGATATTTGCCGTATTTGTCTTTACATAGAAAGAGCCGCCTTCATCGGTGCTGCCATACATATGGATGCCTACATCATCAAGGTTAGCATCTTGGCCAGGGCGCATGGTAATACATTTCTTCACCTTGCCCTCTAACGGTACATCTTGATGGCAAATATAACGAGTTTGAGGACCATCAAACTCCGTAATAGACGGATTAAAGTGATCACCATGAGTGTGGCTCACAAAGAACCAAAGCTCACGACCTCGTTTAGCTAATTGCCAAACTATATTATTAGGATCTTTATAATAATCAAACACATAGCAACGCTTACCGTCATCTACGAGGAAGCCGCTATGCGCTAAAAAAGTAACATTCAACATTATTATCAATACCTCTCATTTATTGAGAATTTATATCATTCGTATTGTTTATTATACCATATTTTTCTTAATACATGACATAAACAAATAGCTATTCATGATATATATATAGGCTTTTTAAAGCCTTATCAAATATATAGTGCCCCATGTTTATAATCATAATAAGGGCAGAAATGCCGCTGGCATTTCTTACATGCGGCCAGCGGCTTTCATATAGTCAATATATTGGTTTCCCCATGTTTCAAGGGATGCTAGAACAGTCTTAAACCCCGCTCCCACTTCAGTAAGGCTGTACTCAACCTTTGGCGGAATAGTACCATAAACTTCACGATGTACTAGACCATCATTTTCCATCTGACGTAACGCTCTTGTTAATGTAGCTTGAGTAATAGGATGTAAGCGTCGTTCTAACTCACGGAAACGCACAGGTCCTTCGACCAATTCATGCATGATCAATAAAGACCATTTACCGGCTAATAACTTTTGACTCGTTGCAAAAGGACAGCGGCCCACTAAATCATGAACATTTACGAGTTGCTCTGCCATTATAGTTCTCCTTCTCTATATAGCTTAAGTAGCTTTTTATAACAAGGCTAAACCTCTATTGCTAAGCTCAACCATGTATAGCTATACTACTATCTCCATTTCAGGATTAGAAATATGTCTTTCTAATGTAGTTCAAATCATATCACAAATTTATCATATCGCAAGCATTTTATAGTATTGTTTTTTAGGGTACAAAACTTTTTGAAAAAATTTTAATCAATAATAATCATAATTCTATCACTTTTGATAGTACCTATCTAAAATAATTCTACTACTCAAAATATTTGCACAACTATATAATGAGGTCATCAGCTGAACACAATAACAACTACGGAGTAAACTTTACTAACCTGTATCTAGAAAATAACTTTACTCCATCACAAAAAACTATGCTCTCAATAAAAGAGACTTTCACAAAAAGGAGAATCATCATGAATATTTTAGTAATCGGTGCAAATGGTAAAGCAGGTCATCGTATAGTAGAAAAAGCCCTCAAAGCAGGTCATTAAGTAACAGGTGTTGTTCGCCGTGAAGGTGCTATTGAAGGCATCCGAACCATCGTAAAAGATGCGTTACAAAATTCTTAGTTCGTTCAAAAACTCATGGTAAGTCTGACGATATCTTGCGTAAATTCAGCAATGTAGACTGGACAATGTTTACCCCACCACCAATCTTAGATGCAGAAGGCCCTGAATCTAATGACTATGTATTAGGTAATGAAAATGTTATCTTGAACAAAGAAGGCAAACCTTATATCTCATATGCTACATTCGCACAAATTCTAGTGGATGAAATCAACAACCACAAATTTGGTCGTCAACGCTTTACAGCCGTACAAAACTAAGCTATATAAAAACTGCTTGTACAATAAGTACAAGCAGTTTTTTACTGTTTATTATGTTTCAAGATCTAGTTTTAACTGATCTGGATGGTTTTTTCTTGATTAAATTATAGCAGTTCTTTGATGAAGGTTTCCATTTCAGCCGGTTTTACAACAGGTTCAAAGCGCCCTACCACCTTACCTTGACGGTCTATGACAAATTTAGTAAAGTTCCACTTTACTTCATCATCATTAAGATAATTAGGGTCAATACCATTAAGATAATCTGTAAGCATTTCCGTCTTATCACTCGGTGGGAAACCTTGGAACGGTTGCTCTTTAATCATATATTTAAAAAGTTCTAGTGCACTTTCGTCACGCACATCTGCTTTTCCCATCACAGGGAAGGTAACACCGTAATTTAACTTACAGAAGGATTGGATTTCACTATTAGAACCAGGTTCTTCTTCCCCAAATTGGTTAGATGGAACAGCAATAATCTCTAATCCTTGATCATTATATTTCTTATAAAGAGCCTCTAAGGCTTCATATTGATGAGTAAAACCACATTTACTAGCCGTATTAACAATGATAAGCACTTTACCTTCAAAATCTTTTAAGCTTTGCTCTTCACCAACTTTATTGAGTAAGGAATAATTATATACAGTCATGATACGTCTCCTAAAATATTCATACAATAGATATTATTATCATTTAAAATTCTACATGTCTTAATATCCAAGGTGTTATCACCTCATGACTATACTATATCGAAGTATCCAATATTATAACAATGTTTTCACATCATAGCCAAATTTAGCTGTTGTTTCAGCAGCAGTTTTCTGCCATTCTGTAGGTGCTGTACCGTCTTTCTCAAGGAAGTAACCAGAGTCAAGATAGCGAATGATGATATAGTTGGAATCTTTTTGATCAAAGCCATTACCACGACTGAAGTCAATGCCATGACCTGTATTGCGCGTTACAATGGCTTCCAATAACGGCAACGTAATGGCATTCAATGTGATTTTCATATCAGGAGAATCAAAGATCTTTTTAAGGAAAGAGCTAGGCTTTTCTTCCTTGTATACTAGCAATTTACTAATCGTACCATTAGATGCACATACTACACGACGGATTTCATTAATAGGGATATCCACTTTACCATTTGAGATAACACCGTTCTTAATGGTAATTTCTCGTTTACCCATAAAGGAAGAATCCAGTGGCAATTGAAGAGTATCTAAATTTGCAGGAAAATCAGCGGTCAATTTATTTCGAGCAAAGGCTGTAAGAATAGCTTTTGTTTCACGAATATTATGACCCGTATTAGATTCTGTACGATCAGTATCTAAATCTTGGCCTTCTATATTTTTCCAATTGTGGTCTCTAAAGAGAATAGTATAATTACCGTTTGAATTTAGATATCTAGTAAGATATAGCTCATTTACATCTTCAAAATCAATGTCAGTTATAACCTGTCCATTTGCATTTTTGCAAAGTACACCATTGTAACTAATTGTTAAAGTACGATCATTACTTTCAAAAACAACGGGATGTGTGTCGAATACAGAAATCATAGCCCTCTCCTTTTCACGACTCTAAACACAACTACACTTATACATATCAAGTGCATTTACTTAAACATTGATTAAATATATTAATCAAATATAATTAATTCAATCATACACCTTCTATATGTATTTACGCAAACCGCATATTTCACCATAATATAGCTACAAACTCATAATTTTTAAGAAAACAAAAGACACCAACCATTCGATTGGTGCCTTTACTACATACAAGGGTCCATTTTGCAATAGAGCCTTGTCGTTATACAGATGATATTATAATCTACTTCATGTCAAACAAAACAGAATTTTCTAAGAAAATATGTTCATGAAGACCTTCTTCTAAGGCTTTCATGGTCTTAAATACATAGACATAAGTAGCACAGCCATCTGCTGGTGCTGTGTACTGGTTGGTCAATGCACTTAAGGATTCCAAAAGTACACCTGCAGCTTCGTGTTCAGCCCGAAGTTCATCAAAGTCTATTGGTTTACCCGCTTTAAACTCAGGAAAGTCTACATGTTCTTCATGCCGGAAATGAGGTACAAGAGCAGATTTGAGTTGCAAAAAGGTTTGATAAATCTTTGTCAATTCCTCACCATGATGGTCATAATGTACATTTAGTAGTTTTGCCAATCCTTGGTCAATTTCATCAATCATATTCAATTGTTCTCGATGATAGGTATGAACAATGTAGTCAATCAATTGGTCTTTAGAATAACTAAGCACCTCTGCACGAGAAGATTTCTGAGCAACTTGTACATCATTTAACATAGCAATGTATGCATCCACATCTTTACCTGTTTCTGCAATAGCCTCTGCTAAAGGATGTCCACCACCACAGCAAAAATCAATTCCATCTTTTGCTAATACATCCATTAACTCTGGATTTACTTTAACCGCATCAGCTACGGTCATGGATTTATTAATAGTTCCAAAACTCATAAAATACACCTCCAACGGTTTACGCCGATCTATATTCTTATAGTTATACTATACGATCAACCATGGATTCTGTCTGTCGCAATGGCTACGAATTGGAAAGTAACATGACAACAATGATAAGGTTGTAGAAAATAACATAAAGTAATGAATATAAAATATATGGATATATATTGAACATACAAAAAGCTGGCCCCATAGAGCCAGCTTTCAGCATATCAAAATATATATTACATATGTTTATATATAATTGTGTGAGTAACTATTAGATGCTTTCAACAGCAGCGATAGCCGCAACGTCTACAACGTCTTGAGCAGAGCAACCACGGGAAAGGTCATGAACTGGTTTAGCCAACCCTTGAATCAATGGGCCAAGAGCGTCCGCACCAGAGAAACGTTGTACCAATTTGTAACCAATGTTAGCAGCTTGAAGATCAGGGAAGATCAAAATGTTAGCTTTACCAGCTACATTGGAACCAGGAGCTTTCTTTTCTGCTACGGAAGGAACGATGGAAGCGTCCAATTGTAATTCGCCATCGAATTTGAAGTCAACGTTGCGTTCTTTCAAGATGTTAACAGCTTCAACCACTTTGTCTACTTCTGGAGTGGAAGCGGAACCTTTTGTGGAGAAGGATAACATGGATACGCGAGGGTCAGCCATGCCAACAACCTTGCGAGCTTTTTCTACAGTGGATTCTGCGATATCAGCCAATTGTTCGCTAGTTGGGTTAGGCAATACGCCGCAGTCGGAGAATACGAGCATACCGTCGTCGCCATATTCTTTTTTGCTTGTGAACATGAACATGGAAGAAGATACAGTTTTAAGGCCTGGTTTAGTACCTACAACTTGTAATGCAGCGCGCAATACGTTTGCAGTTGGGCAACCGGAACCAGCAACCATACCATCTACTGCGCCAAGACGAACAAGCATAGCGCCGAAGAATAAGCAGTCACCTTTCATAGTTGCGTCAGCTTTTTCAGGAGTCATACCTTTTTTAGCGCGCAATTCTACGAATGTATCAACCATTTCTTGGTAACGATCGTAGTTAGCTGGATCGATGATTTCAGCACCTTCTACGGATACGCCAACAGCTTTAGCAGCTTCTGCGATTTCAGCTGGGTTACCTACTAATACAGGTGTTACGAAACCTTCTTTCAAAATGATTTCAGTTGCTTTCAATACGCGTTCATCTTTGTATTCTGGCAACACGATTTTTTTACCTAATGGTTTTACTTGGTCTTTTAATTTTTGAATTAAATCCACGATTTTTGCCTCCTTAACATTGGCTTATGCCATATCAATACTATTATTATAGCAAGTTAACAGCTCTCTAACAACCATTCTAAAACATTTCGTTGTTGAATTCCGTCATAATTTGCATTTTTATTTAATTCATCTAAGGTGAGCAAAAACTTAGGATATTGGTCATTAATAGCCTCAAGAGGCGCCAGTTCACGGTTTAACGTATTTGGATCGAGCACAGTTTCACTAACCTGATAGTATTCAGTAATGCCGGCTTTTTCTGCGACAAAATCAATCTCACCTTTAGCTAGCTGACCTACATATACAGCATATCCACGACGTATGAGTTCTAGAAAAACAATATTTTCTAATATATGACCTGTATCGCGGCCTGTATTGCCAACAATCAAATTCCTCAAGGTTGCATCAACACTATAATATTTCGCATTAATGCGTAGTAATTCTTTACCTCGTACATCATAGCGATTCACCTTGTATAATAACAAACTATCTTGTAACCCTTGTAGATATCGTTCTACCGTTTTATTATCAATCTTTCGGCCAGCACTAACAAGAGATTTAGCTATTTTATTTGGTGAAAGTAAGCTACCTACATTGGCCATAATATATCGCACAATATCTTGTAACATTGTAACATCATTAATCTTTAATCGAGCCACAACATCATGTAACAACAAGGTGTTATATAAACCGCGAAGATATTCTTGAATATCAAAATCTTCTCCCCCTAATTGCTGAGTATAAGGGAAGGAACTTTCACGAAGATACTCCTCGTAGGCAGGAATCAGGGAATACTGCTGCTCTTCATATTTGCTATAGTAAAATTCAGCAAAGGACAATGGTAACATCTGAATTTCTACATATCGACCAGTCAATAATGTAGCAATATCAGAAGACATAAAATATGCATTTGAACCGGTAATATAAATATCCGTGTTCTCTTTTACAAATAAGCTATCTACAACACGATGAAATTGATCTACATGTTGAATCTCATCAAGAAAAATATAGTTCATTTGATTAGGCTGCATTTGATTTAATATATATTGATACAGCCTATGATAGTCTCGTAAAGGTTCGTATTCTAACTCCTCAAAATTTATAGAAATAATCTGTTCCGGTTTTACGCCCTCTGCTAGTAGCTCATCCTTAAAGAGACGAAACAATGTGGATTTACCACAACGACGTATGCCAGAAACGACTTTAATAATAGACCGTTCACGATTCCGTCGCAAAAACTCTATATACCCATGGCGCTGAATCAATTTCATAAGGGCCCCCTCATCTATGTACGTGCTCATAGATGGAACCCAATTACGGTTAAAATCAGTCATCATATCGACCGCCTACAAAACTTGGATTCCATTCCAACTTTATATTAATATTACCATAAAGTTGGATTTCATTCCAAAGTTTTATTCTATAGATATATAATTTGGATTTTATTCCTATAATTAATCTAATAAATTGTAATACTTCACCTCTATTCGTTCTTATACCAAGGAAGATAAATAGCTTCCATTGAACTCTAGTTCTATAAAACGATACAATAGTAAATAGAAAACACTACTAATCGAAACATTAACTTCTAATTCCAAACATCCCTTCAGGAGAAATCATGGCAAATACAAAAACAACAATCAACGCAGTTATGCATCCGCAGCGTAACATGCAAACCATGGAGATTATTATTATCAATGAATCCTTAGGCTTCTAATGGTTTGTGGACCATTTAGAAAATCTTGTACGCTCATTTGTCCTAATCCAGATACAACCCTATAAATTGTGGACCATCGCGGATCAATAGCACCACTTTCAAGATCACTTATATAAGATTGAGCTAGACCTGATTTATCTGCTAATTGATACTGTGTCATGCCCAATTGTCTACGCCAAAGTAAAATTAATACTCCTAGCTTGTGAACTTCTTGTCGAACCTGTATATCACGACAACATAGGATAGGATTCATAGCAACCTCTATCTACTTTCACACTCAACACATGGTTATGCCTTTACTATACGTCTAGCCCAAGGCCGTGACTAGTAGCAGTTGAAAAGCGATAACGTAAAAGCCTTAATAAAAACTAATATTCACATTAGTTCTATTAAGGCTTTTTTCTACGACTATTAAATTATGTGCGATTTCATCAATACGTGGAATTTTAGTATATCTAGAGGTAATTAAGACTAAAAATACAGGTATTACACTCAATAACCTCAGGTTTTATAAGCATTTATCGTAATTTCTATACATTATCTATACAGGAAACACAAATTTGAATTCTAATATTACACTGGATTAGCCTACATCATAATAGGTACATATATACATGCCCCTCTACTTTGACCGTAAACTGAAACCAATAATAAAACACTATTAAAACAATATAATTATCAAATCCTTATAGTAAAAGGGGACTATACTAAGTATAATCCCCTTTGATTATCTCTATAAGATTATTGATTAGCACTTTCTTGAGCTTTTTTGATTTCCATGTATTTAACCATGCCGTCAACAGCTTTTTTAGCTTCCCGCATAGCGAGTACTACTGTAGCTGGTTTATGTACAACGTCACCGCCAGCAAAGACGCCAGCGCGATTAGTCATGCCATATGGATCTTCAGATGTAATGATATAGCCTTTTTCGTCTACCTTTAGGTTATTACCTTCGCCGATAAGACGTGCATTTGGTTTGTGTCCAGCAGCAATAATGATTTTATCTACAGGCATTACTTGGAAGTTACCTGTGCCGTGAATACCTGCGCCATCTTCGTTGAGAGCCATCACTTCATATTTGAAGCCTTCTACCTTGTCTTTACCTTCTACACCTACTGGAGAAGCGAACCATTGAAATTGAACGCCTTCAGCACGTGCTTCTTCGTATTCAGACAATAGTGCTGGCATTTGTTCTTGGCTACGACGATATGCTACTGTTACGGATTCACAGCCTAAACGTACGCATGTACGAGCCGCATCCATCGCTACGTTACCGCCGCCAATGATGATAACACGGTCCCCTTTTTTAACAGGAATTTGATCCTTGTCAAGCTCGCCATTTTCTACTAATTGTACATTAGTCAACAAGTACATCGCTTGGAATACACCGTGCACTTCATCATTTTCCATACGTACTTCTTGAGGAATATGAGTACCAGTACCGATAAAGATGGTATCAAAGCCTTCAGCGAAGAGTTCATCCAATGTTTTATCTTGACCGATAAATGTATTACATACGAATTTAACCCCTAAGCCTTCAAGACGAGCGATTTCACGACGTACAACAGATTTAGACAAACGGAACTCAGGAATACCGAATAAGAGTACACCACCTGGTTCAGATTGACCTTCAAATACAGTTACATCATAGCCAAGTTTAGCGATATCGCCGGCTACGGACAAGCCTGCAGGACCGGAACCTACAACGGCAACCTTACCAAGATCTTGCTTGATTTTCTTAGGTTTGCGAAGTTCATTGATGCTTTCAAAATCAGCAGCAAAGCGTTCCAATTTACCGATATTGATAGGCGGTTTTTTCGCCTTATTCATGATACAGTTACCTTCGCATTGGTTTTCGCGCGGACATACGCGACCACAAATGGATGGCAAATTGGTACGTTCTGCCAAGATATCGTTGGCTAAACCGAAGTTACCGTGCGCAATAGCTTGGATAAAACGAGGGATTTCGTTTTCAATAGGGCAACCCATACGGCACAATGGTTTTGGACAATTCAGACAACGTTTCGCCTCAGCGAGCGCTTCCTCCATTGTATAATCCGCATCAAAATGTAGTGGTTTTAATTCGTTACTCATGGCACATGCCTCCTAACAAGGATCCAGTACTATACTTATACAGCGTTGCATGTACCTGAGCAATCCGATGAGCCCTCTCACATAGGGATGCCGCCACATGCTGCTAAGATTTATCTTTTGTAACCATTCGATAGTCGTGTGGTCACTGGTCAGACACACACTATTCTATAGTATATTCTAAATTGTGAAAGTCCCAACAGTCAAGCAAATATAGCACCTTTTGTATACCAATATAGGCCCTATTCATGCAAGGATTGCATAGAAACAGAAGATACTGTAACAGCCATTCTTAAGGGTATATTTACATATATATCCATGCATGTATACTGATAGTAGATAGAGTAATTAATTTCCACCACATTAACATACATGTATAGAGGTTTACTATGAGCACAATAGACTTTACTGAAACATACTATATCGATCGCCGTGGGTCGCACTCCCGTAAATGGGACGGCGAGCACTTAAAATTTTGCCGCACCGATTTATTACCCCTATGGGTAGCAGATATGGATTTTATGCCACCTCAGTGCATACAAGAGGCTATTTGTACCTATGTAAAAGCCCAACCTTTAGGCTATACCATGACAAATCCCAAGTATCTTGAAGCAGTCATAGATTGGTATAAGCGGCGCCACAACTGTATACTTTCTAAAGACTGGCTCACCAGCGCTCCGAATGTCATTACAGGCATTATGTGGTGTATTGGGACTTTCACAAAACCAAATGATGCCATTGCCGTTCTAAGTCCTGTGTACGGCGCCTTTGATACGAGCGCTAGCGATGCACAGCGTCAGATCATCGCTATTCCTATGAAACGCAGTGACGATAATCGCTACACCGTAGATTACGAGGCCTTTGAAACGGCGATTACCAAGCACGATGTTAAACTGTTCATTCTCTGCAATCCTCATAATCCTGTAGGTCACGTATGGACTGAAACAGAAATGGATCGATTATTCAATATCTGTAAGCAGCATAATGTGCTCATCATCAGCGACGAAATCCATCAGGATCTCATCACAGGTTCAACACCATTTACATCGGCTCTAACAGTAGCTAGCGGTGCCTATGCGGATAACATTATTGCTATGTCGTCCCTGTCCAAATCGTTTAATATGGCTAGTTTGCATCATGCAGAGGTTATCATTCCAAACGAAAAGCTGAGAGACCAATTCAACTTCTATAAAGCCCATGTATACCATACGGACTCCGATGTTATTGCTGAAACGGCCATCACTGTAGCCTACACACATCCAGAGTCGGAGGCATGGCTCACAGATGTACTGGCTGTTATACGTGAAAATTATGAATATCTGTGCCGAGAGCTTTGTACGGCATTACCACAAATCCGCATCAGCCCTATGGACGGCACCTATTTAGCATGGATTGATTTTGGTGCCTATGTTAAGGCTGAAGATATGCACGACTTATTCGAAAATAAATGCTGCATTGCACCAAACTTTGGCGAATGGTTTGGGGGCAAAAACTACGCCACCTTTGTACGCCTAAACTTGGCTACTAGCCTTGAAAATATTAAGACTGCTACCCATAATATTATCAAGTACGTACACCCTTAATGGGTACCTCTTATCAAAAATACATTAATTCAGGAAATACATTAATCATATTAGAGAATTCATTTCGTACAAATAAAAGAGGCTGCTCTAGCATCATTCAATGTTAGAGCAGCCTTTTTGTATCAAAGTTTCACTGTATCACACTACTAGTATTACACTAGTTTTTATTTAATTCTATCGAAATGTTCCTTTGCAAATTGCATGTCTTGTACGAGTTCTAATGTACCAATATAGTTATTGTTTTGATCGCGTACAGCCATGTAGTTTACATAGAATGGACGACCTTGTTTTTCAAGCCATACTGCCACATTATCGCGGTCACCTTTACGGAAAGAATCAATGATACCGCGTACAATTGGTTCTACCTTTGGCGGATGGCAGGAGTACACATCACGACCGATAGCTGTAGTAGGACGTTTAAATACCTTTTCACCATCGTTGAAGTAACGGTTAATATCTTCATGGTCAACGAAGGTTACCTCCATTGGCATTGTATTGAGCATAGCATCTAGTTGGTCTACAGTTAAAGTACCACCAATTAAACCGATAGCATTATTATCATCACTTGGTTTTGTAGTTTGCGCAGCTAATGCGGCATCAGCTTCTGGCCAAGCAATGCGTGTTACACCAAAGATATCTTCATACTGTGCTGTATCTTTGTAAATTTGATACCAATCTTCTTTGCTGAAGTTTTCTGCACAGATTGGGAACAAGATATTTTGTTCTTTGTAGATCATTTCTTGAGCACGTGTAAGAAGCTCATCAAAACGTCTATACCAATCATCTACACTTTGGCTAGATTTTGCTAAATCACCTAATTGGTCGCGAATATCGCCATCAACAGTCCACATAACCATGGATGGACCACCGATTGCATAATCCACTTTCAATTTTGGATATAATAAATCGCCTTTTTTAGCATAGTGAACAGATAGTTGACGCACTGTATTCACATCATCATAAGTGGCAGTTTTGTCTGCTACTTTTGGACGAATAGCCTCAATCAACTCATCGAGCGCTTTATTTTCTTCTGTTAATCGGTTTAACGGATGACCTGCAGTTTCTACCAACCCCACAACGCTCTTGCTCTTTTCTTGAGCTTCTAGAACCGCTTCTACTTTAGCATGTTCTGCATCCATTTGTTCATGAATGGTGGAACCATGGAACAACGCAGAGTGAAGGTCACATAATTGTTGTACCTCTTCTAGAGGTGTACCTTCACGCATAAGACCTTGTTCAGCTTTCATGATTTCACTAGCCTCAACATGTTTGAATTGGCTCGCAAAGTCTTCACGAACAGCACCAAGCTCTTCACCAGTACCTAACCGTTTCAAGAAACCTTTCAATTGTTCTACACGTTCGCTATCTGTAACAGTATCGTCTTCATTAGTTTCTGTATTTTGGCTAGCTTTAGGCTCCTCTACTTGAGTAGCCGCAGTCTCTACAGGAGTATCCTTAGCAGCTGCTGCTTCATCACCGTGTAGATTTGGCATTTCACCTTCTAAGGTAAAACCAGCTTTCATGAATGCGCTCACGATATCGATCATGGATACGCCCTTCATTTTAGCCCCTTTCGGGATGGTCATGATTTTACCAACAGAGTTCAACATCACCTTATTAGTGATTTCGCTGAACCCTAAACCCTTCATAATATCTATTACTTCAGGATATTCTGTTACCAAATCATATACGGATTTGGACAAATCTAATTTCTTTTCCATTTTGATCCCCTCGTGTCAAAAATATTGTTTATTACTTATGTGAGTAGCCCTCTATACGTACTACTGTGTATACAAGGCAATATATACTGTGAAAGGTTTATCTAACATAATCTATGACCCTATGATAAACGATATCGATTATAAAATCTGTATCCATGGCTATACTTTTGAAAGTTCTTTCTAAAAATATCAACATTTTTATATAAAAATAACGGATAGATAATACATCTCCAGTCAAGTATAGAGGAGAATATATGAACTATCCGTTATCTATTAAATTATGTGCCTAATGTAAATGATTTAAGGCTCTAAAGGGGTCGTAGTTTTAAGAGAGTTAGTAAAATGAGAGATTTATATATTTCTGAGATCAACTAGTTTGAGAGATATACAGTGTTAAAAGCTATCTTATTGATGGTGTGGTTTCAAGGCTTTTTCGTAGTTTTCAGATACTTTGTCCCAGTTAATAACGCGGAAGAATTCCTTGATATAGTCTGGACGACGGTTTTGGTAGTGCAAGTAGTATGCATGTTCCCAAACGTCTAAGCAAAGAATAGCAGTTTTACCTTCCAAAAGAGGGTTATCTTGGTTCGCAGTAGATGTTACTTCTAGTTTGCCGTCCTTATTAACTACTAGCCAAGCCCAACCGGAGCCAAAACGTGTAGCTGCCGCAACGGAGAAGCTTTCAACAAAGGCATCATAGCCACCAAGTTCAGCGTCGATAGCCTCTTTCAAAGGGCCTTCCAATTTAGACGTATCTGGTTTTGTCATGATTTCCCAGAACATGGTGTGGTTCTTATGACCGCCACCATTGTTGATAACAGCTTGGCGGATGTCCTCTGGCACATTAGCGATATCTCCAAGGATGCAGTCTACGCAGCCATAGGCTAGATCAGGATATTTCGCGATAGCAGCATTCAAATTATTAACATACGCTTGATGATGCTTGTCATGATGTAATTTCATTGTTTCTGCATCGATAACAGGCTCAAGATAATCGTAAGCATATGGTAATGGTGCGAGTTCGAAAGGTTTCATAATAGTCCTCCTTAAATTTAGGACATGGAACGATATGTATCAGTACGTATCGTTCTTGTGAAAGCGTTTCGATGCACCTGCATCAGTTATTTATTATTGATATGAATTATCATTCTTTATTTATTGTACACATTATATAGAAAATCGTCAATGTAAACGACCATAAAAAAGGCTATAGGATAACCTATAGCCTTTGGGTTCGTTTAGCAATATAAAATTCTAATACTCAATGCTATATGTTTACTATGCATCAATAGTATATGTTAATCACTATACACCGATGTAATTCAATCTACTATAGTGATAACAAGATAATTATTCAACGATACATTGGCACATTTTCATTGTTGTTAATGCTGCTTGATGGGATTCTTCCGTAACGCCAGCACAGCAGCTAGAATCTACGTAAACAGGAATTTCTGGTAAGCCGGCTTTCAATATAATCGCATTAGAAACAACGCAAATATCTGTACATAAGCCAACAAGTGTAATAGACTCAATTGGATTTACCGAGTTCATACCTTCTAAACGAGATAGTAGTTCAAAGGACCCAAAGTTCGGCTTATCTACGAAGGATACAGGGCTCATGATAGGACGCCCTTCTGCAGCTTCGATTAAACCTTTCACAATATGCCAGCCTTCTGTGTTTTTCACGCAGTGCGGCACTGGTAACATTTTCCCCTCTTGGCGCTCAAGATAATCTATACCATGCGTATCGCGGGTGAAAATAATAGGTCCATCAAAGCTTTCAATCTTTTTGCGCACATTATCTACAATCATCTGTGCTTGCGTTGAACCAAGGGCACCATCTACAAAATCGTTTTGCATATCGATAACAACCAGAACCTTTTGCATAGTTCCTCCTGTATATAGTCTACAAAGAATACATTAATTATTCACTACACTACTAGTTATACTATTAATTCTAGATAACATCAATAGCAGTCATTTATTCTTTTTCCTCAGCTAACGCATGACGTACGCGGTGTGGCTCATTATGAGCTAGCTTTCCTGCTGCAGCGGCTGCCACGGCACCTACGAGATCATCGAGGAATGTATTACAGTGACCGCCCTCTTTACTATCTAGCTTTTTGATAATACCCGGCTTCACCTTATCTAAATAGCCATAGTTCGTAAAGCCAATAGAACCATACAGATTAACGATGGAAAAGGCTAGAATTTCATCGATGCCATAGAGGCTTTCATCATTAGCCACAATGCGTTGCAACGGCTGAGATAGTTTATTTTGTTCCGTTAACTTGTCGAGCTCAATGCCCGTAATTATCGCATTGTGTACCTCTCGTTTTGAAAGCACGGATGCCACATGTTCACGGCACTCTTCAATCTTTAAATTCGGCATATACGGTTTTTGAACGTATAAAACGAGCTCTGCAATATCCTCTACCGTAACGCCACGCTCCGCCAGTAGGTCGTAAGTGTATTTCTCTAAATCTTTTGTAGATTCCATAAGTGCTCCTTTATTTTTTCTTAGGCTCATCTGTAGGCTTTAAATCAGCCCCCAAAGAACTAACCGTCCCCATCATAGACGCCAATACGGCTAGTAACACAACACGTTTTAACATAGTTTCCTCTCGCCTAAATACTCTCACACTACACGCAGTATACGTTGATTATACCATTTATGATATGAAAAAATCCCTACCGGATATATCGGTAGGGATTCCTTATATTAGATTTTTTTAACCATTTCAGATTTCAATGCCATCGCACCGAAACCATCGATTTTGCAATCGATATCGTGGCCATCGCTGGCACCAGTGATGAGGCGAATATTTTTTACGCGCGTACCTTGTTTCAAGATGCCCGCACCTTTTACTTTGAGGTCTTTTACAACAACAACTGTATCGCCATCAGCTAGCTCGTTGCCGTTAGCATCGCGAATGATACCTGCTTCAGCTGCAGCTTGCGCGTCAGCTTCTGTCCATTCATTGCCACACATAGGGCAGATAAACATATGACCATCTTCGTATGTGTACTCGTCGCCGCACTTAGGGCAGTTAGGTAAATTTGCCATTTAGATCTCCTTTTCTCACTACATAATGAAAGTATTATACCATACCTTAGAAGTCGAGCTCTATATTGATATAATGACCATTGGCTCCCTATTGATACAAAGACTATATAATATCTACAATAAAGAACCTAATCAATCTCATTTTTCTTTATTACAGTTTCATACAACTTCAATTTATCTTCTAGATTATTCCTATAACCTTCCAATCGTTTGATTTCAGCATCAATAAATCGATAGTGTTCTTGCAACAGTGTCATTCTTTCATGAACCGTATGAGCTCCGGCATACCGCAAATCCGCATATTTCTTGATATTCGCAAGCGGCATTCCCATATCTTTCAAGCGTTTAATAAACTGCACAAAGCCCACATCCTCCGCATGGTAATTGCGAATGCCGTTCTGTCGCTCGATGTGCAGGAACCCTTGATCCTCGTAATATCGCAATGTGGAAATGGACAGTCCCACCAATTTTGAAAATTCACCGATTTTCATACTTTCACCACCTTGACCTCAAGTATACTCGAGCATATATCATACGTCTAGACGGAGGTAATAATTATGAAAGAAACACGTTTTAACATCGGTATGAACACATTGAAACAGATTGACGGGATGCACGGCGAGGAGGTGTATAACACAATTCAAGAAATTTCACCGGCCATAGCCGATTTATTGGTCGAGATATTCGGCGACATCTACACACGCCCCAATCTGGATTTCAAGGAACGAGAACTGATTACACTCGCGTCCCTTTTAACGCTAGGCGGTTGCGAGGCACAGCTGAAAGTACATACCAACGCGGCACTCAATGTCGGTATCGCACCAGAACAAATCGTAGAGGTCTGCACACATTGCACCCCCTATGCGGGATTCCCACGCGTACTGAATGCACTATTTACAGTAAAAGCGGTTTTTGAAGAAAGGAATATCCTGAATTAAAGAGTGAACTGCAATAAAAAGAGAGGGGTTCCGATGGAATTCCTCAATGTACATTACATTATAATGAGATTGACGATATACACCAATCTTATTATAATGTAATAAAGAGATAGCCAACGAGTGCTTCCGTTAGGCTCATCCCAAAACATTATAAAACATGTAGAAATGGCCTTTCGTTTTCAGCTACCAGTTGGTAACGAAGGGCTATTTGTCGTTATTACGACAAATCAGCACTATCAATGCTCCAAAGGAAATAACTACAGTTAAAATCCCAAGGACAATCATAATGATTTCGTAGGCACTCATAGGCTTCACCCCCTTCAAAGAAAAAGGGCTACCCAACCTCGTCGACTACCTTAATCACATTATATATCGAACTTATGTTTTATTCAATAAATAATATTAATACAAATTAAGTAAAAAAATAAACCTAACGCGACTAAGTACTGCAATACTTAGACACGTTAGGTTTATCAAATTCAACATTCTTTGATGAGCCTAACGCCTAGAACACGTTAACTGGCTCTTTTGTACTTATAGTATAGTCTGAATTCTAGAGACTGTCAATTTACTACCTAAGGCGTTTACGCAAGATAGCATAGAGAATCATGCTAATAATAACGCTCATAACGGCTTGAATAGTATTAGTTACAATACCAGCAATGGCTACGCCTGGATCGAATACAAAGTATTCGGCGATAAAATAGCCTGCTACGATGGTAATGCCACCTACAATGGTTGCCACCAAGGCAGAGGTAGTTGTCTTATGGTTATAGACAGTACCGACAAGATAGCCTTCAATGCCTTTCACCACAAAGGTGATTGGTACAAAGACTGCGTAGCCGAGGAATAAATCAGCTAACGCTGGGCCGATAGCACCAATATAGGCGCCATATTTTCGACCTAATAATAGAGCTGACGTCATAATAACGACATCTCCAACATTGAAATAGCCGCGAATGCCAGGTACTGGAATTTTCGTGTACATGGTAAACAGTGTTGCGAGGGCAATCAATACGGCTGTGAGTACTAACGCGGACGTAGTACTGCGGGTTTGAACGTGTTGCATAGCGTCCTCCTTATAAAAAATAGACATGTGATTATATCCATCACATGCCTATACTATAAACTTTTATGGTAACACCTGCAAATAGAAGGAATTAACAATACATCCTTAGTAAATTCTATCATCATTTACTTTCAAAATAGATGCTCTTCACTAGACTTTAACTTAATATAGATACCATTTTATTATACAGATTCTCTCAAGCAACGATAATTAATTAGAAAGGAACTAGCCATGAACATTTTAATCATTTACACCTATCCTAATCATCAGAGTTTTAATAGCGCTATTCTGAAAGTAGTGCAACAGAATCTTTCAAAAGAGCATAATGTGAACACTTTGGATCTATATGAGGAGCCATTCGATCCCGTATTGCGATTCGATGACATGCACAAACGTCGAGATTTAAGCACTGTGCCGGACATGGAAAAGTATCGTAATTTGATTACTTGGGCGGACCATATCATCTTTATCTACCCTATTTGGTGGGGCGGTATGCCGGCTGTACTTAAAGGCTTTATCGATCGCGTATTTACAGCGGGCTTTGCCTATTCCTATGGTAAAAGAGGCCTTATAGGTCATTTACAAGGGAAATCAGCCTGGATTATCACCACACATAACACTCCCGTCTTTTTGACGCCGTTTATTCAGGACTATGGCAAGGTATTAAAAAATCAGGTTCTGAAATCCTGTGGCATTAAACCTGTTACACATACCCAGTTGGCGGGCACAGAAAACAGTTCGGACGAAAAACGTCGGCGTTTCTTAGACAAAATTGCTAATATCGCCAGAAGTATTTAACATTTCTAGTATACTATGATTTTTTACCAAAGATTACTTGGTTACCAAAATCACAAATAAATTTACATTAGACTGCTTACAGTTTGCGCTAAGTCAAAAACAAACTGTATACGAAAACCTTCCCAATTACATAGATATTACTCTTCAAATCTCTCTTCTACATTATAGAGAACCTCGCAGTCACAACCACCACCTTCGTTGACAATCCAGTCTAGTACGCTTTCCACATCTACCTTTTGTTTTTCTAAGAATTCTCTAGTGAAAGTCAAACTATGATCGCAACCATCATTTGTCTCTAATTTCTCATCTACATAGTCAAAGAGATTCCAAAACAACTCTTCGTCCATAGGTAAGCTATCTTTAAAATTCTGTTTTTCTTTAGCTTTATAGTCTTTCAATAATTCCTTTTTACGCGCTTTATCCATTATGATTACTCCCTTTTATGTCTTATAAGTTATAGCTCATGACTTATATCTCAAGCCTTATTTCTCATATAATTCTGGTCGTTCTAAAACTGTGCCATATTTTAATTTTGGTAGTTTAACGAATTGAGGATACAACTGCTTAACCTCTTTACAAGATTTTAACGTAAGATGTTCTAGATTATTAAGTTCTAAAATGGGAGAGTAGTCTTTATCTATCACCTTTGCCGTTAAAAAGCTAAAAAAGCGCAACTGTTTCATATGGCGTAGAAATTCTAAGGATTGAACCTTAAGAATTTTAGGAGCAGCGAAGTCACCTTCTAAGGCAAGACTTTCAAGATGTTTTAGATTAGCTAATGGCGTATAATCATCAATTTGTTGAAAGTTTTCAATCGACAGCGCTACTAAATTTACTAATCTTGAAATAGGCTCTAAGCTCGATACACTTCTTCCGGACCCAATGTGTAGATATTCTAGTTCTTGTAAGTTCTCTAATTTTGAAATATCTGGATAAACGCCCCATTTTATATGTAAATTTTTGAGTCTCCGTTGGGCACACACCGCATCAAATAACTCCTGTGGCATTCTTGTACAAAACATGAGCTCTGTAAAAGTATCTGGATGTTCAACTAAAAAATCACACCACTCCTGTAAAATGCGTTTCTTATCTTTAGCAGAATACCCTTCATCTAACTGTGTGCAATTAATAATTAATTTATCTTCGCCATCATATTCAGAGACTTCTACTACAGACTTTGGATGCTCCTCATCCCTATAGAAATAATTAAAGCCATCTCTGATCTGCTTTTCATTTAATGCAGCCATTTTGTATTCCTTATCTACGCCATACACGTACGCGTCTTAACAAATCGTAACTATTGCATGACCCTTTGTGTCTAGCACTTTTTTATAGAACACTTTCATCTGCTCGAAATCGTGGAGAATTTCATCTTTGATTTCCTCTTCTTCCTCATCATAATCCCAAATTTTTGGGTATAGTTCTGCTTCTTTGCAGGCTTTCATATCGAAAGATTCCAGTGCTTGTTCTATATCAAACTGCTCTAGAGCCGTCACGATATCAGCTATTTTGGAATGTTCCGTATAAGCCATATACTCTGATAAGTCCTCAATCGGCGTTACACCAAGCACAGCTTGACTAAGTGGATTATCGTCTATTCTATGATCAGTACTCACACCAGTAAGCACAAAGTGAAGGACATCCCACATCTTATCGATGTCGAGCAATAACTCGTCCTCATCACTCCACTCTTCAACGGTTTCAAAAAGATCTTCCTCTGATGAGCCTAAACCCTTGAGCTCTTTTAAATTTTTATCACTTACACAATTATAATTTGCAATAAGTCCCATAATCTAAAACCTCCCTAGATACTCAGTAATCTAAAACTTACATAGTTACTTAGGAATCTATAATCTCCATAAATGCCGAATAATTCGGAGCCTCCACTGATAGTTAGTTCTCAATCTCTGTCAACAATTCTAGCAATGTAACCTCATATTTGTTATTTTTGTCTAACAATGGCTTACATAATAGAAGCACTTGTGAAGAATAGTAGTAGAAACTAAAGAATAGGTCATCCGGAAATACTTCTTCTTCCTCATATCTGAGAATATCTTCGTCTTCATCGTACTCTTCAGACCAAAGATATTCTTCGTTGAGCATATCCGCAAAACTTGGTAGTGGATCTGCATGTTCTAGCATAAGACCATCTCTGATACACTCAGCAATCACAGTAAATAAATCTACCAATTGTTCTACTAAATAATGAGCTACTTCATTCTGAGTTCTCTCTTCTAAGGCTTTCTTAAAAATACGAAGCAAGAAAACCATAGCAAATGGTGTAGCATGCCATAAAGTCGATTGATGCTCAATGTTTTGGGCCAGCTCTTCACCTGCCGCATCAATTGCATCAACGTCCTTCATATCCCACAACACCGCAAGATAATCAGGAAAATCTGTGGCACGACCATAACTTGTGGTCAACCGATGCCAGGGTATATCACTGACTTTTACAGTTTCTATATATTGTTTCGTCACAGTATCCATTAAATTTACACCTTTATAGTAACGCATTCTCCCGATGATTATTTCTGAATAACCTCTTTCACCAATTCATAAGTATCTATCAGGTGAAGTCTACCTATTCTTGGCTCATCTGTAATCTCCTCATAGATATCTTCCAACGTGCCTCTTGGTGCTAGTGTCCACAATTTACACGGATATAGTTCAACAGCCCCAATGATTTCTAAATGGTCTAGCAATAGGCCTAGGTCTTTATGATTAAACCAACAGTCGGTATCGATACCGAAATTAGTATTGTCTTTGCGGCAGGCGATTTTACTATTTAAAAACTGCTCCATTGTAGGTTTTTCTTTTTGTAAAAGTCTCGTACAGGCCAAATGGTACTCGATTTTCCGCGGTGATTGATCCACGTCAGATACAAAAACAGCTCCATACTCGTTTTCAAACTTAACTGCTAACACATCGCCCACCTTAAAATGAGGTTCTCGCTTTGTTTTAGATTTACGAACCTTAAGCGGTTTTGGATTTTCACTTTGTAGCTGTACAGCTAATCTATCTAACACCTTTTGACGCTGTTTGAGCGCCTTACTATCAATTTCTAGCCAAAACTCATGAGCGCCCTTCCCAATTATATCTAAGGCTTTCTCTTTGATATCCTGTGGCAGATGACCTATCTTCCACAGCGAATAGGCTACGGCAGTCCAATAAATTTCTGTATAGAATTCGTCAGTACAAAAATTCTGCTCTTCAGCCAAAATTTCTGAAACAATGGTATCAATACTAGTGCCATCTCTATAGCGCTCAACAATTAAATTATAAATATCATGGCCATCATCACTATCTATGATTTTTACTCCATCAATAGCCATATAATTCTCCTTTTAAACAATACGTCTAGAAAAATAGATTTTGTGATTCTGTAACAGTTCCATCATCTTCATGGAAATAACTTGTATATAAAGGTTCTCGATGTGCCGCATCATAGAACTTTTGCAATTCAGCAGCCACATTTGCTTCTAAAGGCATGCTTAGTGCCTGAACAACGGTTTCCCATACATCCATTTCTGTATAAGAAGCAATTTCATCATGACGCTCATCGGCATAGGCTTCGAGAGTAGATATGTCCGTATATTGGCTAGCGTCACAATAATCATGCCAGCAAATGCTATATACCAATAAATGAATTAAATCATCTACACTTTCAGCTATGCGACCACATTCTCCTTCGCTACTCATATACCCGATAGAGCCATCCTCTAATTGATGATATTCGCCACCGGCACCATCACGAGCAAAGGCTTTGCCGGGTAAAGAGAATGTGCATCGCCCTTCAGCAGTATCACGTTCTTCCAACCCGTCTAATAGGCAGAAATCAAACAGCATATCAAAATCTGCTGCCAAGTTAGAATCTTCACACAATAGTTTTAAATAATCCATATTCTTCCCTCTTATTGATTCTCTCATCTCTCTATTTCATCTATTATTTTCTCGTAATTCTAATAATGCAGAAACTTCATCCATGTCGAGATTAAACATGTTACTTTCAAGATTGATAGGCTCGAAATAGTAACGAACTGTATCTGCACCAAATTCATCTTTTAAATTAGCCCATTCTGCCCCTGAAAGCACGGTAAAGCCGAGCGTATCGTTTCCAAGGCTTTCAGCAAACCAACGCACCTCATAATCAGGCTGAACGAAATCGTTGAAATATTTGATGGTCACATCTCGATCTTGCTCATCACCGTAAGGAATTTGCAGCTCTTTATCGCCTTTTTGTAACACAATATCATCACCATAAGCCTTGCCATTACTAACCGTTTTAATATCGATAGGCTCAGCCATCATATCATTGAAATAGTTCACCACATCTTCGTCATACTCGCGCCAGTCAATCCAGATGATAGCTTCGGAATCAAATAAATCAGTTAGATCAATATCATTGGCAAAAAAGCTTCTTAATTCTTTATACAGATTTTCCATCGTCTCTCTCCACTAGTTCATTATCCTGCAATATCCGCACTAACAGGGTTTCCATCCGCATCAATATTGGCTATGATGCAGTGTCCCCAGAAAATATCATCGTCGTCATAATAGACCTCTATGGTGCCATCGTTGCGAAACACCAATTCGCCCATAGTAATACGTTTGGCAAATATGTCTGCTGTAATCGGATCTTGGTCGTCGTTATCGAGCCAATAATTAGCGAGGTCTAGTAAGTGTTCACTAATGTATGCGCTAATTCGTTGTTCAAATTCTTTGAAATTATCGATTTTATTGAAAACCGCCAACGCTACGGTGCAGCTTTCATCAGAACCCTCGTCTACATCAAGGGTGAATGCATAATTATCAATTCTCGCTGTGTAATATTGATACTCTCGATTTAACAGGAAGTCACCCCTGTCAGTATGAAGGTATTTAGGGGTTTTCAAATACGCCGACAACGCCTCTAACTCGCTATGTTTGGCATGTTCCTCTAACACCTCAAGCACATAATAGCGATTATTCCAAGCCGGGCGCATATAGCCCAAGTCCTCTAATCGTTTTGCTTTCTTAACTAACAGTTTATAGACACCGTGCGGCTCAAAAGAATAACCCCATCTATCATCAAGGCCCTCAATAATCCACGTCAAAATGCCTTCGCTACGGTCAAGCACGCCAGTTCGAGTATCTAGGATAGCATCGGTGGACACTAATGGTCTATGGTACTTCTCTAAATAAGGACTCGCCCCATTCGCATCACTGCGCGGCAATGCATAAATCTCAAACACTTCCGGCTCAAACTCGGCTTCATATTCTGGTAAACGTACAATACTCATATGATTCTCTCCTACATTATAATCACGCTACTCATCATAATTTCTGTTATATCATGAGCGTTCAGCTACATCGATTCTATGTAATAATTCTTTCGCTAGTTCTTGGGCTGTTTTGAATTCCTCATATGAAAGCACTATGAGCACAAAGCTATCTGTTCCTATGTCCATATCTACTAACTTATGCGTTTTCCATGTGGCATTAACATGTGCACACCAGTCCATAATACATTGTTCTTCATCTAATCCTGCTGTATCAATAGTTAGATTTTCGCTAGTATCTAAAGACTTGTTACGTATTAACTTCTGCACATGATAAATAAAATCCTCTAATTCAATTTTTAAAGATAGCTCTACAGCGCGACCTTTAGACTGTAGTTTCTCATAGAGGTTCCACCAGCTATCTTCTAAGTCTTCCATGGAGTTTAACTTTGCCTTAGTCATAAAAGAGTTAGCTTGTTTAACATTGCCTAGCAACAACGTTGCCAGCTCTGTAAATGTCGATTTCATCTGCTCTATATCTAGATACGCTACTTCTACACACAAACTACAATCAGGTACTCTGCGTTTTTTCACAAAAGCCCGCATCATCTTCACTGCATCAGGATAACTTACATCAGCCATACGATAGGTCTTACCATCTATATCTAAGAATAAATCTACTGCATCCTGCGTTTTACCTACACGTGCTTTCATAGCTGTACATCCATCGATGGCATGAGGTGGATATAGCTCCACGTACATAAAATAACCATCACGCATAGCCTGCAGTGTATTATCTATTCCGACTATGTTAAAACCATTCCGATTATAATTAGAGCTCTTCATACGCCATTCTTCGTAATTATCAAACAGTTTTTCTTGAATCCAATTGTAAAAGCTCATATACACTCTCCACTATATACCATCGCTTACCTGTAATATGTAACTGAATATGTATCTTAATTATATCATTATTAAGGAATACTTATAATAAAAGCACCGTACTTTTACATTTAAAAGAAATACATATTATATAGACACTGTACTTTCATATTTAATAGAAAAAAAAAATACCCCTACAAGATACGTCTTGTAGGGGTATTAATCACACTATTTAGATTCTTATTTAGATTCTTATTTAGCTTCTAATTTATTTAGATTCTAATTTAGCTGCCAATTCATTATATTTTTGTGCTAATTCATTATACTTTTCAGATAGATCTTTCATGTCTTTCTTGAGTTGTGCCGCATCTTCAGTAGTTACCTCTTCAGAGCTTTTACCAAATTTGAAATTAGCACCTAAGCTGATTGTATTACGGCCATTACCAACGGTAGTAGCAGCATTAAACATTGTATTTTTATTAGGACGATAGAATGCACCTAAGGCCGCGGCATTAGCATTTTTATAATTACCAAAGCCAACGGAGTAAGACCATTTGTCATGTTTATCAAAATCTAATGGATGCAAGCCAGCTAGTGCTGCAGAAGCTGCACCCACCTTAGCTACTTGAGAGTCAGTGTAGTTATTAGCTTGATTCAAAGTATCATGACCAACATCAATAACTTTATTTTCTAAATCACCGATACGACCCTCATGATTTTCGATAGCTTTTTTATTATCGACAGTAAGTTGTTTAACTTCTTTCAATTGAGATACATTGACAGCATCAGTGTCTTCTGTACCAGCAGTAACACCATGAATTTGTTGACCACCAACATTAACGTTACTAACAGAGAATGTCATTTCTTTTAATTCGGTAGTGTCATCATTATCTTTATATCCCCATACATCAATACCACCAGCGTATGCATTCATACCTTGATCGTGGTGTATTGTAAAAATACCATCAACGTCTACATCTGTCTTATAATCACCAGCTCTACTAAATGTAATTTTCTTACCATTAATAGCAGTTAATTGTTCAGGTTCTCCGTTTACAGCTGTATTGTGGAGTTCAATAACACTGCCATCAAGCTTAGTTTCACCACGCTTATCCAAATGACTCATTGTAGGGATTTCAGCCAAATGTTTAAAATCGCTCCAGCTAGTGGAAGTATCTTTAAATACAGCAGAATTCATATTTGTTAAATTTTTATTAACATCAACTTTAAATTCTTTGCCGCCATTAATATTAACAGATTCAGACACTGTTGTGTTATCACCATTAACTACGGTAGGGAAATTCAAAGAATTAATAACCGCATTTAATTGACTACCGTTAATAGCATCAGTAGAAGTTGCATCGATACGACCAGCTGCTACGTTGGTAATAGTTCTTTCTTTACCAGTATCACCAACAGATACAGTGCCTACTGGAGTACCACCAGCAAAAATATGTGTTTCACCGTTAATTGCAATAGAAGCAGTACCAACTACATCATTTGTTTTTGCATTGTTACCAAGAGCTACAGAATTATCAATGATAGCTGTTGCATTAGAACCAATAGCCACAGTGTATTCACCAGTTGCATTAGCAGTATGACCAATAGCTACGGAGTCTTTTTTAGTTGCACTAGATAAGGTGCCAGCTGCAAAAGCTGAATCACCAGAAGCTGTATTTTGAACACCAACTGCTGTAGCTTGTGAATTTGAAGCCGTATTTTTATAACCAATAGCATTACTATAATCAGCACTAGTAGTATTGTTAGAACCTAATGCAGATGCGTTATGACCAACTGCTTCATTTTCATATCCCAAAGCAGAACTTTGATTACCAGATGCAGTATTCATATAACCTACTGCGGTAGCATAGTCATTTTTTGCCTTTGCACTATAGCCAATCGCAGTTCCCATTGCGTTATTAGCCTTTGCATTATTACCAATAGCAACTGTATTTTGAGCAGTTGCTTCTGCTTTACGACCAATTGCATATGCATCATCGTATGTTGCTTTAGCAGTATCACCAAAGGCGATGGAATTATTACCTTGAACCTTAGCACCAGTACCACCTACTAAAGCATTATTTCCTTTAATGGTATTATTCTTACCTAAAGCCACAGAGTCATGTCCGTCAATACTATTATATGAACCAACTAATAAAGAGTTAATCGCATTGTCATTATTGGCATGGCCAAAGCCGCCTACGATATTATTAGTACCACCAACAGTATTGCTAGTACCTACTACCAAGCTGTGAGTAGCAGAGTTTGTATTATACCAACCTGCTACGATACTGCCCGGACCAGATGCAGTATTATTCATACCAGAAGTGATACTATTCGAAGCAGAAGGTCGAACTGTATTGTTGTCACCACCGAGCAATATATTATTTACAGGGGAGAACATACCATTCTCAACTTTGTTATTTCCACCATAAGCAATAGAATTTTGCATACTTAATGGCGCAGCAGTTGTAGCACTAATATCTAAATTGGATGCTGCAAACCCTGTTGTAGTTATAGTTGCAGTGATCATGGCTGTTAACAGCAATTCTTTTTTCATGTGTTTTCCCCCTTTTAAGACAACACAAACAATAAACCTAAAAAAAGATTCAAACCTATCTAATGGAACTTGAATCTTATTGTACCCCTCTATACACTATTCATTGTCAAAATATGAATAAAATATGAATATTACCCTAATATTATAATTCTAGCTCATAAGAATTGCAAGATAATACAAAAAAGAAGGCATACTGCTTATAAAAGCTGTATGCCTTCTTTTCTATACTGGTGCGCCTAACCGGAATCGAACCAGTGACACGCAGTTTAGGAAACTGCTGCTCTATCCTACTGAGCTATAGACGCATGTATACTTTATTATATCGTTTTTAATAAAGTATACGCAAGGCGTCCTTATTGTTGTAGGTATTGATTATTTACTTGTTTTTGTTCTTCTGGGCTGAGGTTTTGGTAGCCTTTAGCTAATGCACTTACCCAAGATCCGTAAGCAGGGTTTGGGAATACTACAAAGGTAGTACCAAAGTCTTCTTTATGAGCATCGATGATGCCATTTCTTTCAGCTAGTGTCTTACCTTTTGTGCCAATCTGGAAATCACCAGCGTTATCGCCCATGAATAGAACAATAGCATATTTTTTAGCAATCGCATCAAAGCGAGGTTGTTTGTCAGAGTCTTTTTCGAATAGTAGTACATGGTCTTTATCAACGGATGGGAAGCCTAGTTCTTTAAAGTTTTGTATCGTTACATCAAGGTTTACTGGGGCGTAACGGTTTGATACGTAGAAGATTTCTACACCTTGTTTATGTACTTCATTTAAAAATTCGACCGCACCTGGCATAGCACGAGATTCGCCTTTATGAACTGCCGCGCGCCACCAAGGAGCATCGAATCGACCATTGCCGTTAGCGATGCTTTCACCCATCAGTTTAGTATTATCCACTACTGTTTCATCTGCATCAAGAACGATAGCTAAAGGCTTTCTCTGATGAGAAGGATCAGCAACAGCCATTTTAACAATATTCAGCGCCACATTATACCCCTGATAAGCTAACGCTCTGTACTCAGCAGAGCTGCGCATCCATAACAGGCCCATCGTCTCTGTGTCAGCTTGGTACTGCTGCTTTTGCTTAAGTGCTGCCTGCTCGTCCTGAGTTGTAACAGCACTAGGAACGACGCTACTTGCTTTCACCGTCGTCGGAGAATCCGCCTGTACTACAGGACCGACACAAAGGCTACCACCAAGACAAGCCACCGCTACATACCATGCCAAACTACTACGTTTCATAATTGCCTCCTAACCACATTTGCTATCTGTATAAATACAATACACAATGTAATTCTACATGGTTATGCTAAAGTCCTCTATAAATTTATATCCTATCAGATTATGTTTAAATCTATCTATACGAGAACCATGCTATAATACGATTGTTGATAGTATTAGAGATTTCTTATAAAAAGAGGTATATGTAATGAAACTATGTAAACGTTCGATTATTACCAGTTCACTATTAGCTATATTGGCTATATCATCTGCGTATGGGGCTACACCTATCCAGCCAACTGAAAGTACAGACTCTGCAGTGATTGAGATGGATTACTCCAATCTTCCAGAGTTAAAAAAATCTATCGAGAGCGCAACACCAGCTATGGTACAATCTACGCTTAATGCTTCTAAGGGAAAACCTACCAACGGTAAGCCTATCTATTCAACAGTAACTATGGCTGGCAACCGTGTCGTAGCTGTAAAAACATACAAGACAAAAGAAGAACAAGAGAAGGCCATGTTAAGGGAGCGTAAACGCTTAGATAAGGTTACTGCAGAACGTCAGGCTAAAAGAAAAGATGAAACACGCACAGATATGATAAAAGGTTTAACACCAATACCGTCCTATCCACCTGTTAGTGAAACACGCGTATTACAAAGTGAAATGTTCTCTAGACCATTCGGCAGACAACTCGATTTGCGTTTAGTAGAGGCTTATACACAAGATTATGACAATGCAAAGCCAGGCGATATTTATGTCTATGCAGATTATGTGGACTATACATCTAAGCAGCTATTAGGTGAAAAAGATGGCACTACTGCTATTTCAGCTATGATTCTACGTGTAATCATGAGAAAAGACGAAAACAAAGCTTTCAGCATCGATGTAAATGCATACTTCATAAATCCAACAACACATACCATTTCCATAAGTCGGTCCGAAGATGTAAAAGGCATCGATATCAAGAAAGAGGAAAGAACTGAAGCTGTATTCAAACTACCATCCCACCAATTGCAAGCCGGCAATCCACAGTATGAAATTGCTAAGCTTATGTACCAGGACTTAACTAATAAGAAATTTGATTAGCGATATTTAAATGCACTCACCACGACAAAAGCCCCTCCTTACTATGAGTTACATAGCAAGGAGGGGCTTCGTCTTAATTTAAGGAAGTTCTTTTAATTGTTTGTATTATTCAGATAGAGTATCTATATTATGTAAATAGCATCTATAGTACTATTTATTTTACGTCACTGAAATCGATGTTCATACCCAATGCTTTAGCAACGCCTTCACCATAAGCTGGATCGCATTGGTAGCAATGTTTTGCATGGCGTTCTTTAATGAAATCAGGTACGCCATCCATAGCCGCTGCTGTATTTTCGAACAAGATTTGTTGTTGTTCAGGGCTCATGAGACGGAACAACTTACCTGGTTGTGTGTAGAAGTCAGAATCGTCTTCGTAGAAGTCGTATTGGTATGCTGCACCAGATACGTCTAGGCCAGGGTTTTTGAATTGAGGTTGTTCAGCCCATTCGCCGAAGCTGTTAGGTGCATAGCCAATTGTAGAGCCATGGTTACCATCCACACGACCTTGGCCATCACGATGGTAGCTGTTTACAGGACATTTAGGTGCATTAACAGGAATTTGATGGTAGTTAACACCTAGGCGGTAACGTTGTGCATCGGCATAGGAGAACAAACGACCTTGAAGCATTCTATCAGGAGAGAAAGAAATACCTGGAACAATGGTAGAAGGTGCAAATGCAGATTGTTCTACATCTTGGAAGTAGTTTTCTGGATTGCGATTAAGCTCCATTACACCTACTTCGATCAATGGGAATTCATCGTGGTACCATACTTTTGTTAAGTCAAATGGATTGTATGGCATGTTGTTAGCTTGCTCTTCTGTCATCACTTGGATACATAATTTCCATTTAGGGAAATCACCGCGTTCAATAGCATCAAATAGGTCGCGTTGATGGCTTTCACGGTCATTAGCCACAAGCTCAGCCGCCTCAGCATTGGAGAGGTTTTCAATCGGTTGTTGGCAAACCCAGTGGAATTTAACCCATACGCGTTCATCGTTTTCATTGATGAGACTGTATGTATGGCTACCAAAACCGTGCATTGTGCGGTAGGATTTAGGAATACCACGATCACTCATTACAATTGTTACTTGGTGAATGGCTTCTGGCAAGCTAGACCAGAAGTCCCAGTTTGCTGTTGCATCGCGAAGGTTTGTTTTCGGATTGCGTTTTACAGCGCGGTTCAAATCAGGGAATTGCAATGGATCGCGGATGAAAAATACTGGTGTGTTGTTACCTGCGAGGTCCCAGTTACCTTCTTCTGTATAGAATTTTACAGCAAAACCACGAATATCGCGCTCTGCATCAGCGGCACCACGTTCGCCTGCAACTGTGGAGAAACGTACAAATACTGGTGTTTCCTTGCCTACTTCAGAGAAAAGTTTTGCTTTTGTATATTTAGTAATATCATTTGTTACTTTGAAAGTACCAAATGCACCAGACCCTTTTGCGTGCATGCGGCGTTCAGGAATTACTTCACGCGCAAAATGGCCTAATTTCTCCATCAACCAAACATCTTGCATCAATACAGGACCACGTTTGCCTGCTGTTGCAGAATTACGATTCTCCGGTACAGGAGCGCCAAAAGCTGTCGTTAGTTTTTTTTCATCACTCATATTATTGTCTCCTACTTAGAAAAAAAATAATAATTGTCTTTACATAATTTAATACTTCATATCATCTTAATGAAAATAATGATTATTAGAAGATAATTACTAGCGGATAATCATTATTTATTAATCTGTTTTTAGTTTATCATATCTTTTAAAACAAAACAATACTAATTCTGTATAAATCGTGTATACACTCTATCATTTAAAGCGAGAAATTGAGAACCCACGTATTATATCTGACTAGTGGATCACTATTTCTTATGATTAACTAGGTTAATCTATTGCATATGAATCTACCAAAATAAGACAAAAAAACACCTTGTTCCTACGATATTAGGATACAAGGTGCATTTTGTTTATGTCGTTTTGCTTACGCTGGACGGCTCCAGTCGACTTGTACGTCAATAGCTTCCCACATGCGTGTTAAAGCTAATTTGAGATTATCCAAAGATTCTAATGGTTTTACATTCAATCGTTCATATGTATCAAGACCTGTAGCATGCTCGATGGCATGTTCATTGTTCAAGTAAGCGATAACCTTATCAGCCCACTCTTGTTCAGGTAAATCTACGGACACTGTTTTTGTTTCTGTGTCATAGGACAAGAAACCATTGCTGTTGATGCCATAATGAATGGCTACACGAAATAAACTCATATCTATACCTCTCTTGCGGTAATTTATTAACACTATATTCATATTGTAACATGAACAAATACTTTAGTGAAAGTATTCAATATGAGTTCATCAGAATTTTTTAGGGGCCTTCGGCTCAGTAGCTTGTGCGTCCTCATTGGTGGCTGTATCATCCACTGTATTAGGCCGTGTATCATCTGCCGGATTAGACGATGCATCTCCACGAGCATCTACTGCAGACTTGAGTTCCGATCGTTTTCTACGCGTTCCATTGTCTCCGTGAAAGCGCTGCCATAGAGCCCCACTCATAACAGCTGTCTCACCAAACTTAGACTCTAAGGAATCCAATACACCAGCTAGTTTATTTTCAGTCTCATTTTTAGGTGATTCGAAAAGACTATCTTGCATAGGCACCTCTTCATCGAGACCACTCACGGTAAGGCCTAATAAACGGATAGGACCCGGAGGATCCATAAAGGCAATCTCACTAGAACCACCATAGTTTGAACTACTATAGTTTGAATTAATAGATTTTAAATTTGTAGATTTAACCTTCGTAGTAGCTCCTAACACTTCAATGTCTTTCTTTGTGCCTTTCCGTTTTTTACTGGTCTTATCTTGCATCAGTTTGTTCCATAAGAGCAAAGCCGTTTCAAAGAACACATGCTCATGGTCCGATGGCGTATCTAACCGCTTTTGGCGGGATACGGTGGTGAAATCATCGTAACGAACCTTAATAGACACGGTGTGACCTAAGAGGTTCCGTTTTCTTAATCGTTTTGATAAGCGGTTCGCAAAGTATCTAAACTCTAGTTCTATAGCACTGCCATCCGTTAAATCTTCTTCGTAGGTTTCTTCAGCTCCGATAGACTGTATTTTACGATCTGTTTCCACCGGTCTATCGTCAATCCCATTCGCTAGTTCCCATATGCGGCGCGCCTGGTTGCCTACGAGGGGAATTAAACTGCTTTCATCAGGCAACGCTTGAATATGACGCATCAAGTGAAAGCCCCCTGTTTTCAAGATTTTCTCCGTACGAGGACCTACGCCCCAAATGCGTTTAATCGGTAACGGAGCTAAGATTTCTTTTTCACGGCCGTAAGGTATGACTACAAGGCCATCTGGTTTATCTAAATCGGAAGCTAGTTTAGCAAGGAATTTGTTCGGTGCTAAGCCTGCAGAGATGATGAGTCCAGTTTTTTCAAATACACGGTCTTTAATAGCACGGCCAAGCGCTTTAGGGCCACTGTACATAGTAGACATACCGCTCACCTCGAGGAAGGCTTCGTCGATAGATAGAGGCTCAATGTAAGGAGTGAATTCTCTCATAATAGAAAAAATCTGCTGGGATACCTCTTTATAACGGTCCATCCGAGGATATACGTAGATACCATCGGGACAAAGTTTCTTAGCCCGTGAAATAGGCATGGCGGAATGAACACCATATTTGCGCGCCTCATAGGAACAAGTAGCAACGACACCACGTGAAGAAAGACCACCCACAATTACGGGGTGGCCTTTATATTCTGGATGATCCAATTGTTCGATGGACGCGAAAAATGCATCCATATCAACATGCATAATCCATCGTCTCATTGTTACGCTTCTTTTTCGTGCTCAGAAATACGGCAGTATTTAATTTGTGCGCAAATACACTCATCCTTAGATTTATATAATTGAGGGATGATCTCTAAAATATCGCCAAATGTAGCTTCATTAATGGAATAACGAGTCCATAAGCCATTACGTTGAGAGTTAACTACACCTGCATCAATTAAGATTTTCATGTGGTAGCTCAACGTAGATTGAGACAAATTGAAGCTAGCTAAAATATCAGCTGCACATAATTCATTGCAAGACAACATATCGATGATGTGTAATCTTGTTTCATCGCTTAATGCCTTAAAAATCGTAGCTAAACGTTCATAAGAAACTTCAACCATATCTTTAACTCCTCAAATCCGTATCAAAAAATATCAATCTACTTTCTTCACTCTATTATATACTATTTCTTAATGTAAATCTATTTTTTTCTTTATATTTGTATCTTAATAATTTATTGTGAATACCATTTTCATATAGATGAGTAATTTTTACCACATTATAAACTGATTTAATCACGTCATAGTTTGTATATCATGAATATTTTAAATAAATTTTCATCTCATAGATTTATTTAGTTATACATCAAACCGTATATATAAAGATTTTATGCAATATTTTTCTATAGAATTTTCGATATACACCTTTTACGATAACCTTATAGCATACTTCGATATACCGCACCATATTAGCAACCGAAAGGATTAGATATATTATACTTTTTTTGTAGTCTAATTCATTTCATTACAAAAGGCTCCTCTTAGAGGAGCCTCATCTGTATAATTCTATAAATCGATTGTATAGCAGTAAAATTTTAGAAATTATACCACTACATCGATGCTATCGAATGCAATCATTTGTACTATATCAAATTAGTATAGCTTAGAATACGTTTACTAAGTCGATAGTTTGATTACGGTTAGGACCAACAGATACGATACCCAAAGGTACGCCTGTTACTTCTGCAATGCGTTCTACATATTTGCGAGCATTTTCAGGAAGGTCTTCGTATTTACGGATACCAGAGATATCAGTTTCCCAGCCTGGTAATGTTTCGTAAACAGCTTCGCACGCTTCAAGATCTTTCAAGTTAGCTGGGAAGCCTTCTACGTCTTTACCATTCAATTTGTAACCTACGCAGATTTTTAATTCTTTAAAAGTATCAAGAATATCCAAACGAGTGATTGCAAGGTAATCAAGGCTGTTAAGACCTGCAGCGTATTTTACAACCATAAGGTCTAACCAGCCGCAACGACGAGGACGACCAGTCACAGTACCGAACTCATGACCAAGCTCACGAAGGTTATCGCCAGTTTCATCAAGAAGCTCTGTAGGGAATGGACCTGCACCAACGCGTGTTGCGTAAGCTTTTACTACACCGAAGATATTTTTCAAGTAGTTTGGACCAATACCAGCGCCTGTGGAGGCACCACCTGCGATTGGATGAGAGGATGTTACGAATGGATATGTACCATGATCAAGGTCAAGCATAGTAGCTTGCGCTCCTTCGAACAATACCTTTTTATCCTCTTGAACTGCTTTAAGAACAGCAATATTAGTATCTGTTACATATGGTTTCAATGCTTCAGCATATTTGATGTAATCCGCTAAGATTTCATCATAGTTAACAGGTTCTGCATCATAGACCTTAGTAAGCATTTTGTTTTTGAATTCTACATTGTATGCTAATTTTTGTTTGAATGTATCCAAATCATACAAATCGCAAATACGGATGCCAATACGATTAATTTTATCAGCATAGCACGGACCGATACCGTTTTTGGTAGTACCGATTTTAGCATCCCCTTTAGATGCTTCCTCTGCATTATCTAAAGCGATATGATATGGCATAATAACATGTGCACGATCAGAAATATGAAGGGATTTTGCAGATTTACCTTGTTTTTCAAGGCCTTCAATTTCTTGTAACAATACTTTAGGGTCAATTACAACACCAGTACCAACGATATTTTGCTTGTTATCATACAAAATACCACTTGGTAAAAGGCGAAGCGCAAATGCTTTGTCATCTACTACAACAGTATGACCTGCGTTATTACCACCTTGGCTACGCACTACAACGTCCGCACGTTCCGCGATCCAGTCAACGATCTTACCTTTACCCTCGTCACCCCATTGAGTGCCGATAACCATACTTGTTGCCATATCTATATCCTCCATGTGAAAGTCTAAATAATTCACTAACATTATACAACAATGTTCGGACTCTGTGAAAGTATTTATACAAATTCAATCTTTAGTTTCTTCCCAAAAGCACGCGCTATTTTCTGCAAAGTTTTCAAAGAAGGATTTCCATTACCATTTTCAATCTTACTAATATCAGACTGGGTAATACCTGTTAATTCAGATAACTGCATCTGAGTCATGTGAGCTGCGAGACGAGCCTCTACAATATTTTGAATGATTTGATATTCATCCTCTAACTCATCCCACTCTTTTTTAAACTTCGGATTTTTTAATTGTTTCTCTAAATATTGATCTAACGTTTCCATATTATGTATACCTCTCAATATAATCACGTTTATATTTAACAGCTAGTTCAATTGCACTTTTAGGTGTTTTCATAGACTTCTTTACAAAACCATTTGTTAATACAATTCGTCTGCCTACAAAGAAAAAATATAAGATCCGAGAAATATTTGAACCTTGCTTCGTTCGCAACTCATAAATACCATCTTCTAAATGTTTAGACTGAGTCTCTCTCAAGCGATTGCCATATAATTCAAGTATCTTTAGATCTCGAATTGTTTTAGCTCGTTGCTTATCTGAAAGCTCATTTAAGAATACTTTTGCTGGCTTTTCTCCACTTAGAGTTTCATAAAAGACTACAGAAAATGTATCCATCATATTCCTCCTAATACTAGAAGAAATCTTCACTTAAATTATATGTTAAAACATATATCTAGTAAAGATATTGAAAGTCAAAGTCTTACTATAACCAATATAAATATCTAACCTTCGAAAGTAAACAAATGGGAGGTGACCATTAGTCACCTCCCATATATTGACATTTTATCTAATCAAAATATTCTATTTTAGTTAGTCGAAATCTCTACATTTTTATTCTTTTTATTGTACTAGCACTATTTTGGTTCTTTAAGACACAGGCTCATGAGGAGCCCCATAAGTCCTACAGGTATCAATGTCATCAAAGCTGTTTGCACACCATAGATATCAGCTAAATGGCCTATATACGGAGCTACAAGGCCACCTAAAGTAATGCCTAGGCCTAAGGTAATTCCCGATGCAAATCCTGCATTTTTAGCAAGGTATTTTTGACCGAGTACGGTGATTGGTCCATATTGTGAGAATACGCCAAAGGCCATCGGTATCATAGCACCGAAAAAGCCCCATATATTTGGTACAAAGATAAATACTAAAACGGATGGCAAGAAGATAAGATTACCTAAGCGCACCGTTTTCAGGAATCCTAATTTATCGGATAAAGCCCCGCCCATATAGGTAAGGACTGCGCCCATTGCAAAGTACATGGTTAGAGCCAAGCTAGAGGCGCTAGCTTCACCGTTAATAACGGTAATGTACAAGATAGGAATAAAGATAGATAGCACAGAGAATAGGATAGATCGAGAAGCTATGACAAAGAACAGCTTACCAAAGCTCGCCCAATCATTTATACCCGCACTGGTAGATTTATCAGAATTTTTACTTTCACCAATCGCATCGGTATCCCTAGAGTCTGTAAAGGCATACACATAAAGTAATACGCCAATCAAAGCAATCACCGTGAATAGCCAAAGAAAATGACCGCCAAAGATGTACACACCACCAGCAAGAAGCGGCCCCAGTGCAAAGCCAGCGCTGCCACCTACCGCAAAGCGCCCCATAGCACTACCAATTTCATGAGATTGCGTACGCTTCACAAGGAGCGCCGCCTCAGGATGGAATAGTGCGGCCCCTACGCCAGCTAAAAGTGACAGGGCGAGAATCATTTCATAGCTCGTAGCTAGTGCCATAGAACTAATGGACACGAGAGTCACCGTAAAGCCGGCAGGAATGAACCAAGGTACGCGCCACCGATCGGCCACGTAGCCCAATGCAGGCTGCGCAATAGAGGCCACCACGGTGTTACAGAAAATAATGGTCGCCGATTGATAGTAATTAAGGCCAAAGTTAGCAATAAAAAACGGAATCAATGCGGCCAACGAACCTTGACCAAAATCATTAATACAATGAAAAATGGGCGGTCCGTACTTTCGTATAATACGTTTCATATAACCTCCTAATACAACAGCTAACTTTCCCTAAGATACAGAGATGCTTACTAGGGAACTAGCTTATGTTTATGCCCGAAATAGTGTAAATAACAAATTATGTCCAAAATAAAAAGAGCAGATATAGCCAACACCTAATGCATGTGCCATAGGCTTGTTGGTCTATACCTACCCTAGTCTTTCATATGTTATATGGGAAGCACCCTACAATTATAGGCCAAAGCGAGCCATGATTGTATCAACATGTTTCAATAATTTATGCGGATCGAAGCATGCATCGATTTCTTCAGCAGTCATATATTTCTTGATGTTTTCATCAGATTTAAGACCTGTCGCGAAATCTTTGCCTTCAAGCCAGCGTTCCATAGCATATTTTTGAACCCAACGGTATGCTTCGTCACGCACTGCACCTTTGTCTACAAGGTGAGTCAAAATTGTTTGGCTAAATACAAGGCCGCCTGTAAGGTTAAGGTTTTTAAGCATTGTTTCAGGATATACTAACAATTTATCGATGGTACGGATTGTAAGGTGAAGCATGTAGTTCAATGCAATTGTTGCATCCGGTAAGATAACACGTTCTACAGAGCTATGGGAAATGTCGCGTTCATGCCACAAAGCTTGGTCTTCGTAAGCAGATTGAGCATAACCGCGAAGCAAGCGCGCCATGCCGCAGATTCTTTCACAAGTGATAGGGTTGCGTTTATGTGGCATCGCAGAGGACCCCTTTTGTTTAGGGCTGAAATATTCTTCTGCTTCGCGCACTTCAGTACGTTGCAAATGACGGATTTCCAACGCAATTTTATCCAATGTACCGCCTACAACAGCGATAGTAGACAATAATTCAGCGTGGCGGTCACGTTGTACGACTTGCGTAGCGATTTTTACAGGTTCAAGGCCTAATTTTTCGCATACATATTGTTCTACGAATGGATCGATGTTGGAGTATGTACCAACTGCACCAGATAATTTACCAACAGCTACGCTTTTACGAGCATGTTCCATGCGTTCGATGTCGCGTTCTACTTCGGCCATCCACAATGCTAATTTCAAGCCAAATGTAGTTGGTTCTCCGTGAATGCCATGAGTACGACCAATCATAGGTGTATATTTGAATTCAGCTGCACGGCGACGCAATACTTCATGCAAACGTTTCAAGTCTTCAATCAAGATATCGCATGCTTGTTTCATCATGTAACCAAGCGCTGTATCTTTAACGTCAGTAGATGTAAGGCCAAGGTGAATGTATTTAGCCGCTTCAGGACCTACATATTCGCCTACTGCTGTTACGAAGGAAATGATATCGTGGTTTGTTTCCTTTTCGATTTCATGAATGCGCTCAACGTCGAAATTGCCCTTTTCGCGAATGGCTTTAGCCGCTTCTTTAGGGATAACACCTAACTCAGCTTGCGCCTCGGATGCCAATGTTTCTACTAATAACATTGTATCGAACTCGTTGCGCTCGCTCCAAATATGGCCCATTTCTTCTCGTGTATAACGTGGTATCATGATGTCTCCTTTGCATGATAAAAGCTAGATTTCTTATAGGATAATTGTACCATATGTGAAAGCTCCATTCAATGAATGGAGCTAAATATTCCGAATGATAATTATATTAAATTTGCTAATCGTTCGTATTTACAGGTAAAAGCCTCTATAGTAAGGATTCTATTTTGCCTCTATGTGATATGGGTGCCTACTTCCTTAACAGTCGGTTCCACATAAGACTTTCTTTCAGCTCGTATACCTCTACACCTTCATCGATGCGCTGAATTCGTTTAATCATTTTTGGATGGGTAATAAACAACCGACTAAAAAATCCCGTACTTTCACGATCATATAATTCTCCATTTTCAAGGATGCCAATTTGGTCAGTTGCAAGGCCCAATGAAACGAGTCCATCCCGCAATTCTCGGCCCAAGCCAATCGATACAGCGTACGCATCAGCAGCATACTCACGACGACGGCTATCAAAATAATAGGTAATCCACTTTGGTAACTGTAATATATATTCCACTGCCGTAATCATAATGATAAGGGCTAATTGAATAATGCGAACTACAATGTTAACAATGGGGATAATCGCCAGTATATTTAGAGCAAAATTCAGCAATATGACAAAATTTAAAATCAATTGCCCTAGTCGATCCATAGCATAGGTTATTGTTAAATAGATGGTGTCGCGATGACGTAAATGGCCTAATTCATGAGCCAAAACGCCTACCAATTGATCCTCACTTAACGCTCGCAAGGCCCCTGTATATATGGTAATATGATTGATTCCAGAAGCAAAGGCATTGATATCCTCATCGTTACGCATACGTACCGTAAGTGAATCACGTTTTACCCCACTATAGCTACATAGTTTTTCAAATAATGGTTCCAGATAGGCCGATTCTTCCGCTGTTGGTTTTCTTTCACCTTGCATGGCATGAGCAATCCAGCTAAAAGGAGGCAAAAACAATCCAATAGCCACAATAATAGGTAAAGCAACGGCTATAACAATATACACCTCTAGCTTATCCGCTAATTGTAGCGGTTTCATCAGCCAAGCCCAAGAAAAAGGATATATATATTGAACTACAGACTCTAAAATTGGGAAAAAGATAAATACAATAATAACATTAACGATGTAGGTTAGAAGAACTTGAATCATACTCTCTCTTTATACCTTTATATAGCAATATAGCAATATAGCAATATAGCAATAAATAAATTTATTAATACTGTATCATAGCTGTACATTGTGATATATAATAAACATACAGACTAAACCTATTATGAAGAATAGCTTATTTATAACTGAGCTTTATGATAATAGTAAGACAACTATGTCCGTTATGGGGAGGCTTTCATGGCAAATTTAAATCGCAAAGAGCGTCGTGCACAGCGCAACGAATCAAATACTATAGGTATACTATTACGCTTATTCTTTGGACTCAGCTTTATCGGCTTGGCTGTAGTTCTATTTGGAGAGTTTGATCTCAACTATGTATTCTCCATCTTTACAGCAGATATCATTGTGTCCTTAATTTATGTGATACTCAACAAATCTCGCATCACTACATCCTTAGCTGTTAACACCAATGTACGCGTTATCATTGCATTCCTCATCATGCTAGTGACTATGTTCTTCTACGCTTTCGCTTTATGGCGTGTGGATCAATTTAGTGCACCTATGCAAATCACATTATTTATCGGTGGCGCCATCGTATACCTTGCGGTATTCAACTCCACTAAGACAATGCTTATTAATCAAGACTAACAAATACTTAATACTACATAAATAACATACGTATAGGAACTCAAAATTATTCTGTAAAATAAAATAGCAAAACAAAAATAACACGCATAACAAAAGAGGCATATCTTACATACATTTGTATGAGATATGCCTCTTTATTGTCCTAGAATAATGGGAACTGCTAAGTAAACAGGTTCACCCCGTCGATTAACGATAGATCCACTGCTTTTGATGATACGTAGCGCTTCGTCTCGTACAGCTGGTGGTACATCGTCCACAATCAGTGGCGTATGTTCGCCAACGATGACATTACCGTTAACATCAAAGTTAACTCGTACTACCACCTTGCCTGTTACGGCAGATGCTCGTCCCTGTTCTTGCACAGTCCGCAAATAGTCATGAGGATTAATATCGGGTTTTTGTAAAAGCGCTTGTTGCCCTGGCGTCAATAGACTCAATGCTAAATCAGATAAGAAGGATAAATCACTAGATTCAGGCAACCCATTTTCAGTTGCATTCGGATCTGATGTTATATTTTTACCGATAGGCGCTTTATTATTCTTGGAGGATTTTCCATCCTTAGAATCAGCCCCGTGTGTAACTACCGCTTGTTCACTGCTACTCGTTTCCGATTCAATAGCCTTTGGAACGGCCCATTCTCGGCGCACAGTAGATGCGGCTGTACTTTCACTTAACGCTTTATTACGTTCATCCTCTTGCTTGCGTTCATCCACCGAGGAATTCGCCTTAAGTGCCGCACCTTCTGGAGTTACATCCTGTGGCTTTTCCATAGGTTTTTCCGCTGGTTTCGGTTCAGTATCAACAGCTTCAACCCCTGTATCGCTTTCACCATCATCAGGCAAATTAAAGCTAATTTCCGCCGCATCATGGGCGGCACCTGTACCTGCCATTCCCCGCAAAGAAAGGCCCATACCAGAAATCAGCATAGTCGTAATCCCCAAGGACACAATAAACGGTTTCAAATAATGCGATTCAAACATAGAATCACTTCCGTTCTGTGGCAACGCTAATATATTTAGCACCATTCACCTTGAGCATGTCCAATAGGGCGATAACCTCGCTATAGTAAACATCCTTAGATGCGCGAATGACAAAAGCTTGTCGAGGTGCCTGCTTCACGATAGATTGTACCTCTTCAGCCAAGCGGTCAGAAGAGATTTCCTGATTGTCGATATATAGCGTGTGCGTTGTGGTGAGCGTAATTGTAATAGGCTCAATAGATTTTGCTGTAGATGTCGATGCAGATGGCAAATTGAGCGGAATTTGTTGCTCTGTATTCATGTACAGCGTGCCAACCATGAAGAATACCAATAAGAAAAATACGATATCGATCATAGGGATAATCATGATTGTCGGTTCTTTTTTAACCCCTAATGTGCGTCGTCTCATATATCATGTTCCTCGTTGTACGCATCGAGGATGTTGCCGCACTCATGCTCTAATGTAGTAATAGAATCGTTTACCTTTGCTGCACAGTAACTGTGAAAGCCGAGCGCAATAATTGCTACTGTAAGGCCTGTCGCTGTTGCTACCAAGGCTTCGGATACACCGCCTGTAATGATGGTAGGCGCACCAATATCGCCACCTACGACAGCAAAGGCGCGAATCATACCCAGCACTGTACCCAATAGGCCCAATAACGGTGCCATCGTTACAATCATGCTGAGCCAGCTAAGGCCGCGTTTTAAACGCTCATCGGCGTAAGATACTACGTCTTGCAAACGGTTTTCTAGACCATTATAGTTCTTTGCACTGCGCATAGCGCGAGCAAATAAGGAGCCAAGCTCCTCTGTGTCGCGTTCCAGAACACTTGGTAACATGACCCAAGATTGATTCTTCTCTAACACCTTATTAAAACGACGCAAGTCCTTTGTAAACTTACGATATAAAATGATACGCTCAATGCCAATCATCAATGCAAAGAGCAAAAAAATTACTAGCGGATACATAACAAATCCACCAGCTACAAATAAATGCGCTATGCTACTCATACTAACCTCCAAAAGCCTTTACCCTCTAGGCCCCAATAACCTTTATTATATCATGTTTTAAGGCATCCAAAAATATGTATGAGACAAAAAAAGGCTATACTAATGATGATACACATATTAGTATAGCCTTTAAGTTTACTTTTATTTTGCTTTTATTTTGCTTTTATTCTGCTTCTACTCTACTTCTATTTTTCCTTTGCCAAGCCTAAATTCCGTCATGATTTAACCATAGCATAACCATAGCATAACCATTACATTCGTATGATTTATTAGTCTTTTTTAAGGAATTTTACAAGTATGCCACCGATTGTTAAGGACAAGCCAAAGCCACTACAGAACATGCCGATGGAATACATCCAAGCATAAGTTTGATTGTTAGAAGAAATTGCTTTAGCTGCCTCTCGTGCATTAGTAGCATTTCTTGCAATTTCTAAATTTGTTGCAGCTGGATCTGGATTCAACAATAAGATAATAACACCTATGATTAAAACAACTACGCCAACGGGTAACAACATTTTTTTACTCATTTTAAGATCCTCTCTAACATTATACGAAACGGTATATACCATTAGATATTATTTATCAAGTTTGTTCATATCCAAACGATTCATACTGCCAATGAAGCGATTATAGGATTCAACCATATCATTATAATGGTCATTTGTTTGGTCACCTAAGAATGTACGAATTCTACCAATAGCTGTATTTAATGAATTCTTAGTGCTGTTATATTCCGAACTAGTAATACTATTAGATACGTCCATGATGCCTTGTAACTCTTGGTTAGCTGCATTTACATCAATTTGTTTACCCTCTTCAAAGCCATCCAATAAAGCAGTTAAACGTAAATGAACTTCTTGAGCTGCCGCTGCATTTTTCTTGCCAGACTCTTTAAGTTCTTTCAACTGTTCTTGTTGATTTTCTGTGTTGTGTTTGTGAATTACTGCGTCTAGTTGATTATACGCTGCATAGAACTGATCATATAATTGAACGTATTTAGGTCCTAATTGTTGTTCCTTAGCATAATTATCTGCTTGATATGAATTAGTTTGGTAGTACGTATCCAATTCACTGGCTACTGGTACAATATCCTTTAATACAGCCAATACATTATCTAAAGGTTCTTTCATATCATCATATGGCACGCCAGCATCTTTAGCGGCTTGTAAGTTCTTTTGTAAAGAATCAAAATGTGGTGACATAAAGCTTGTTAAATGTTGACCTTCTCTTAGTTTTTGAATGTCTGGACCGATAGCATAGCCAAAGCGCACTGTATGACTGTTAAAATCGCCAACGGCTTTAATGTAGTTGTTAAACACTTTAACGTCATCTTGTGATTTCTTTTGAACACCTTGTTGTACGCTATTGGCAACCTTAGAAACACTACATCCTGTCAAGAATAATGGTGCTGTTAGAGTTGATGCGCACAATACTACTGTTAGCATTTTCTTTACTAGTGGTTTCATAATGACCCTCTCTTTTTAATTACACACAAGTAACAATCTATGATTAAATTATATATCATATATGATATATATGAAAGTATTAAGTATAAATATATGAAATTTATTTCATGAATACGATTTCATCGGCATAGAAAAAGGCACAGCATCTTACTACTTGTTTCACCAACAGCAGTTTTGATACTATGCCTTTTATGGATAGATACATCTTATATATCTAAGTCAGTATGATAGCTAATCGGAGTGTCTTAATAGATAAGTTATGCCATCTTATCAAATAGGTATATAGCTATCTACTTATTTAATGGACTTGTCAAAAACTCCAATTAATTCTTCAACGGCTTGAGATTCGCTCATTTCACCGTCTAAAACAGCTGCTTCGACTTCGCCCATACGACCTTGAATGACTACATTGTTAAAGAATAGGTTGTGCAAGTGTTCGTCAATCATATCGCGTACCCAACGGAGGGATTGTTCTTGACGGCGTTTTAAGAATACCCCATTCTCTTTACCTTGTTCAGCAAATTCTTGGATTACATCCCACAATTCATCGAGGCCATCCTTTGTAACTGCTGAACATGTGTAGGCTTGGGTCTTCCATTTTTCCGTAGCGGGACGAATGTAATGTAACATACGATCGTAATCGCTACGAGCGATGAGAGCACGCTTGAGGTTGTCCCCATCAGCCTTGTTGACCACAATAGCATCAGCCAGCTCCATAACACCTTTTTTGATGCCTTGCAATTCGTCGCCTGCACCAGTTAAGACGATGAGCATAAAGAAGTCTACCATGGAGCGCACAGTAACCTCGCTTTGCCCAACCCCTACGGTTTCGACGAGAATAATATCGTACCCAGCAGCCTCGCAAAGTAGCATCGTTTCTCTACTTTTACGAGCCACACCGCCTAGTGTACCACCAGCAGGCGATGGACGGATATAGGCTTCAGGATGTTTCGTCAATGTTTCCATCCGCGTTTTATCGCCCAAAATACTGCCTTTTGTGACTTGACTCGTAGGGTCTACGGCGAGTACGGCAACCTTGTAACCAGCTTCAATGAGCATGTTACCAAAGGCTTCAATAAATGTACTTTTACCGGCCCCAGGCACACCGGTAATACCGATGCGCAACGCCTTGCCCGTACGAGGCAATATAGCCTGTAATACTTGTTGAGCTAATTTAAAGTGTTCCTTATTATTACTTTCTACTAATGTAATAGCCCGTGAAAGTATAACGCGGTCCCCCTGCTCGATACCGCGTACATAATCAGCGACAGTTAATTTCTTTCGCCGCTGTACGGGACGTACCGACGGAGCCAGATGAGCGGAGCTAGACAAGAGGCCATCGTGCATTTCCTTGACGCCTTTCATCACGTGACACGCAAAGGTATCATCTTTCTTCGCATCTTCTGGCACCCAGTCCGGACGATACGTACTACCCTCGGCGTTTGCGTTTTTTACACCTAATTCTGGCGCCTTACCTTCACCAGTGGTAAAAGTAGCATCCTGTGTATTGCGCAATTCATCCGGAGTAGGCCGTTTGTTATCAGTCATGAGACTCGTCTTGAACGTGACTAGTCAATGTTTCTAGTAATTTTTTCGCCGCTACTGGCAAAACTGTACCAGGGCCAAAGATAGCCACTGCGCCATGTTCGCGTAGGAACTCATAGTCCTGAGCAGGGATTACGCCGCCGATGGCAACTAAAATATCTCCACGACCTCGCTTGTTGAGTTCTTCTACAAGTTGAGGTAACAATGTTTTGTGACCTGCCGCAAGCGAACTGAAGCCGACGATGTGAACGTCATTGTCCACCGCATCTTGTGCTGTTTCTTCTGGAGTTTGGAACAATGGTCCAATATCTACGTCAAAGCCCATATCCGCGAAGGATGTAGCGATAACTTTGGCACCGCGGTCATGACCGTCTTGGCCCATCTTAGCAATCATGATACGAGGGCGACGACCTTCGAGTTCTTCGAAATCATCCGCCATTTGACGTACTTCTTTGATTACATCATCATCTTCATATTCGCTGGAGTATACGCCAGAAATAGAGCGGATAACCGCTTTATGACGACCGCATACCTTTTCAACAGCGAAGGAAATTTCGCCCAAGGATGCACGAGCACGAGCGGCTTCAAGTGCAAGGGCAAGCAAGTTGCCTTCTCCAGATTCTGTAGCATTTGTAATCGCTTCAAGACAGGATTGAACCTTGTCTTCGTCACGGTTAGCACGCAATTGTTCGAGACGGCGAATTTGCGCTTCCCTTACAGCCGTGTTATCTACGTCGAGGATATCTAATGGATCTTCTTTATCTAGACGATATTTGTTGATACCGATGATCGCTTCACGACCAGAGTCGATACGAGCTTGGCGACGAGCCGCAGCTTCTTCGATACGCATCTTAGGAAGACCTGTGTCAATCGCTTTCGCCATACCACCAAGGGATTCGATTTCTTGGATATGGCCCCAAGCGCGACGGATCAATTCATCAGTCAACGCTTCTACATAGTAGGAACCACCCCATGGATCGATAACTTTACATACTTTAGTTTCGTCTTGGATGTAAAGCTGAGTATTACGTGCAATACGTGCAGAGAAGTCCGTAGGCAACGCAATGGCTTCGTCAAGCGCATTTGTATGTAGGGATTGCGTATGGCCCAAAGCAGCACCCATCGCTTCCATACATGTACGAGCTACGTTGTTGAATGGATCTTGTTCTGTTAAAGACCAACCAGATGTTTGGCTATGTGTACGAAGTGCCATGGATTTAGGATTTTCAGAGCCGAAGCTGTTGATAATCTTAGCCCACAACATACGTGCCGCACGCATTTTTGCCACTTCCATGAAGTAGTTTTTACCGATTGCCCAGAAGAAGGACAACCGTGGTGCGAATTTATCTACGTGAAGGCCTGCGTTTACACCGGTACGGATATATTCGAGACCATCAGCCAATGTGTAACCTAATTCGATGTCCGCAGTAGCGCCCGCTTCTTGCATATGGTAGCCAGAAATGGAGATACTGTTGAACTTAGGCATGTACTGGGATGTGTACGCAAAGATATCGCCGATGATACGCATGGACGTAGCTGGAGGGTAAATATAGGTATTACGTACCATGAACTCTTTCAAGATATCATTTTGGATCGTACCAGCCATAACCTTTTTATCAACGCCCTGTTCTTCACCTGCTAGGATGTAGAACGCCATAACAGGCAATACGGCGCCGTTCATTGTCATGGATACGGACATTTGGTCGAGAGGGATACCGGAGAATAGAATTTCCATATCGAGGATGGAATCTACCGCAACACCCGCTTTACCAACGTCACCTACTACGCGAGGATGGTCGGAGTCGTAACCACGATGTGTGGCAAGGTCAAAGGCGATAGATAAACCTTTTTGGCCCGCTGCCAAGTTACGACGGTAAAACGCATTGGATTCTTCTGCTGTGGAGAAACCAGCATACTGACGTACTGTCCAAGGACGAGTTACGTACATTGTGGAATAAGGTCCACGCAAGAATGGAGGTACACCAGCCATATAGTCAAGGTGTGTCATCCCTTCATAATCCATCTCTGTATAGAGAGGTTTTAGTTGGATTTGCTCCATTGTTGTATTATATAAATCTTCAAAGCTTTTTCCTGTTTCTTTTTGAAGTTCAGCAAGCCATGCATCGCGAGATGTCGGCGACTGAGATCCCAAGCCAAGAGAGGAGAAGTCTGGATTTTTAAACATGAGCTCACATCCCTTTCTTATCTTGTAACGTATGTAAGATTTCGTAGCAATTTGCACGAACGGAAATGAAGTCGTCTACGCCAGCTTCACGGTATACAGGCTCAAGGTCCTTAGGAGGCGCCCCTGCCAAAATAACTGTTACATTCGGCATAGTTTCTTTCAACTCTTTAGCGAGTGGTGGTACTAACTCAGGATATGTATCATCTGTGGAACAGATAACCACAACATCAGCACCACTTTCACGAGCAGCCTTCGCCGCATCAGCCGTAGTTTCATGGCCGTCATTTTTAATCACTTCAAAAGCACCTACTTCGAAGAAGCCTGTGGAGAAGTCCGCACGAGGTTTATGTTGAGGGATTGGGCCCATATTAGCCAAGAACACCTTCACATTATCTTTCGTACGTTGTTTATACGATTCCGTGCGCATACGGAGGGCTTCGAATTGTTCAGTCCAGCGATGTGCAATAATTGCTTCGATTGTTTCAGAAGAAATATCGCCTGCATCTAAAGCCTTACGGATTTGGCGGATTGTCAATTTTTGTAATGCCCCAAGCTCAATAAGACCAATCAACGCACCTGGTTCTGTTGTACTTGCTTCTAGAGTAGCCTGTGCTTTTACAACCGCATCAGCCTCTGCACCTGCCAAGTACTCATCAATTTGAGCAGCTCGTTTTTGACACAATGTTTCTTGATTTTCTGGTTTAGGATCAAGTAACTCTTCTGTCATATTCGCATACATATTGTTACCAACTGCTACGTCCTTACGGAATGCAAGGTTTTTAAAGCGTTCATCGAGGATGGCTTTCACTTGAGCTTGAGGATAGCCTTCTTTCAATGCGGCAATGATGCCACCTTTAGACTCGATTGTTTGGAACTCAGACCAGATTTTTTCGCATAGTTCAGCAGCTAATGTTTCCACGTACCAGGAACCGCCTACAGGGTCCACAGGTTGGCGCAACTCAAATTCAGTTTGCAACATAACTTGGATATTGCGGGCAATACGGCGAGAGAAATCATCCGCTTTGCGAATTGGTTGGTCAAACGGAGATACTTCAAGGCTGTTCAAACCGCCTACAACGCCAGAGAATGCTTGTGTCGTATTGCGCAACAAGTTTACATATGGGTCGTATACAGTTTTTGTGAAAGCCGATGTTCTGCCGTGTACATGAACTGCACGATCTGCTTCTTCAGCGCCGAACGCTTCCATGATGCGAGCCCAAAGTACGCGCAACGCACGCAATTTAGCGATTTCCATAAAGAAATTTGCGCCCATGGAGAATGTGAACATCATGCTCTGAGCGATGGTGTGAATATCGATGTTGCGCTGTGCCAGTTGACGCACGTAGCAAACAGCCGTTGCCAATGCGTAAGCCACTTCCTGTACATCGTTAGCGCCGCCATTAGCGTACACATCACCAGACACGAGCACTGTTTTAAGCTCTGGAGCTTGTTCTTTAGCCCATACAACAGTATGTGCCATTTCATCAAAAGCTGTATCTAAGGAAATATGCAATGCACCGTCTTTAGCCCAAACGCCCACAGGGTCTGCACCAACAAGACCTTTTAAGTCAGTTGTTTGTTTTTTAGAGCCTTTCACAGTGGCTGCCAACATACCAAGCAAGATCGCCGCAGAAGCGCCTGTTTCAATATATAAAGGATTTTCTTTAAGATTGAAACGCTCGATCAATTGTTTGCAGTCATCCATGGTGGACAAGGATGTACCGCCAACGCCAACGGATGCGCCTACTTGCACATCTTGATCATGGCGTGTCGCTTCATCAAGACGGATGTTGTGGATGGTGCCGCCTTTTACAATTTCGTATAAACTTGCATGGTTAGCATCTTTAGGCAAGGAATCGTCTACGTACTGGGATACGCCCCAAGACTCTTTAATATAACCACTTGCCTTAGTGCCACGTAGGAACTCGCCTGCCCCAGGGTATATGCCTTTTGGAATCTTTTCCCCATGCAGTGCAGGTGTGTAAATTGGCTGCAACGTAATACCTTCATAGGTTTTAGTGAACATCTTCTTGTGGAAGTCCCCACCTTTTAACGCCTTTTCAACTTCAGCCTGCCATTGTTCATACGTAGGTTTCTCAAATTCGTCAAAGGATACAGGTGCCAATAGATCGCGTTCTGCGTCCTTCGAAGTCTTTTTGTCAGACATATATGTGCCTCCTTTTCAACTCGAAACCATACCGAGAAACAGCGCACCGTACCTGCGAATTGTTATGCATATACATCACACGAGCTTTCCTGTATTTGGATCACAACAACCTCAAATCTGTGTCCATTAATTCTATAATTATGAAGCCTGATTCATATGCTTAACAGCCACTTTCAAGGGCAACAAAAAAAGTGCCACCCAAAAGTGACACGTAAGGTTTCTTATTGAAAGGTACGCCAAAAAACACTGAAACCAGCATACCTCAATCCCCTTCCTATCGCTCGTAGGTACATAACGGTGATTATCAAATAGGCAGTTCTCCTGGCTCGGGCTCATCGCCTCGCTTTCGCCTTCCCAGATTTCTCCAGTGACATGAATGAAAGCAGGCTCGTCCTTACAGTGGCGGGACCGCATCGGCTTCTACCGATTTCTCTATTAAGTCTTGCGACACCTATTCTCTATATTCGTTGTTCTAAGTCCAATATAGTGTAAGATTATGCACAAAGTCAATGAACATAACAGTTAATCATAAGTAACAAATTTCAAGTTATAACTAATGCATATATAAAATAACTTAAATGCATGCATGTATTTTAATTGACCATTGAATAGCAAATTCACCCCTACCTACGCCCTATCAGCTATCAGCTATCAGCTATCAGCTATCAGCTATCAGCTATCAGCATGATATAATAATGCTATCAATAAGAGGAGGTTGCATTATGAATGATATAAACAAAAAAGGGCTCAGTACCACCTTACTGTGCTGCTTAATTTGGGGCTTACTCCCCCTATATTGGGCACTACTTAATCAAGTTTCTTCCTTTTCAGTATTATCACACCGCATCATCTGGTCTGGTGTTTGGATGATCTTCATCATCCTTGCTATGGGCCGCCAACAACTGCGCATCGATATTCAACACTTGCGCACACATCTTTCACAGTTCGGCCTATTATTATTGGCGGCTGCCCTTATTAGCGTCAATTGGTTCACTTATATTTGGGCTGTTACCAACCAACACGTTCTCGATACTAGCCTCGGATACTATATCAATCCACTACTCAATGTATTGCTAGGTATCGTCATCTATAAAGAAGCCTTGCTATGGTCACAAAAATTAAGCATCGCCATCGCCGTACTGGGTGTATCTATCATGACCTATGAGCTAGGATCGCTACCGATTATTTCCATTGTACTAGCCGTAACTTTTAGTCTCTATGGGGCTATCAAAAAACGTCTCACCATCCATCCATTTTCGAGTATTGCGATGGAAGCGTGGCTTATTACACCTATAGCTCTATGGTATGTGCTAACAGTAGATACTACATCATGGTCTTTTATTGAAACCATGACCCCCACCGGTCTACTCCTCGTTTGTTCAGGTCTTACTACATCTGTGCCCCTTATCCTTTTTTCCTATGGGGCTCGTTTATTGCCACTTAACGTGCTAGGATTCTTACAATACCTATCTCCAACTATGGGCTTTTTCTTGGCTATCTTCTACTTTGGTGAAAGCTTTGGCACAGCCCAACTCATCGCTTTTGGCTGTATCTGGGTAGCTCTCGTGCTATTCTCCCTATCCAATCGAATTACAACCATAAGGAAAATATAATAAACTACCAATAACTTTTGTTCTAACTAGGCTATAAACATAAAAAAAGCTGTATCAAATGATATCCTCATTCGATACAGCTTTCTTTTTATATCTTATATATGCCTATTAATTTATCACACTATTCTTCTAGCTTGCTTATTGATCCAATTCATTCATATTGGTTGTATTCATATTGGAGATAAAACGGTTATAGGCCTCAACCATATGTTTATAATCATTATCTTGTTTGGATCCCATATAGGTACGAATGGCACCAATCGTAGAGTTTACAGAGGTCTTAACAGAGTCATACGTAGGGCTAGAAATACCATTTGCTAAATCACCAATGGCTTGCAATTCTTGATTGATAGCATTTACATCTGGTTGTTTTTCGCTATCTAGCTTTTCTAAGACTGCAGTAAGTCGCAAAGAAACCTCTTGTGCAGCGGCTGCATTTTTCTTACCTGCATCGCGCAATTGTTGTAACCGTTGTTGTAATCGATCCGTATTGATTTTATGCATAATATTATCAAAGTCAGCATAAATAGGAATAAATTGTTCATACAGCTGAACATATTTAGGACCTAATAGTTGCTCCTTAGCATAGTTATCTGTGGTATACCCTTTAGATTTATAGTATGCATCAAGCTCTTCTGCTACCGGTGTAATTTCGTTCAATTTTGAAAGCAGCTTATCTAAAGGCTCCTTCATTTCATCATAAGGAATACCTGCTTGCTTAGCCTCTTCTAATTCTTTTTGTAGTTGCTTAAAGTTTGGTGTATTAAATACAGTTAAATGCTGCCCAGCTTTTAACTCGTTAACCGTTGGAGTATTCGCATAATCAAACATTACAACCATGCGATTAAATCGGCTTACAGCTTTCACATATTGATTAAATAACTGCACCTGATCTTGCTCAGACCGTTGCGCAATTTCCTTGCGACTCTGTTCAGTACCTTGCCATAGTTCTGACATACTACAACCGCTCAACAACAAGGGAGATGTCAATGTGGCCGTACACACCACAGCCATTGCAATCCGTTTCCCCAATGGTTTCATGATGAATTCTCTCCTTTCATCAATATACAACCCGATTTATATACCTTAATTATATACTAATGTGACTTATATAAATAGAATTAATGCGTATAAATCATACATCTAGTTTGTCAAGTGACTAATAGGAACCTAGGTGACCAATGGTCACCACTATATAGCTAAAAACGGTGCTAGACTACAGATGAGATAAGTAATACTCCTGTTGATTGTTTTATACGTATATACGTGTTACTATAAAAGGAGAGCCTATGAAGGACAAAGATTTGCTTAAACTACTTCTACAAAATGGTTGGAAGGATGTACGGCAACGCGGTAGTCATCATCGTTTGAAAAAAGATGATCAAGTGGAAGTCATTGCCGTACATGGAAAAGATGTTCCTACAGATTTATTACATGCTATTCTAAAACGAACAGGACTAAAATAAGGAGGACCTATGAAATTTATATACCCTGCTATAATCCATGATGACGCTGATGGTTTCTGGGCTGAGTTTCCAGACTTAGAATATACAAGTAGTACGGGCTCAACACTAACAGAGCTTGTAACTAATGCACAAGAGGCAATGAAACTGTATATTTTAGGAGCCTTAGAAGATGGAGAAAGTTTACCAACCCCTACATCTATTCGCGACTTACCTTGTACGGATACAACCTATCCTACGCTAGTACAAACAGATATAGATTTAGCTAAAAATAGTAAGTCCGTAAAAAAAACCTTAACCATTCCTGCTTGGCTTAACGATAGAGCACTAGCTAAGGGGATTAATTTTTCTCAGCTTTTACAAGAAGCATTGGTGGAGAAAACAATGTAAATTTACATCATCAATTGCTTAGCAAAATTAGAACTACTGTCCACGCAATAACTGCTAAGGTGAGTAATATGATACAAAGCATCCACAGGATTATTACGAAATAGAGCAATAATTTTAGTACATATAATACATCAAACCATATACTATGACGATCTTCTAATCGCGCCATATATTCGGAGAGATGGCGCACCCAAAATGGAGCTTTCGCATTAGGATTCAGCTTCGTCCAGTACAGCATAATATACGGCGTTACAAAACAACCTACAAACACTAAATATGTAAGGAAGAGAGGTGTTTCTATATTATGTTGGGACATAAACCCTGCCCAGTCTACGACCATTAGACCACCAAGGTATAGAAAAACAAACCAATATATAAATCCTACTACCTTTATAACAAGGCGAATCATCTGTTTTACATCCATATCTATAAGCCTACTAATGTTTTAAATCGCGCATTATTGTGAAAGCGTTCGAAATGGTCTTGTTCAGCGGCTACGGCTTTCACAGATGGATCAATTTTAATTGCTTTTTCAAGCCAATCAAGGGCCTTAGTATCATCCCCTTGGTCTGCATAAATGGTAGCAATACCATATACAGACCAAGTGTTGCTAGAGTCCTTTTCTAATACCTTTTCAAACCATTGTTTAGACTCATTTAATTGACCTTGCAACTTGTACACCATAGCCATATTGTAGTAATTCGCTACATTATTTGGGTCTAAATCATAAGCCTTTTTAGTATCTGCTAAACCTTTAGTAGTATCTCCATTTAAAGCCGTAGCAAAGCCACGAACCGAATAAGCGTCTGTATTATTTGGATTATCCTTAATAGAAGCTGTTGCCTCCTCGATAGCTTTCGCATAATCACCAGAGGATAGAGCTTGCTTAGCGGCCATAACACGAGCATCTTGCTCTGTTTTAGCTTGTTCGTTAGCTGTTGTTGTAGGTTTAGTATCTTGCTGAGTCTTAGTATCTGTGCCACACCCTAATAAGCTAAGCAAACAAATACATAATAGAATATATTTCATACAATACCTCTATATTAGCCATTTAATACAATTACATAATCGACTATTTACTATCATTACATTATATAGCACTATCATATAATTCATTAAATACTAGCACATAGTTTTTTAATTACCATTACAATTATACCAAAACTATATACAAAAAAGGACGAGCCGTAACTCGTCCTTTTTCGTTATATGGTAGGTAATGTTATAAATCTTATTTTTTAGCTTTAGAGCAACGGTCTAATAGGAATGCAACGCCTACGAATGGGATACCACCGTTTTCACCAAGACCAATTTCACATGTAGAACTGGAGCTTACGCCTAGTGTTGCGCCGTATTCAGCAATTTCACCTGCAAGGTCTTTTGTGGCAGATTTATTAAGTTCTGGTGTGAAGAAACCTTTTTGACCAGCAAAGCCATCGCATGCGAAGGATTTGATATTGAATACATGGTCTGTGCAGAGACGAGCCAAGTCTTCAATGTATTGAGATTTGTTCAAAGATTTAATCTTACATTGTTTATGTACGATAACGCGTTCATCGCATTTTTCAATGTCGAGATGAGGTACTACGTATTTGCACAAGAATTCAGAAATATCGTTGATTTCTAAGTCTGGCATATGTTTGAAAGCATGGTTGAAGCATGCGCTATGGTCGATCACGATTGGATATTTACCATTTTGAGATGCTTTCATCAATGCATCGTGCAAATCTTTTACAGCCCGTTCATGAACGTCATCGTAGTTTTCAAAGCTCAAGCCACAGCAGAGGTTTTCGATATGTTCTGGATAGATAATATCGATATGAGCTTTGTTGCAGAGGCTTTCTACAACTTGTTGCAAGCTGCGATCATCGTCATAACCTTGGTTAGGTTTGAATGCGCGGTTAGCACATGTACTGAAGTATACAACCTTTTCAAAGTTAGTTGGTTTGATGCGGTTTTTCAATTTGTAGCGATTAGCCTTAGGAGTTGTTTTAGGAACATATGGTGTAACACCTGTTACGCCATGTAAACCTTCAGTAATCTTAGAAATTGCTTTTTGTGTAATGATGGAACCAGCAATGCCTTCAAGACTTACGCCAGCACGACACATTTGAAGTGTTGTGGAGAAGTTATCGTAGATTTTCTTAGCCAATTCTGGTGCAGGTGGGTCGATACGGCGCATGGACAATGCGATTTGTGCAGTATCGATGCTGAGTGGGCAAAGACCTTTACACATGGAGCAAGCAGCACAAGTATCTACGCCGAAGTATTCGTAGCCTTTTCTAAGTTCAGATGCCAATGTGAAGTTGCCTTCGTTTTCAAGGCGTTTAGTTTCACGCAACAATGCGATACGTTGACGTGGAGTCAATGTTAAATTACGGCTTGGACAATGTTTTTCACAGAAACCGCATTCCATACAGATTGTGAAAGCATCGTCGATAACGCATTGAGCTTTAAGATTTTTCTTGTACACATCTGGATCATCAGTGATCATAACATCTGGATTCAAGATGCGTTCAGGGTCAAAGATAGCTTTGATACGACGATTGATTTCGTATGCTTTACGGCCCCATTCCATTTCAACAAACGGTGCTACCATGCGGCCTGTACCATGTTCGGCTTTCAAAGAGCCACCGAAACCAGATACGCGTTCGGACATTTCTTTTACCAAATCGCCGAAGTTCTTAGTATCTTTAGGGTCGCTAAAGTCAGGTGTAATGTTAAAGTGAACGTTACCAGACAAAGCATGACCGAAGATTACACCACCGTCAACGAAATCGTATTTGTGGAATAATTCTGTAAGCATTTCAATGCCTTTAGTAAAGTCTTCAATTTGGAAGCAAACGTCTTCGGTAATAACAGTAGTACCTTTTCTACGTTGACCACCAACGATAGGCAAGATACCTTTACGGATTGCCCACCAGGAATCGTATTCTTTAGGATCTTGAGAATAAAGACTTGGGATAGCTGTTGGGATATCTTTCAATTGTTCTTTAATGAAAGCTAAGTTTTCATCTACAGTTTCTTTGGAATAGCTTTCAGTTTGGAACAAGATTGCACTTGTACCTTCTGGTACTTCACGAACGAAGTCAGGTACATTTTCAAGAGTTTGAACTGCTTTTAAGGATTGATAGTCCATCATTTCAGCAGCAACAACCTTTTCACGTCCCATATTAGCCAAGGCTACAACCGCAAGAGATGCATCGTTCAATGTGCTGAAGAACATAAGACCGCAACCCTTATGAGGTACGTCTTCAACAGTGTTGTACACGATTTCAGATACGAAGCCCAATGTACCTTCAGAACCGATGAACAAGTGATTGATGATGTCGATAATATCTTCGAAATCAACAAGGGAGTTCAAGCCATAGCCTGTAGTATTTTTGATTTTGTATTTGTGATGAATCAAATGAGTCAATTCTTCATCAGCCAAGATTTCTTTGCGCAATTGCAAGATATCTTCAACCATTTGAGGTTTTTCACGAAGGAATTGTTCAATAGATTTTTTGTCGGATGTATCGAGAACAGTACCATCTAGTAATACAACGCGGATGGAACGGATTGTTTTATAGGAGTTTTGAGCCGTACCACAGCACATACCAGAGGAGTTATTGTTCAAAATACCGCCTACTAATGCTGTTGCAAGTGTAGCAGGATCTGGACCGATTTTACGGTTATAAGGTTTCAATAAATCGTTCGCATCGGAACCAATAACACCACATTCGCATTTTAAAGCCTTGCCATCGTCGATAACTTCCATTTTTTTGAAGCCATCATTACATACGATGAGCACGTCTTCACTGGAACATTGACCAGACAAAGAAGAACCAGCTGCACGGAATGTAAATGGTGTACCACATTGTTGGCACAAACGAATAAGGCGTCTTACTTCCCGTTCATCCTCAGCCTTTACAACAACCTTTGGTAAATAGCTATAACAGGACGCGTCAACACCATATGCATAACGACGTAAATGATCAGTATAGACACGATCTTTGCAAATCTCTTTTGCCTCCTTGGCAAAACGTTCATAATCTTTTATAAGCGTACTCACTTGTATATCCTCCTATCCTCTCTTAAGGAATTTGTCTTATATTTAGTATACGCCGTTCTCATTCTCACTACTATAATTATGCATAAATTATATGTCTCCTAATAATTCTCGATATTCATGGCTTTTTTATTTCTTTACTTGAAAGTGCATCTCAGTGGCATTATCATGTACTCATTTTTTCACATATTAAAATAAAACTATTTTGTTTACTTAGTAATTAAAGAACTCTATAATAAATGAACGCCAAATTACCCATAAAACTTGATGTATCGTGTATATAATTCTATAGGAAATAGTTTACATAAATTATACATAAAACTGTATATTTCCATTTATTTCAATTTTATCGTTCTCATTTATATTTAAGTATGACTTTTAATCATAACTTTTAGATTCACCTACTAATAATCGTTCACTTTCACATAAAAAGCCCTCTAGCGATATAACTCTTTCGAGCAACCACTAGAGGGCTTATAGTAAACATATCAAATCTATCGGTTCATACTAACTAGAACATAAGAAGTATAGCATTCGAATTTCTATTGATCATCAGAGAAGCCATATTATCCCAAAATACCAGACTTAAGAATAAGACGTACAGCTAGTGCAAAGACTGCAACGCTCATAAGGGCAAGGATAGATTTTGCTTTCAACCGTTTAGCAATTCGCGCCCCTACTTGGGCCCCAAAGATAGCGCCAATACTAGTAGGAATAGCAATACTAAATACGATATGATTTTCCAATAAATGGGTTATAACGCCTATCATTGTAGATACAGCAAGAATGGATTGGCTTGTAGCTGTAGCCATATGGGTAGGAAACCCCATGAGATAAATTAAGGCCGGCACATGAATAAGGCCACCACCAATACCAAAGATACTGGAGATAAAACCTACAAAAAAGCTAATGCTAATACCGATAGGCTTACTGTATGTTAGCTGATCAAGGGTAAGGCTTTCTTCCTTTCGTTCCCCTTTACGGAAATTTTTAAACCCAATCAAACCAGAAGCGCATAGCATAAAGCACCCAAAGGCAAACATAAAGCCCTGTCCAGAAAACCAACCAGACATTTGAGCCCCTAAAATAGCTCCTGGTAAGGTAGCTAAACTAAAGACAATGGCTGCACTGATAAGCACCTTTTTCTGCTTAATATACGCAATAGATCCAGAAACGGCGTTACACATAACGGAAAAGAGCGATGTCCCTACAATCATGGATGGAGACCACTCAGGGAACCAGTACATGAAGAGAGGAACGAACACAAGGCCCCCTCCGGCACCAATGATGGTGCCTAGCATAGCCGCTAAAAAGCCGACTATGGTAAAGAATATATAAAATACTATAATATTATCCAGCATAATAAGGCCTCCCTTTACTTAGATTGGAGATATCTCTTTTCTATAACTCATTCGATTGGAAAAAGTCTTTCGCTGCTTTTAATCGACCTCGTTCACACGAAACTTGTAGTTCATCACCTGGTTCAAGCTTCACATCCCCAAGAGGTACAATGTATGTTCCATTGCGACGAATACTTACGATTAATGTACCATCTGGCAATGCCAAGTCTTGTAACTGCACCTCTGTATAGTTTGCCACAACAGGCACCTTAGTTTGGAAGAAGGTTTGTACAGATTCTAGATGGCTTTGCCCACTCATGGCTTGTAATAAGGAATCGTAAATCGGTGGTTCTTTTAAAAGCTCTGCCACAAGGTATGCCACAAGTGTAACAATACCGATGGCATAAATATTGGAGAAGCTATTCGTCATTTCAAGGACGAGTAATATCGCCAAAATCGGAGTTCTCATCGCAGCTGCTAACATGCCACCCATGGCACAAATAACGAATTGTGGTACAAAATCAGGAGAAATAATGCCTAACGTTGAAAGTACGCTTTCACAGAAGGCACCTGCAGAGGCCCCAATAACGAGCATAGGCAAAAAGATGCCCCCTTGAGCACCACTGCCATAGCAGAAGGTGGTAAGTAAAATCTTACCTAGTACGATACCACCCAAGAGCAATACGCCATGCGATTGAAAGGCTAGCTGTCCTACCAGATCATTGCCACCACCTAAAAGAAGTTGCGAGTCATAGCCGATGATGGCCACAGTCACAAAGGTGAGGGCTAATTTCAAGAACCGAGAGCATTTAAGCCACTCAAAGAATTTCTTGAACGCAAAGATCATGCGGCAGAAGAGCACCCCACAGAGCCCCATGATAAGCCCAACCATAAGAAGCACTGGAAAGTACTCAAGAGGTACACCTGAAGTTACTGAAAACCCAAGAGCGGGATCGAGGCCAAAGATACTAACTGTAATATAGTTAGAAATTAATGTGGCCACAAAGGTTGGCACAACAAGGTAAGGATAAAAACTTTTATGAACCTCTTCAAAGACGAACATTGCCCCCGATACGGGCGCACTAAAGGCAGCCGTTAAGCCCGCCCCTGCGCCAGCAGAAGTCAAGATGCGCTGCTCACGCAACCCTGAATTCATCCAATAGGATACAATTTTACCGGCAGAGCCGCCGATTTGTACGGCTGGCCCTTCACGGCCTACTGAAAAGCCGGCAAAACCAGTCAATACGCCACCAATCATCTTCGACACCAACGTCCGATACGGTTTCATATCAAAGAGGCCCAACATTTCCCCTTCAATTTGAGGAATACCCGAGCCCCCCGATAATGGGGCCCATGCGAGCAATCTGTCGACGATAAAGGCAAAGATAACCATCACTATTAGCCAGCCTATGGCCCATTCCATGGTAATGCCATCCATCAAATGCCAACGAATATGCTCTGACTCAAGGATTAAATAACGGTACGTAGCACCACAAAAGCCTGCAATCACGCCCACAAGAGCGCCCTTTGCAATGAGCTCCGTTAACAACATACGGTTCATGGACATATCTGCTAAGGTAGAACTGCGCTTATTAAATTTCCATAGCTTCATACCATTCCTCCTTAGCATTAGCCAAAATTTAAACACTCGTGCATAAACTATGTATTCATATCCTTAGTATACTTATGTAAACCATCATTTTCAAGAAACGATTACATACAACGTCAGTTATCTAATTACAAGACAACAATACAAACGCAAAACTAGCCACCTCTACAATGAGACGGCTAGTTTTGTTAAGCAAGTGTATAAATGTATTTTCTTTACATATTCGGAGGCATCTGAAATATGTAAAGGCACTAAAGATGTAAAACCCTCAGGGCTAGAGCTTTGCATCATTTAGACCAGGAAATTATTTAGACCTACAAATCATGTATCAATATGATGTTATAGTCTTAAATCATTCAGGCCATAAAATACTATATATCATCAAGCTCTTACTTCCTTAGAATATGGATTCATAGATACCAATAATTTCTTCCAAAGACACATCTCGTGGATTACCAGGTGTACATGCATCGTTGAAAGCAGATTCAGCGAGGAATGGAATGTCTTCACGTTTTACGCCTGCTTCGCTAAGGGATTTAGGAATGCCTACATCATCAGCTAATTTTTGAATTACGTCGATAGCAGCTTGACGATATGTTTCTTGATTCATTCCATCTACATCAGGAACGCCCATAACGCGAGCGATTTCACGATATTTTTCGCCTGTTGCAGGAGCGTTGAATTTCAATACTGCTGTTAAAAGCATGGCACAAGCCTTGCCATGAGGGATATCGTACACCGCACTCAATGGATGTGCCATGGAGTGAACGATGCCGAGGCCAACGTTAGAGAAGCCCATGCCTGCAATGTATTGACCTAAGGACATAGCTTCACGGCCTCCGAAGTCACCAGCTACAGCACTGCGCAAGGAGCGACCGATGATTTCAATAGCTTTCAAATGAAGCATATCAGTTAGTTCCCACGCACCTTTTGTGATATACCCTTCTACAGCATGCACGAGAGCATCCATACCTGTTGCCGCACAAAGGCCTGTCGGCATAGATGCGGACATATCAGGATCTACGATAGCTACGATTGGGATGTCATGAGGGTCAACGCAAACGAATTTGCGGTTCTTTTCAACGTCTGTAATAACGTAGTTGATAGTAACCTCTGCAGCCGTACCAGATGTAGTAGTAACAGCGATGATTGGCAAGCATGGGTTCTGAGTAGGCGCTAACCCTTCAAGGCTGCGCACATCACTAAACTCAGGGTTCGTAATAATAGTAGCAATCGCCTTACTTGTATCGATTGGGCTACCGCCACCAACAGCAACGATAACATCGGCGCCAGCTGCTTTACAAGCATCAACGCCAGCCGTTACGTTTTCGATAGTAGGATTTGGTTTAATGCCATCATAAATTTCATAATCGATGCCTGCCGCATCAAGTAAATCTGTTACCTTAGTAGCCACTTTAAATTCAAATAAATCTGGCGTAGATGTAACGAGGGCTTTTTTGAAATGGCGATTCTTAATTTCGTTCACAATCTCCTGAATTGCCCCTTGTCCAAAATAGGATGTACCGTTCAACATAATTCTGCGAGCCATATAATTCACTCCTAACAAAACAAACTATACAAAAAAATAAACCGACAGAGAATCACTTTACTTATTAATTCTCTATCGGTTTATTAAAATCCTTGATAGTTCTTTATGTATACACTATATATTTTTATACAGAATGTAGAATACAAGATTATCTCAGTCTTACATACCTCTGCTCATTTTCATAAGCAAGATTCGTTTAACAGATTCATCGAGTCGTTCTTTAGAGATGCGACCATCTTTTACAGCTTTCATAAGGCCATTATACGCCTCTTGCATGTGTTCGTACTCATGGCATACGAGCAAGATATCGCTACCAGCCAAGATAGATTGAACCGCCATATCGCCGAAGGTGTAGTGTTTTGCAAGAGCGCCCATGTCCATATCGTCTGTTACGACAACGCCGTTATAGCCCATATCCTTGCGCAACCAATCAGTAATAATCGCTTTAGACAAACTAGATGGATGATCTGGATCGATTTGAGGATACATGGCATGGGACACCATAATTGCATAGGTATTCGGTTTAGACTGCTTAATGAGGTCTACAAATACCTTCGTATCTTCATTCAACAAAGTCTCTTTAGACACTGGCACAACACTGGTATCCGCATGTAAGTCTACATCTGTTTTACCAATGCCTGGGAAATGCTTATAGGAATACCATAAACCAGCTTCATCATAAGCCTTACCTACAGCGCTAGCATAACGTACGACCTCATCAGGATTTGTGCTAAAGGAACGGCCATAGGTTAAGTCCAAGTCTGCTACAGGAGCAAAGTTAATGTTGAATCCCAAGTCCTTTAGTTCCGTACCAGACTGTTTTGCCAAGGATACCGCTTGTTCAATAGGTTCTTTACCTAATTCTTCTGCAGGAGGAACCTTGATGAGCTGATCCTCCATGCGCGCCACCGCGCCCCCCTCTTGGTCGATGCCGATGAACAATGGTGTTAAACCGGCGCTTTTACCAGTTTTATTAATATCTGTAATGAGCGATTTCACTTGATCCTTGGACTCCATATTGCGGTCAAACAAGATGATGCCGCCCACGCGGTACTCATTGAGCATAAACTTCGCATCATCATTCAAGGTCTTGCCGTGAATGCCAATCATCAACAATTGGCCTACCTTATCTGCATCGGACATATTAGCCACTAATTTGTCCACCTTTTCCTCTGGTGAAAGCTCGCTCTGCTCCACGGACTCATAGGTTACAGGCTCCGCCTTAGAAGTAAATGGATTATGTAAACCGCAGCCCGTTGTAAGCGCCAATGCGCCAATCATCGTAGCTGCTACGATACGTCGAAACATATATACCTCCAAAATCTTTAAAAAGTATTATGTATAGTATATCAAATAATAAAGACAACCCCAACATCGCCAAAACATCTGGTGAATTGGGAGCGCCAAAAAAGACTATTCCCCAAAACAGAAAAAAGACTACCACCCAAAACCTACGAATATATACCGTATTGGTTTGAAGTAATAGTCTTTATATAAGTTATATGTTTGAGTTAAATATTTAAGTTAAATAGCTAAATAGTTAACTTAAATTTTGCCTTGTTCTTTCATTTCAGCTAAGAGCTTTACGATGCGAGGGCCACAGCCTTTACCACCGCAAGCACCTGTACCAGCACGAGTTGCTTCTTTTACCTCAGGAAATGTATGAGCACCATTCAAAATGGCTTCTTTAATCGTTTTACGTGTAATGCTACGGCATGTACACACCTTTGTAAGCTTGTCCAGAATCGCCTCTGGCACTTGATTTTCTTCAAAATCCATATATATTCCTCTTCTATTCACTTGAATATCTATATACTATATTAGTTTAATATATCGATTAACGTATCGATTTAGTGTATTGATTTACATATCGATATCGTGAATCAATTTACTCTATCCATAGTATCTAATAATACACTGTAATATTAATACATCGAAAATTTACGATTTCTAAACACAGTATATCATATATTAAGAACTATATCGATAGTTTTTAATATAAATATAACCATAATTTTGTTCATACTTATAACACAAAAAAGCCTCTACCATAGATTTATCACCTATACAGTAGAGGCTTTCACCAAATATATTTATAAAATCGTCCCAATGATTGCAAAGTAAATTTTGAAAATTGTTTGTTGCAATGGGCGGATTACCATAGAAATAATCGGTGTATTAATAAGGATGATAAAGAAAATCAAGTTAATCATCCCTAATTGGTAATATTTAATTTGCCATTCTGTCGGTAGCCACGGCAAAATGATATTAAAACCAGGTAATGGTGGGAATGGAATTAAGCAGAAAATAGAAAGGCCGATGCTATACAAAATAATGTATTGCATAACCATCGGTAAACCCGGGGACTGCATAAGATTCAAATTACCCAAAAGTACGTATATGAAAGTAAATACGAACCCTGTAATCAGGCCTGCTATAGGACCTGCAAAAGCAAGTAGGCTCATATCACGGCGTGGGTCTTTAAAATAAGACGGATTAATAGCCATCCCTTTAGGCCAGCCAAAGCCAACTAGAATGATACAGATTGTACCTATTAAATCAAGGTGTGCCAAAGGAGATAATGTAAGGCGCCCCGCCATCCGAGGTGTTGGATCGCCAAACCAGGTAGCTACCTTGGCCTCTGCATATCCAAAGACAGAAAAAACGATGATAATAGCAGGAATACTAGCTAATATCTGTATCGGATTTAAATCAAACATAAAACTCCTTTATTGTTTAGCTTCCCATGCGGTGTAGCCGTCTTGAATGCAACGAAGGGCATTCAAGGTGCGTGGATAACCGATGTACGGCACGCATTGGGAGGCGATATTAATCAAATATTGTTTGCTGTTCCCTACGTTCAAGTTCCCTTCTACGTGAGCCTTGAGCTGAGGTTCACAGCCACCTTGAGCGGCCAAGAAGCAAAAGGTAATCATTTCGCGGTGAGCCACGCTCAAGCCTTTACGCGTGTAATAGTCGCCAAACATATTAGCAAGCCACTTTTTGATGTGACGTGTATCTTCAGGGCCTTCTTCGTAAGAATGACGCACAGATTCACCAAAAATTTCCACCTGTTTTTCTACGCCCTTTTCAAGACGAGATGCAGCAGTAATTGTACTGCGAGATGGATCCGCAACAGTTTCCCCTCGATAGTCAAAAATCTTATTTGTAACCTTAAAGAATGGACGCACACGACCAATGCCAAGATATGGCACAGCTTGATAAATAAGCTCGATTACTTCATCGGGAATCAAGCCAAAGTTAAGTGCTGCCGGTAGCATCAACGCATATTCATCCACAGCAGATGCCCCTACTAATGTAGCAAGGATAGCCAAGAAGCGATCCTTGGCAGGCACATTACGCCCCTCTTCAGTGATAACTTCATCGAATGCAAAATTATCAAATAAAACTTCAAACTCAGGATCAATATAACCTGCAGGGGCCGCAATATCAGGGAACATGCGCTCCGTATAAGCTTGAGCAAATTCAGATTTAGACATAGGAAACCTCCATAAACAACACTGGTGAAAGTCCAAAGGAGCTTTCACCAGCAATAGTTATGTAATTATTACGGCTTGCGCCATCAAATTATAAAGCTGGGAAAGAGAAGTCAGTACCGTATACTTCTTTCCAAGCAGCCAAGAACATATTGTATTCATTGGAACCAGGAGTGATTTGGTAAGCTTGACCATCTGGAGCGAAACGATATACAGTATGCAAACTTGGATGAACAATGTATTTGAACAATGTAGCTTCACCATATTGGTTATTATGCATGTTCACTACATTGATGCCGAATACATAGTTACGGCTACTATCAATACCACTGAATTGGGATGCTTTATCGAAGAAGTATGTTTCAGAACCATTTGCACTGTTTGGAACCTCTGGATAGTTAGCTAAACCATTCCAGTTTGCTGCATTAGCAACGCCACCAACTAATAATGTACCGGCTAATACAAATGCACCTAATAAATTTTTATTCATAATGCTCTCCTTTTTGCCTTTCGGCATCTCACGACAGGTCATGCTCTCACATGACCTCAGCACAATACGTTATATGTATAGTATATCACATTTTATGAAAATATTAGATATATTAAATTACAGAATGTATGCATATGAGATCTTACTAGAGTACGCTACATTAGCGCTTACTATTTTCTACTGTTCTAGCATTTGCGTTATCGATTGCTTCTAACAATTTGTTAAGCAACATACGCATTTGACGTGTTTCTTCAACGTCAAAAATCGGGCCTGCAGCTTCAGACAAGCGACGTGGTATATGAACTGCTTCATCACGTAATGCTTTACCTGTATCAGTAAGGGTTACCATTACTACCCGTTCATCTTGACGGCTGCGCTTACGCTTTAAGAATGCTTTTGCTTCTAATTTCTTTAAAAGTGGTGTTAATGTACCAGAATCAAGGCGCAATACTTGGCCTAGTTCTTTAACGGACAAATCACCATATTGCCACAATGCCATCATTACGATGTATTGAGTATATGTCAAATTTAACGGATCTAAGTGACTGCGATATGCATTAACAATTTCCTTCGCCACTACATAAAGTGGGAAGCTCAATTGGTTTTCTAATCTCATGTACTCTGCATCAGGTACGTCTTCTTTATGTTTGTAACCTTCGAGTACGCCAATTTCTGCCATATTCTACCTCCATATGCACACAATAATCTACAAATTAATTGTACACAATTCTACAGCAAGCAGTCAACGTAAAAAACCTACTTTGTTCAGATATTTTTAAATTTGTCAATTAATTAATATATTTTTTCTTTTTTATTAAAAAAATGAGTAAATCTATAGAATTTATGGGCAGAAATCACACCATAAAACTGTGAACCTATTAATAAATTTTTTTATATTAGAATTCAATACCACATGCGGACATCGCTTCTTCAAGACGTTTAGCATATCCCTTCTAGAGATCTTTCTAAATGTCATTCTAAATTTCTTTCTAAAGCTCATTCTAAATTTCTTTCTAGATTTATGTCATATAGTATAATAAAAGAAATAATATATAAAGCAGATTAATAATAGGAGGACTATATGAACACCTTAGAATGTATCAAAACACGTCATAGTACGCGTAAATTTAAAGCTGATCAATTAACTCGAGAACTTATCGATCAAGTCCTCGATGCTGGTCGCCGTGCTCCATCTGGCGGTAATACACAATTGACACATTTCATGGTCATTACGAACCAAGATGTACTCAATGAGTTAGTAACACTCGTTCAAGAGGAATACGGCAAAATGCCGATTACAGAAAATACATTACCTTACATGGTGAATATCATCAAAATGTCCGCAGAAGGCAAGTTTGTATTTAACTATGGCGCGCCTGTACTTATCGTATTGGCTAGCAAACCAAGTTATGCCAACAACTTTGCTGACGTGTCATGTGCAATGCAAAACATGATGCTTGCTTGCAACGAGCTCGACCTTGGCAGCTGCTGGGTTAACCAAATCCGCCATCTTCAAGACAACGAACGCATCCAAGCTAAAATGCGTGAGCTAGGTCTTGGAGAAGACGAAAAAGTCTACGCTAGCTTGGCTATCGGCTATCCAGACTTACCAAACGGCCTTAACCGCCGTGAAATTGAGCCAAAAGGCTACAAAGTGACATATGTAGATTAATGTAACATCAAGAGCTTCGCATATACACAATAAAGCAAAATAAAAGCGCTATCAATTCCACTACTCATACAGAGTTGTTATCAGAATTGATAGCGCTATTTTATTGATTATATTACGTTTTAGCTCATGACGCCTTATCAATCAAATCAGTGGATGAATTTTAATTACCCTTCAAACACGCGTTTACGAGCTGCTTTTACAAGAACGATATCTGCTGCTTCTACAGCAATATCACTGCCTACACCGCCCATGTCGATACCTACATCAAATTTCTTAAGGGCTGGCGCATCGTTCATAAATCTTGATAATCAAATGGATTTTTAAATAGAAGATATTTTAATGTCTAACAACCTATGCGCTTGTCCCATAATGGTGCACTAAAATAACTATTTATCATAATTAAAAATAAAATATAGTCGACTTTTGGTCATACATGGTATGATTACAATGGCATTTTGTAGAAAGGATGTGTGATGATGTCGATTTTCTCTCCAGCTCCTCATACTGAACGATTACCAGAGGGGCAAATCGATTCCACCTACAAACGTCTTCGCAAAGAAGTCTTTGCAGGTACTTTTATTGGTTATGCTACATTCTATTTGATCCGCCAAAACTTTAGTTTGGCTGTTCCGTACATGATTGCTGAGTACGGCTACACTAAAGCGGATCTTGGTATTGTCATGACCCTCTTATCCGTAGCGTACGGCATAAGTAAATTTGTCATGGGTAATGCGTCTGACCGCTCTAACCCAAAATACTTCTCCACAGTAGGTCTATTGCTCAGTGCTTTAGTTATGTTATTATTCGGCACCTTACCTGGTGTTTTAAGCAGTATTCCTATCATGTGCGTACTTGCCTTCTTAAATGGTTGGTTCCAAGGTATGGGCTATCCTCCATATGCGAAAAATATGGTAACTTGGTTCTCCCGTTCTGAACGCGGTGCTTGGTGGTCTTGGTGGAACGTATCCCACAATCTTGGTGGCGGTATCATCGCACCTCTCGCTACGTTAGGTATCTATCTATTTGGTACATGGCATAGTATTTTCTTCTTCCCTGCTCTTATTTCTATCGTTTTAGCTGTAGTTACATTCTTCTTGTTAAAAGATACACCTCAATCTTGTGGCTTGCCACCTATCGAGGAATATAAACACGAAACAGTAGCAACTGAAGTAAAAGATGAAAATAAAACTACTTTCAAAGAAATATTCTACAAATATATTTTGCATAACAAATACTTATGGTATCTTGCAATTGCAAATATCTTTGTATACTTCATCCGTTACGGCGTAGTAAGCTGGGCGCCTACTTATTTGACTGCTGTAAAAGGCTTTACAAAAGAAGGTTCCCGTTGGGCTTACTTCTTATACGAATGGGCTGGTATTCCAGGCATGCTCGTAAGCGGCTATTTGAGTGACCGCGTATTCCGCGGCCGTCGCGCTCCAGCTACGATCTGCTTCATGCTATTCGTTATCTTGGCAATCCTTGTTTACTGGTTCAACCCAGCAGGCAATATCCTTATCGATAACTTAGCACTTATCGCTATCGGCTTCCTCATCTACGGTCCTGTTATGATGATCGGCCTTCAAGCAGCAGACATGGTACCACGTGTAGCAACAGGTGGCGCTACTGGTCTTACAGGCCTTCTTGGTTACCTCATCGGTTCCGCTGGTGCTGGTGCGTTCATGGGTCTCATGGTTGACCTCTATGGTTGGGATGGCGGCTTCGTGGCCCTCGTTGGTGCATGTATCCTCGCTATCGTATTCCTACTTCTCACACTTGGTGATAAATCCCAAGCAAAAGAATAATCTACAGCTAGCTGTTGTATGAACATAAAAATCCCCTAGTATAATATGTACCTATTTTCCTGGACACATATTATTTACTAGGGGATTTTATTATGTCTTAAAATATATACTGTACTAAATTCTATGCTACACACAAAGAACCATTTAAAACTTTCAAATTATACACGAGACCAAGTCGTGCCAAACCGTGCAATGCAACGGCCGTAACAGGATCGATAAGACCAAATACACCAGCACCAATGATAGCAACGTGGAACACAATGGACACGATGAGTAGACCTAAATGAGACTGCTTTGTTACTTTTGAAAGCTCCGATACAGGAGATGAATCATCCACAAGAGATCCCATCATGAGCGCTACTAAAATAAGTTCCAAAGAACATGGGCATAGCACCAATAACAAGGTTACAGTATGTATGAAATCCTGTGTCAATGCAAAGGAACCCATAGACAATAGCAATACAGCTACAACAATGACGGACGAATAATTGTTAATACCCTGACGCAATGCCACCAGTTGAGATGGCATCATAGGAAGCATATCATTATCTACAGTGTAATGTGACTCACCCGTAATAAGCTGCTCCAAGAAGAAACCAGCCTGTACGATGAGCCCCACATAGGCCGCCGTATGATAATCGCCAATGGAAATGAGCGCCACCATGGCCACTACAATGAGGAAATTAGCATGGATCTCTAAACGCTCCCAAATACTTTGAACACTGTTAATAAATAGTGGTAAACCACAAACTAGAACCGTTACCCACGCCAAGTCAATTACGGGATTTAGCACCTCTGTGATTACATCTAATAGGATAAATACAACACCTAGTGCCAAAATAGCACCTTGCGTAAATAGCGACACCTGCGCTGATAAAGACTGTAAAAACTTCATATGGACCTCTCTATACACTAGAACCGGCCTTGCTTACTCCGGAAATAAAACACAAAACAACACAATAATAATTAAAACTCTTTATACCTTAAGCAATTTGAAACTCTCTGTGCCTAAAGTAATTTAAAACACTTTGTACCTAAGGTAATGTAAACTGTATATACCTGAGGTAATGTAGCCTCTATGTACCCATAGGGGTATATCTACAATGTAAATATTATACAAAACATACAAACTATATACAAATTAATTTTTTTGATAAATAATAAAGAACTGCATTTCCATTACAAAATAGGAAAAGAGTAAAATCATAAAAATGACCTCTCCCTTTAAAGCTCTAGTTGAAAGCTCTTATTTCTTTATTAGATGTAGAAAGAACAGGTCCCTAAAAACGACTTAGCTCGCTTTGGAAACTCTTCAATAGGCCCTAGTTGAAGATGCTAATTTCATATAAAAAGAAAAGCCCCTATCTCTAAAAATGACTTAGCTCGCTATGGAGGCTTTTAGAGATAGGGGGCTTTGACCCAAGTTATAAAATTAGAGCTTCAACGCCTCAATCCATTCTGCTTCTTTAAAGCCCACTAGAACTTTGTCTTCAAGAACCAAGATAGGACGTTTTACAAGCATACCATTGGATGCTAATAAAGCTAGTTTTTCTTCTTCACTAAGGTTTGGCAATTTATCCTTCAATTGTTGTTCACGATAAATCATACCAGAAGTATTAAAGAATGCTTTCAAATCTTTACCAGATTGTGGATACCAAGCTGCGATTTCTTCTGCTGTAGGGTTTTCAGATTTAATATCACGATCTGTGTATTTAATATTATGATCATCTAAGAATTTCTTTGCTTTTTTGCATGTTGTGCATTTAGGATATTCAACGAATAACATAGCGTCTCCTTATAGTAATACATAATGTTATAACGATTTATTTATAGATTAAGTGTACCAAATATATCGAAAATTATCAATCAGTAATAGATTGAGTTGTAATACATATAATATTTTTTAAATCAGTTTGTAATCCCTCTGTATCCTCTGCTTCAAGCAAATCTAAATCCATCTGCAATCTTAAGAAAAACCCTTTAGACATGCCAAAATATTTACACAATCGTAAATCTGTATCTGCCGTAATTTTTCGTTTATCTTGAAGAATTTCTTGTATTCGTGATACAGGAACCATAATATCCTTCGCAACACGGTACGCACTTAGCCCCAATGGTTGCATAAATTCTTCATGTAGAACCTCACTCATTTTAGGTACTGGGATTAGTTCCTTCATACTTTTATCTCCTTAATGATAATCTACAATTTCCACATCATATAAATTAAAATCTTCATCTATACAAAAACATATTCTATATTTCTTATTAATACGAATACTACATTGCCCAAGTCGATCACCTTGTAAAAACTCAAAACGATTACCAGGTGGAACCATAAAATCATCTATAGTCCGACAAGCATGTAACATACGTAATTTTAATAATACTATTTTTTGAATCTGAGTCGGTAAACGTCGTGAGTATCCACGATAAAAAATGCGTTCTGTTTCTTTATCCTTAAATCCGATAATCATAGAATCTCTCCTTTGATTATACCTGTTAAACAGGTATATTTCAATAATATATACCTGTAAAACGAGTATATTGTGGAATAACATTATTCTATAAATGATTTCGGTAAAAGATTTCTCTAAGATATCAGTCAAATCCTACTGTTGGTCTGACTCTATTGGTCACCTATTTCGGAACGTAACTGATTGTAATATAAGTTTATAATCAGAAATATAAAAAGATCTTACGGGAACTCAAAAGAAATAATACAAAATATTAATAACCTAGTTTTATAACAAAAAAAGACCTATACTCCCTACTGTTTCACATATAAATCAATGCGAAACGGTTAGAGAATATAGGTCTCATAAGATGTAGTAAGTTATAGCAAATAAAGAGCTAATATAGCTTAGTAAATATAATATAACTGATATCCTAACTGAGGAAATTCAGATGATATACACTTATTTACAGCAAAAATGTAAGCCCCATAGCCACAAAGATGGCTGGCAACAGGTTGGCAATACGGATTTTACCAGGCCAGATGAGGTCAATACCGACACAGAAGATCAGAATAGATCCCACGTAGGACAGGTTATCGATAGCACTCGGCGTCATTAGAGGCGCAGCGATGTGAGCCATAGCTGTAATAATCCATTGGGTAATTCCTACAGGAATAAAGGAGAACAATGCGCCCTTGCCCATAGAGGACATCATAACCATAACGATGATGCCGTCGAGGATGCCTTTCAACAATAGCGTTTGATAGTTACCCGTCAAGCCGTCTTGAATAGAGCCTAGTACGCCCATGGCCCCCACTGTAAATGTAAGGGATGCTGTAATAAAAGCGTGCGTAAACTGCGGATCACCAGTGTTACCAGTTTTTGCTTTCACCCAGTCACCAAAAACAGTAATCCAACGGTTAAGGTCGATAAGCTCGCCAATTACAGCGCCTGCCACCATGCTAATAATCATGAGCATAGGCCCCGTCGTTTGCAGCGTGCCGTTTACAATAACTAGCATATACTGCATGGCGCCGCTCATCCCAAGAAGGAGAACGATAATGCCGCTCACCATCATGAGCGTCTGTTTCAAATTTTCTTTCATAAACCGACCAAATGCGAGGCCGCACAAGCTGCCGGCTATGATGAGGCCAATGTTAATGGCCGTGCCCAAACCAATCATATATCTTCCTTTCTAAATTGTGAAAGTAAATGCTTATTTCATCATCAGTATATCAACTATATCGAAATAAATCAATTTGTCGTGACATACAATCTAACATTCCGATATATAGCAAAAAGCCCCTATCCAGTAAAGGATAGAGGCTTTATGTCGTGTTTATAGCTTTGAGAGAGAAGTATATGAGAGACCCGCTTTGGAGAGAGAGAATATATGTGTTTGTATATAAAGCGGGCCGACATATGATGGAACGCTATCTTTCCATCGACTATAGTATACACCTTAAGGTGCGGTTTAACACAAATTCAACTTTGTAAAATGAATTATGTATAAAAACTATTGTTAACTAATCATTATATGAATACGTTACAACAGACATTGAAAAGCAAGTAAAGAAATATAACGCTAAATACAGAATAATAAGAACTATATTAATTCTCACCATCCACAGGTAGTCGAATAATATCAGCATTTGCATTAATATCGTCAAAACAAGGACAGTCCTTGCCATGATCGTTGATGAGACCACTAGCTTGCAGGTGGGAATAGATGGTAACAGGGCCTACAAACTTAAAACCTCGTTTCTTTAGGTCCTTACTAATCCGCGTGGACAAGCCATTCTTCGCAGGTATATTTCCATCAGGGTGACTTTCATAAATAATAGTTTTATTGTCTGTGAAAGCCCAGATATAGTTGCAAAACGAACCAAATTCATCTTGAATATCTTTAAAAACAGAAGCATTATTGATGATAGCCTCAATTTTAGGTCGAGACTTGAGCATACCCTCGGTCTGCAAGATTCGCTCTACGTCGCTTTCACCATAACTAGCAACCGTATCAATATCAAAATGATCAAAGCAGCCTCGGATAATATCTCGTTTATTCAAAATCGTAAGCCAGCTGAGGCCACATTGGAGACTTTCAAGACAGAGATGTTCAAACTGCAACCGATCATCATGAATAGGCCGCCCCCACTCATGATCGTGATAGGCCTGATACAAAGGCGTAGTAGGCCACTCGCAAGTCGCCATCACACACCTCCATGTGCCCACACGAGGACATCATACATGAGAGCCACTACGAGGCCCATCACGAGATGACCACCTACGTAGAGCGGGATTAGCAAATAGATAAATAACAATAGGGAATGTAAGGTTCTGCGTAACCATACAATCGGCGTAGATGTACCACCGCCAACCTTGCCATCAAGCCAATTGTGAATGATGTAGATAGGCGTACCTAAGCGGCGAATCCAATCAGGAACGCGCTTGCCATGGTTCAACCCAGGGCAATATAAAATCACCAATGGCAATGCCACCGCATCAAGGATGAGTAGCACCGTTAAGGTCAAGGAAAATAAATCTATTTCGCCTTCCCACGTCACTGGATGTGCTATAAAGCGGAGGGCCCACAAATAGGCTTTATATACGATATACGGTTCTAATAGCCATAATAAGGGCTTTACTACACTCATGGGACTACCTATACCAAACACAAAATAAGAAAACTACGCATCTGCGTAGTCGTTTCATATATACAACGTTCCGATCGCATCGATTTAACTATAAGAACTACGGATATTTTTAGGTCCAAAGGTGAGTCTAAAAACATCAATTCACACACAATTTTTAGTCCTTTTATACATCGATTTCTATACTATTATTATATCAGATTTTGGCCTTTTTGTGGGGTTAAAATTCACAAAATTTTGCTAAAATATACAATTTATAGTAGTTCTCACTGAAGGAACCCACTATATAAGCTATTCCTCACTATTGACTCATATATACTAATTTTTCATCAAAATTATGACTTATTTTGATAAATCCCTTAAAAAAAATGCGGCATACAAAGTAACATAAAACCAAAATAAAGAACTAAAATTAAAACTAAGAATTTGTATCAATATTATGTGGCATTTTATGCCCATGACCTATGTTATTATAAATACAGGTAGTAAATACCGTCTCACTTTCTTTTGATAAACAATGCAAAAAAGGCAGCTCCTAAGGGCTGCCTTTTTTGTGTATTAAATAGATTGTCTACTTCTCTATAGCCTCAACTACTTCGCCGATGTACATATAGTGCGGTTCCCAGCGATCTTTGCCAGCTTGAGTATAGGCAGTAGGGTTTGCTGCATAATATTCCTTTATTTTATCTGCCAAATGAGCTTCATCGAATTGGTGTTCATATAACTTTTTACATACAAATGTTAAATCTGCTTCTTTGAAGGTCACTCCATCACCGACTGCCACTGGTGTTAAACCAGAATTGGCAACCTTATCTTCATCGCGACCAGAATGAGAGCCTAAATAGCCAAGAGCCTTACGCTGGCTGTTAGGGAATAAGCTAACTGTAAAAGTATCGTATTTCGCCATGAATTCTTGAGTATAGCGAGCTGGATGAATGTACACAGTCACGGTAGATATATCATTGCCAAGCATGCCCCACATGTTACCCATACTGCCCCAACTAACTGTACACGTATTAAAATCATCAAGCGTACCCGCTGTAACAAGAGCCCAACGTTCCTCAAACATGGTAAACGCCTTATAATCTTTTGTTTCAAATGCTTTCATAATAACCTCCGAACATAGAATTTAATTAACAATAACCTCATCAAAATGTTCCTTATATACTTCATAATACACTGCATCAGCGATATCGTAAAACTCTTTATTTAGAGAATCTTTCACAACGGGTCTGCGCAGAAAGGCACCACGATTGATAGGCCGAGGCGTTCCATCAAAGCCAAAGCGACTGATTTCCTCTTCATCGCGCATAATACCTGGATTAGACCACATATCTTCATTCATATCCATATTCGCACCCGCATCAGTATTAATCGCCGTTTTCCCTTGCTGTTGCGCCCGATAGACCTTACTAGCTGCTGAATTGCTACTATCATAGGTGAAAGTCATGTCCTTAACGGTAATCACCTTCTCATCATTCCACTGATACGCTTTATATACCGTCGCCTTGATTGTATAAATAGGCGGCTCAAAACCGATTACTTTCACCGTATTCACGTCAATATAGGACGCGCCACGCTCGTCTATATTAGGAATATCCGATACAAACTGAGATACCTGCTTAAACTGCGGCTGAGACGTGAGCTTCTCAATCGTGATTGCTTGAGCTGGGATGGTGAAAACCAGCATAAGCCCTAGAGTTATTAAAAATCGATGTAACATATAACCTCTTATCTTTCTAAACTTTTACAAAATAAATAAACACAGTCTTATTAGCATAAGTATACTATGCAAACAGAAACCGAGCTACTAAAACAAAGTAGCTCGGTTTTTTAGTGTGTTTAAATTTTGAAATAGACTAATAATCTATCAATGGAATGCTTAAAACAGTAGAGACAGCAATTAAGATATACACTACAAGACATAGCTTTAGCAAAAGCAATAAACTGCCAAATAGGACTTTATAGATAGGTGCTTCTTGTTTCTTGGATCGTATCCAGTCTTTAATTGTATAATATATTTTTGGTTTGTTAAAAGCTGGCGGTAATCGCTTACACCATAAAACAAGCCACAGAATACAACATATATTACCAAAGAGAAAGAATAGAAATAGGCCGAACTGCTCCAATGAAGATACTTTCAATGCATAAATATAATAGAGTAGCTGAGTAAAAGTCTCTACACAGTTAATCCATAGATAAACAAGATAAGCCTTAAGCAAAAGCACTAATATAATTTTGATGTACTTGAGTTTACTCATTGCCTCTCTCCTATCTAACACCATAAAAACTTTAACACTAAAGTTCTTATTGAGTTAATATTTCAATCCATTTCATATACCACGGATTAAAGCTTGGATCCGCATCAAGTTTCTTTTTAGGCATTTTCACTAATATGAAAATAATTTTCGTATTACATTCTTTCTTGACTTTGAATGCGGATTACCTTATTTCTCAATGTTTCAATATTTGCAAAGTCAGAATATTCTACTGTATTACGCAGCTGAATATGAGAATATGGTATAGCTCCATCAGTATAAACTAAACTCATAATATATACATTCTTGTCATCTCGTAAAAACCGATGCATTAAAGACTTTTTGCCTGGTTGATAGTTATCTACCAAAAAACTAGGAACACCATTATTCCAAACAGATGCTGATTGGATAGGTACATCACCTATATTTTGACTTTCTGGCTTTACTTCTGAAATTTCGTTAATAAAAGAATACATATATTTATCATCTACTTTTACAGGCTTCTTAGCCACAATAAGTCGCATACCTAATCCACGATAGTCCCTTATTTCGGCAGAGTCCTTTAATGACTTCTGTGCTGTTAGTTTAAGGCCTTTAGGAATGCGATACAGGAGATTATCCCAGTTGATACTTTCACTATACTGATCCATATCATCTAAAGAGTGAATCGACGGAATTACATAATTACTCATAACACGCTCAAGCTTGTCGGTAACGGGCTAATTTTTGTAGCTAAGGCCTATCATATATTCTTGATTTGGCTGATTATCTAAACCAACTACGGCAACCATAGCAGGCGTATTTTCGCCAAAAGACTCTGTTTCAATAGCCCATTTGCCATGTGAAATACCAGGATATATGAATTCCCCTTTTCGCTCTGATTTTATTTTACGTAAAGCATCATCATAATTCGGCTTCGTGCCGATTGCAAAAAACATGGAATTCTCTCTTACAATAGATAACCGTTCACCATCACTGCGTTTTGGATAATATTTACTTGCTAATAGTAGTCCAGGTACAGATGCTCGGATATTATTACGATCATCATGCAACAACACAACTGCAGACTCATTAACAAGTAAATCCATCATCTTTTCAGAATCGCTTGCTATCTGATTGACTTCATCTTGTGTTAGTCCCCAGTCAGTTCTATACATTTCCATACGCTTATCAGATTCAGAATGTAATTTTATAACATCACTAGCCCCCACATTACTCAAGCTACCTGCCCGATAATTCTCATATGCATTGGCAGGAATACTCGCATCAGCACCTGGCATAGGTGGCTGTCCGGCTGGAACTTCGATTTGTACAGCGCTTACATTTATGGTGAAAGCAGCTGCTAATACCATCACGATTATACTTTTACGCAACATAAAAAACCTCTCTAAATTTACAACATAAAATAAGCACAACCTTATTAGCATAAGTATACTATGCAAATAAGACTGTGCCTATTATATATATATCCGATTTTAAACAATAAAAGGATACAAAAACTTTTTATTACGAGAAATAACGCTGTATCATTAGATTTAACTGCTCTTTAATCTTAGGTATATCTACAGAAAGATCTAAGATTTCTACATCAAGACTTTTATTACAAACTTTGTGAGTTTGCAGCCTATATTCTGATTGCGACTCCATTTCTGTTCCTGCATACAATAGCAGCCCACTAGTATCTAGGTGAGGATTATTATAACTATAGTGCATAATATAAGTAAAAATCTGATACAAATGACTAGATCTATAGGTTTTTTTACTAGTACTATTTCGAGAAACTAATATTTGCTCATAAAACTTTGTATCTATAATCAATGCTTTATCATCACTATATATTAAAATATCTGGTTGCATTCTAGGCATTAAAGGACCTAAATTTTCAGAGCACCAATTCATCGGTTCGTGTGAGATATAGACATTATTATATGTACTTTTACAATATGCTTTACAATATTGATATACAAACTTTTCAAAAATATTATATAAAAGAACCTGATTAATAAAAGGCAAATCAAACTCATCTTTATCTGTGCTAAATAATAGACACTCTACAATTAATTGACACAAAAATAATATCATTCGATATCTAATATTTTGTCGATTATAAACTATGCTACTCCAATCTACTGCTTGTAACGATAAAGACGAAATATCTCCAAAATAGCATCCCCAAAGATGTAGCTTTTTCTTCTGGTTTAGTGTGACTAACTTACCACTTCTAAAAAGCAACAGCTCAATAACCGATTTGACGATAGAATTAAATGAAGAATCAGTAATAAACTCGTCAAAATTACAAGCAACTGCATTGCTTCCTCGACTTTTCAATCGTGCGGTTTCACTCATCTCAATATGGCCACGAACAGTATATATCACATCATCATAATTAATATAATCTTTGTATAATCCTGATTGTACTAATTGTTTCAATTCATTACAAAATAAATCAATATAAAGTTCAAATAAGGTCTTGTCAGATTTAGTAAAGTCACCTTGAATTGTAGCATCAAACCTCAAATTACTAATATATGAGAGCATATAAAACACATTTTTTATAGGTATAGTTTTATAAAGATACATATTGCACCTATTTCAAAGCATTAAGCAAACCATCCTTTAGTTCGTTAGCCCTTTCAAGATTATCAAACCAGTATTCCTCTAATAATGGAGCAATATCAAATTCAATAACCTCCTCTAAGCGATTTTTAGAAACAGGAATATTATCATCTGCAAGATTACAGAAATAACTATGTCCTATTACAAAACCTTCGCCTAACTCCTCTTTTATCGTATGATTTAAACTTATAATCTCTTTAATTAACTTTTTAGCATAACCTGTATCCAGTTGTTCTGACTTAAGAAACTGCGCAAATTTTTTCTGCTTATCATCACCTTTATCATAGGTATCCCAATTTCCAAAATCACTGGTTTCTAGCCCCTCAAAAACAGGAGCAATTGTTACAAAACTAAATCTACGACGCAATGCATAATCTATCATTGCTAAACTCCTATCAGCTGTATTCATTAAACCAATAAGATATAAATTATTAGGAACGTAAAACTCCTTCTGATTGGCAAGTGTAATAGATGTTTCACGATAGTTATTTTCTATTAACATTAATAGCTCGCCAAAAACTTTACTAATATTCCCCCTATTGATTTCATCAATCACAAACACATATGGGGCGGTATTCTTACCTTCTATCTTTTGCAGTTTCTTTGCCTCATTACAAGCAACATAAAACTTACCCTCTTGCAATGCAAATCCACCAGATTCAGTTGGTTTATACCCCATTATAAAATCTTCATAAGAATAACTTTGATGAAACTGAACAAAAGTAAAATTATTTTTATCTGTAAGATACTCTATAATTTTTTTTGCAAGATATGTTTTCCCAACCCCAGGTGGTCCTTGCAAAATAATATTCTTTTTTCGGTTCAACAAGTTTAATATTTTATCAATAGTAACTTTAGGCAGGTAAACAGAGTCATAAAGATTACTTTTGTTAAAATTACTTACTACCTTAGCCCCTGAAAGTGCCATAGCTCTTTTATAATTCTTATACTCAGTTTTATTAATCTCACCAAATCCATTCTGAAAGGATTTTTCTGACCTATTACCTATGATATCCTCAATTTTGATAGGAGCATTAAAGACCACATGAGGTGTAATAGTCACATAATCTCCCGGGGCTATAGAGTTTTGATTGTTAGCTATACTAGCAATCTCCCCTTCACCAATAACCTCTTTCCCCTTAGCGTAAATTAAAACAACATCTCCTACAGCAAGATTTTTAACATTACCTTTTAATTTAGGCTTCTTAGATTTAGAATAACAACTGTAATTAATCGGTTCTTTCCAATCTATCCATGTTTGAAAACTTGGATCAGTCATTGCAAATTCAGCTTTCCACTTTTTTAAATCAGCACTTACTATCCAATAATTCATATGCCTTTACCCCTATCAAATAAACTACTAATTTCCCCTATAACATTATCTATTACTATTTTCTACATAAAAAATATCTTCGACAGAAACCTTTAGTGCTTCTGCTAATTTCTTACAATTTGCCACTCGAACATAAGATACTTTTTCATTAATAATACTGTATAAACTCGGCCGACTGAGACCACTTATTTTAGATAGCTCAAGAACAGACAAGAATTTCTCTTGCATAATTTTTTCTAATACACCACTCCGCACTTTAAATTTATTCATTCTTTACTTCCCCTTTATCAAAACATATAAGCATAATCTAATTATAGCATAGCGTTCACATCAGATGAGAACTTTATGAATTTAATCCCAACTCAATTTAAGAGAAGCAAAACTAAGTTCAAATAACTAGCTTAAACTAATAAAAGCCGAGCTAATTCAAAGAATTAAAAGCTCGGCTTTTTTCATAGGTAGTAAAAATGTAATTACTTATAAATTATGATTTTACTTACTTTATCGCCTTTTTGTTCAAATTGTATACCATGCATAATATCAGTCCGATAGCGATATTTCCCATAAAACCATCGATTATTAGAATCCACTAAATCAGGTCTACCATATACATTGAGAACTTTTCGCATAGAATCACCTACGGCAATGCCTCTATGTGTAGCGGCATCACGATTTTCGATCATCATATATGTAACAATTGGCCCTACACCATCCATTTTTAAATTTCCAAATGTAACACCACCATAAGTAATTCCTCTACTCGTCTCTTTAGTTGGTTGACCTAGACTAGCTTTCACGCTATCAAATGTATTGCCTAAAGAAACCCCAAGAATCATCATATCCTCTTCTGGCAAGGTATCCCCTACAATTTGTCCACCCGCATAATGAGTGTATTGCTCAGTTTTTGGCCAATCATAAGACTGTTTTGCTGCATTTGTTTCAAGACGGTCCCAAGTTTTGCTCAGCCAACTTGCATCTGTCACATAATTATAGCTACTTACCAATTGCAGACCTATAACAAACCCCATAACTATAAGTTTCCTTTTCATAGCCTCTCTCCTAAACATTCTTGTAAACAACTCAAACTAGTAATTTTATATAATATTATCTAAAAGCTGATGACATATCATGCTAATGATTGCCAATAGCACTGGTCCTATAATAATACAAGCTAGCATTATAATAGTGCCATAGATTAGCAAACATAATTTTATAAGAAACTCTATGCTATAAAAGATTAGCACCCCTACATGGGATCGTTCTTTTAAAGAAATGAACCAAGCTTTTACTCTATAGTACACAGTAGGTTTATCAAATGCTGGATATAGTTTTTTACACCACAAAATGAGCCACGGCAAAATCCAAATATTCCCAAAGGTAAATATCAATAGGGGAAGATAATTCCCTAATGGGTACGCTTCTAATACATATCGATCGTACAGTAACTTATAAAAGACCCAAAGAGAGACTCCCCAAATAAGTAAAAGGACAAACTTTAACAAGAGACCTAAAATAAGTTTAATCATCAATTTAATTCTATTCTCTGTTCTAACCATTCTAGTACTCTTCATAACCTATCACCGCTCATCATCATAGGCCACTCCATAGGCCTTTTGATAGATTATATTTGCTATTGTATATCGTTCCATGCCAAATTCAGGCGGTAATATCATTGCTTCTAAGTGTTCTTTTTGAAGTCGTTGTCGCCGTGTTCTACCTTCATTATTAAAAGCCATACCACCGTTAACGGTCCCTATAATACCAGAGTTTTCCTGTTTTGCACGCCAAATAGAAATATACGGCGTGTTAGCCCCTTGTTGTAAGCCTTTTTCATGAACAGTAACCAAACGACGCAAAGATCGCTCTAAATCATAATCATATTGCAGGTTAATACCTTGAATAAGATTTGATGCAGGCATTAACACATAAATAGTCGCTTCTACACGTCGATGACCATCGGGTGCATCTATAGCTTTAATAGAACTGAGATCCAAGTATTTGCCGTCACCACGACCAGAGTCAACGCTAGAGTTGACATGTAGATATCGACCCGGATTTAATAACTCAGCTTGTGATACGGCTTGCCCTTTCATGGGCAATACGAGGCAGGCTAATAACCATAGTGAAAGTAAATACATGCGTTTCATCGTCCACCTCACTGTACCACAATATCATCAAAATGCTGTTGATACACGGACATAAACATAGCATCCGCTATATCATACATAATAGTGTTATTACGATTAAGTGGGAACTTACGCGTATCATTCACATAATGCATTGGCTTCGTCGCCCCATCAAAGGTATACTTCGCCACATCTACCTCTGTCATAGCTAAACCAGACTTACTTTCACTAGCCTCAATCAAAGCCATCATAGATGGGCTCGGATTCATTATACGAGACGAATGAATAAGGGTTGCTAACGAATAGTTAGTATCATAATCCACGGTGAGCTGTCTCTCATCGATAGTAGATTGATAAGACGTATCCATCACAACATAGTAGGTCCCGCGCAAAGAATACTGTGGCGGTGCATAGCGAAGAGCCTCAATGGAATACGTGTTCAAATAGATATACAAGCGACCACTCTCCATAGAACCATTCATCGATCGAGTATGAACCAACTTGAACTGTGGTGACGTCTTCAACTCTTGATAGGTAATTGCCTCTGTAGGCATGGTGAAAGCTAGCAACACAAGGGCTAGCATTAAAATACGTTGAACCATAAAACCTCTCTCAAACTAAATAGTCAAATACAGCTTATTTACTTAACAGCTTAACCCATTCCATATACCATGGAATAAAGATTGAGCTATTTTCAAGCCTCTCCTTATATGCCTCTTCTTCCCGCCATTGTGACTCTTTTCGTAACTTTGCCGCATCATCAAAGCCTACGTATTCGATCATATCTCTTAGCTGTTTATGTGTATAAGACGTTTTACTTTCATCATAATTAATACGATAGCTGTAAACGTAAACAGAATCTCTCACAACATGACGGAGATAGGATTCACGATTAGGCTTATAGGAATCAATCAAAGAACCTGCAATCCCATTATTCCATACTACTGCGTATTGTGCAGGTGTTTCTAAGTCACCATATTTATATAAAAAATATAGTATTGGAATCTTAATAATCGTTACATCTTTCTTTTTGTCCTTGATTGAGCTACGTATTATCCGTATTTTAGCTCCTGTATCTTCATATAGTCTCACATCATATGCTCCATCCTCAACGGTTTCACTGATTAATTTAGCCGTTTTAGGAATACGATAGCTATAATTGCCCCAATGCTCAATTTGGCTATAATTATCCAAGCTAGATAAAGACTCTATGGATGGAATAATATAATTACTCATCACCACCTCAGGTGCTTTGTTTTGATATGGATCTTCTGTATTAACCCAGCCACCATAGGTAATTCCATACGTTGTCTTTGTATCATTCAGAGTAAATTCCGTATACATTATGCGAGAATTGTTTGACATAAACTTCCAAGATGCATTCCTCAACCCTGGATAATTATATTTTCCTTCACCTTCAGCATATTTACTAAGCTCTTTCCCATGAGGTGGTCCTACTACTAAAAATGTACTGAGACTTTGAACGGCAAATAACGGCCCTTTCCCAGCCTCTGCTTCTACAACATCACCACGGAAGCTAACATTTGGAACGGATAATCTAATATTCTTATCCCCTTCATGAATCAATACAACTGTAGACTGCGAATAATCTGCAAGCTCCAAAACCTTAGCAAAACCAGGATGTTCCGAATTTAGCTTATCGAAGGAAGATGGAGGATTTGTAGGCTTTGATTTTATAAATTGACTAAATGACTCTGCTTTTTTCTCCGCTACCTCATTAATATGACGATAATTCTCATACGCATTGGCAGGAATGCTCGCATCTGCTCCAGGCATAGGCGGCTGTCCGGCTGGCACTTCGATCTGTACTGCACTTACATTTATGGTGAAAGCAGTAGCTAGTGCCATCATAATTACACTTTTACGTAACATAAAACCCTCTCTTTTTCTTCTCTCACATTACAACAAAATAAGCACAACCTTATTAGCATAAGTATACTATGCAAATAAGGTCGTGCCTATTATTAATAATTTTATAATTTAGTATATATGAGTTACTTCTAATTGATATTTATAAGGTTTATCTCCATTTGACGATATATATCTTTATCCCTATAATATAAGTAGATAGTCAGACGAGTAGTTGCGTCAGGCTCATCTCTAATAACATATAAACATGTAGAAATGGCCTTTTCGTTTTATCTAATTTCCGAAGAAACGAAGGGCTATTTTGCTATTTCTAGACAAATAAGCGCTATAAGTCTCTTATTTTACAACGGCATCATCAAATTGTGTGCTATACAGGTATTCATCATAATTTGACGATATATCATAACCTTACTATAATATAAATAGATAGCCAGACGAGTAGCTACGTCAGGCTCATCTCGGAAAACATAAGATTTTGAGAAATGGCCTTTTCGTTTTATACTAATCTCCGGATTAGTGGAAATGAAGGGCTATTTGTCTTTTGTGAGACAAATAAGCGCTATTAATGCCCCAAAGGCAATCCTATAAAGACCGTACCTTTTGGTACGGTCTTTTGCTTATTTCTTTGTCTTCTTTTCTATCTTACTTCTTAGGTCGTTAGCATTTTTAAAGTCTAAATATTCCATCATATTGCGTAACTTTAGATGATTGTATTTAGTTTTACCATCTTTATACGACAATACCATAACATATGAGTATTCATCATCTTGTATCAAATGGAGTATACGTGATAGCTTACCAGGGTTGTATTGATCCATGATATATGTAGGAATACCATTATTCAACACCATCGCAGATTGGATTGGTACATTTTGTAACAATAATTTAGAGGATCTATAAAGAATATCGTTAAAAACACGTTTAGGATATGCAACCATTGGATGATCTTTTCTCTGTATAGGACCTCTTGTTACAACCAACCTCATTTCTGGTCCCTCATATACACGACCTTCTGCATGTGGCCCCTCTTTCATTTCTGATTGTAACTGCATACCCTTAGGCAAACGATAGGTTACATTCCCCCATGTAACAGCATCACTTGTACGATCTACATCATCTATTGGCTGTAGTGATGGTATTACAAAATTAGCCATTGTACTCTCTACCTTAGTAGTAATTGGGTGATTTATATGGCCAAGCGCTGCCACATAATTGTGGTTTGGTTGTTTATCAAACGTAACAGCAGCCAACATTAAAGGCGTATTCTCACCATAATATTTATCTGTTATACTCCAATACCCTTTCGTAATACCAGGATAATTAAACGCACCCTTTTGTTTAGCCGATTTATAAGCTGCATCATCTACAAAGCTTTCACTAGAACTAACAAGCCCAGTAATAGCACTGTTTTCACCGGCAAAAGAAGCTATCCCATCCTTCTTATGAGATTCCTTATAAAAACTTCCAGTAACACCAATAGGCACTGTCATTTTAGCCCGATGCTCACCTTCGTGCAGCAAGATAACCGTAGATTCATGAGAAGATATATCCATAGATTTATCATGTGCTTTTTTCCAACGTTCTGCGTCTTCTACATTCCTTTTATTCTCTTGAACCTGCTTATCTAACATTTCATATATGTGCTTGCGCGCTAAAATAATTGCACTCGCATTAGCATTCAGAGCTTCACCATAACGATAGTTCTGATATGCAGTATCCGGAATACTAGCGTCGGCCCCTGGTACAGGCGGCTGTCCTTCAGGCACAGTATATCGCGCCGCATCAATAGGCATAGTGAAAGCTACTACCACAGCCAAACTCAACAAAGTACTTTTTAGTTTCATACAACACCTCTCAAACAATAATAGGCACGTTCTCTCATTAGTATAAGTATACTATATCCTCGAGAACGTGCCTATGTATGGTCCAAGCGTAAAGCTTAGCTATTATATAACTTATGTGACTATTATAAATACTACAATTACTGTAATTTTTGTAACGCTGCTTTAATTTCGTTTACTTCAGCGCGTAGTTCGTCGTTGTCTGCGCGCAGTGATGCATTGTCGGCTTGTAGGTCTTTAATCTGTTTAGCCATTTCAAAGCGGCTTGTTTTAAGTGTCGGATCTTGTTCCCCCACTTTGAAAGAAGCACCGATGTTAAACATGCTTTCACCACCAAGGGTAACGCCAGCGTGAACCATGGAATTTTCGTTTGGCTGATAGGACGCACCGATAGCGCCAGCCGTGGAGTGTTTATAGTGGCCCAAGCTAGTGGCAAAGGACCATTTATCGTTTGGATTGTAGTCCAGATAATGAAGCCCCGCCAAGGCAGCAGAGGCAGCGCCCACCTTGGACACCTGACGATCCGTATAGGACTTGGCGTTATTAAGCACCTTGTCACCAATGTTAACCGTGTTATTTTCAAGCGTGGAAATGCGATTCGTATTGTTATCGACCTGCGTTTTCACCTCGTGCAACTGACTACCGTTGATAGCGTCAGTAGACGTCTTGGAAACCTCACCCTTAGACACATTTACGATTTTATTATTCCCATTATCTAGGCCTTTGTTAGTAAGAGACACCGTTTTCTCATTATCATGGTCCCCATCGGTAGTCGTGATGGTCACCCCGTTATAACCATAATTCGTATTGTATTCAGTGCTGTTCTCATTATCATAGTGCACAATCTTCGTGCCATCTGTACTGAGCTCAGACTTATCACCACTTTGTACATTGCTCATGGTAAAAGTTTTAGGCTCCATCTGAGCCATGTATTTATTTTCTTTTCGATCGAGGATGGCCAAACCATAATCCTCTAACCAAACGAGCTCATGAGTGCCGTTATACATATCAAAGTAACCCGCACCAATGCGCGAATGACGATCATCAGGATGGCCAGCATTCTCTTCTACCGTATCACTAATAGATATACCATCAGATTCGATGCGAATACCATGGTTAATATCACCACCAGAACCTATAAACGTCCCTTGGTATGTAGGATAATTCGTCATCGAAATTTCATAATTCGTAGAACCATCTGCATTCGTACTCCTATTAACTAACAAATTTTCACTATTCGTGGAAACAGTAGAATCCGCATGGACCGTTAAACCATTTGCACACAATACAGACATAATCCCAGCTAACACTAACAACTTCTTATTCATAATTACTCCCCTGAATTCATAGTAAAACATTAGCCATACAATCCCTTATAGTATGGTCTAACTACCTATAAATATACAAAAAACAATACTAACCTAGTATTTCACAATATACTACAATTATAAGCTTAGCTTATTTTTATTTCAATGATTAACTTTGATAAACTTTCATTATTTATTCATTTTAATAATAAAAAGACGCTCCCCTAAAAGAGCGTCTTTTTATTACCTTACATATACTTACATATATAGACAAATCATATGTGTATGGAAAAATTCTTTATATTCACCAATGGTGGAGAATGTCCCTTTATTTTCTTGTATAATAGACTCAAAATTAGGCTTCGTCACGACTACGACAGGTTGACTACTAGCTGCTGTAAGTTTTGTTTCAGTTATTGATGACTGAGTTCCGTTCCAGAGGCTGTTACATTTACTTTCATAGTAAGCCCAACAATCTTGTGTATAGGCATGTGTAATATAGGCTTTATCATAGTACTCTTGCGCTGAATCTAGATGACCAAGGGCTTCGTCGATTTGAGCCATCGTATAGAAAGCAAAAGTGGACCAACTATAATCACTTGGTACAGGCTCACGCCAATGTCTTGCCCTCTCAAAGCTGGTGTGTAAATCTTGCTTGATTCGTTCTGCCACCTCTCTATCTCCCATGTACATAGCAAGCACAGCCATATACTTAGCACATAAGCATTCTGCGTAATAGTCTTGGAAATTTCGTTTACCATACATAGACCATAATCGGAGCAATTCATTCCATAGATTTCGGTCTAATTGATCTAGGTAGAAACGATGAATTGATTTCAAAAGAACTAAGAAATATACAATATCATTACTATTGAGTTTAGTTTCTATATCTAGCAAGTTGTGTATTTGCCCATATGCCTTAAAAGGCATCTTGAAATACGGATGATCAATAGACTGAATACGCTGTTCAAAGCTTTCACAATCACCTATTTCAATATCATGATGCAATAATAAGTACTGCAAGCATTCAAGATTAAAGACATTGTCCTGACAGCTTACATCACAAATATAGTTATTGAAATACGGCTCATGAACCAATGGCGTTTGTTTCTGCGCGGCAATGAGTTCTTCCAATAGATTCTGATAGGTATCATTGCCGATGAAAGCATGACCTAACATGCGATACCATTTAGATAGGCGAGATACTCTCTGCACATATTCAGCCTGCCAAGAGTCAGGAGATTCGATATCTACCTCACCGATAGCTGCATCCAAAGCATCGACGATAGAAACTAGTACTTCATAATTCTGGTATCGTCGAACAGCCTCATAACAACCATCTAGAAGGCAATATATACGTTCCAATACCGTTAACTGAGCACCTTTATGAGACAATAGATCTACACCGATATTCTCAGCATTAGTTATATTATCAGGATAATCATCATCTTCTTTAACGCCTATGTGTATAAGCATTTTCTTTGCATGGCTAGTATAAGGCACCAAGAAATCAAAATACGCTCTAGCTTTATCAAAACCAGGATATAAATCGACGCGTAGCTTTTCTTGAGATAGTTCTCTAATAAGATCATCCGCCAAAGGACTCAGTATACGATGCCTTACGTAACCAAGTACACCTTCATTTCCTTCTTCCCAGTAGTCTATCCCCTCACTGAATCTATCATATAGATTATATATATAATCATGTAACAAGCTATCAGTCCAGTCATTGCTTTCATCATATACAGAAATGATGGCATCATTGGTCAAATTCCTATAAAATCGATGAACAGGTTCACAAACTTTGCGGAAAAATGGATCCTTGGACAATGTATCTAGCTGTTCAGATTCTGTCTGACCATGCATAGCCTGCACCATATAAGCTCCTAGTGCATCAGCAATCAGCAGGAACTCAGACCGATTCGATTCATCCATAGAATATGTATTATCTAAGGCTTGAACTGCAATCGACTCAGGTAAATAATATCTATCAACGCGATTTATTGCTTGATGAATGGTATAACATCGCAAAGGAGTGGTAATACGCTGTGCTCCTGCTGCCATTCCAAAAATGCCGCTCCTACCATATAAAGACTCTATTAAATATCCCACCATATGGTCAGATAAGTAAAGAAGCCCATTTATATCACCATAATTGCGTTGGAATAGTAAATCCCGTCCACGCTCGCTCTTGTACAAGACATGGACATTGTAACTCCCTCTTCTCTTGGTTGAAAGTAGCTCTTCACCTTTATAGGTACCATCCAGCATAAACTCAGGCAAAGCCTTTACGAACTCATCTCGTAATTCGTTATACGGTTTACCATGTTCTGCACAAAGAGCCGCCACAAAGGAGCGAATTCGTTCATGCTCTAACTCAATCTCAAGACCATTATCTGTAATATCATCGCCCTCTTCAAAAGGCAAAATATCATCCGTACTATACTCCAAAGCATTTATGAACGTAATCCCTTCCTTGCCCTCTACAAGAGGGAACAATGATGGTCGAATTTCATCGAATATGCCTGTCGTCGTAATTGTTACATTATACATACAACATCCTTTTACTATAAAACTATGTATACACTAAGAACGATACGTAATCTATAGCTATTGTAACATTAAAACTTGCTAGTAATATAGGAACCATAATAATATAGGCATATAATAAGGGCTTTACCCCATCCATTGGGGTAAAGCCCTTATTTATTCGTGTATTAAATTATCAATTATTCAAAATAGGTTAAATTGTAATCCAAGCCTATTACTGACTAATCTAATAGCTATCTAGTTCATCAATGCCTATTTAACATAAATTAGTGAATAATCTAGATAGCAATTGTACTTGTAATGAAAGAATAATTAATCACTTAACTGCCCCAGCACCATCGCCCCGCCCATTCTAGTGAACATATTAGGTCGATGATATTGAAAATCCGTATCTAATTGTATTTCTAGGATTGTTTTATATGACTCGGTAAATATTGCTTCATAAGACGCTCTAGAGAATGCTCCACAGCTTTGTAATATGCTCATATCACGTCGTAATTTATAGAGGTTACCTTCTGGTGTTACGTATAGTAGTGGTTTTCTATCCCTATCATCAACCAACAACTGTAATACATCGAGTACTAGCTTTAACTTACAATGACGAACGTAAAGAACGTAATATAATGCACTATCATTCGAGGAAAAGAAATGATTAACCTTATCATAAGGCACATCAAGAAAAGCAAGATACTGCTGCATTGTACGGCTCTCTACCTGATGATTAATAGCTGGAACGAAGAGAATATGATCTGCTCCTAAATGATTAGAAAGCTGACCGAAGTCCTCTAGATTGCTACGGCCACAATTAGGTGCACGAACTTGACGATACTCATCCTCTATGGACTGACACACATATACCTGATCTGTACTATGTGAATCGTCCACTAATGTCTGTCCGTACGTTTCTATATGCTCAGCTTGGAATAAACCTAATCTAATATGACCAGTAATCCGATTATTCTCATAATTCCAAATTTTAGCTTTCCCCTTTAAGGAAATAAACAAGACCTGTTTAACATCATGTTTTTGCACATACCACGCTGCCACCTCTTGCAAGTCCTCTAATCTATCAGGACTCCAACAAATGAGCTCCATTCCCAAAGCTTCATCACCGACTAGCCCACGAATACGATGACGATTCCAATCACGGCCTGTTGTGTAGGAATAAGGCAATCCCAACACCGCTTGATTGTTAGCACCTAATCGACATATCTTTTGACTATTAATAGCTAAATGATTGGTTCGCTCCTCCGTATCAGCCCCTTGCTTTACGCACTGGCTAGGCACAACTATCATGAGTTGCTTACCTATATATGACTGAACAACACTATTAAGCTGAGGTCTAACTAAGACGTCCATATATGCCACCTCACTCAACAACAAACTAGGATAAACGATAACTCTACACCTATACTATAACAAGAGAGATGGGGCAAATGTTACGCATGTAAAATCCGAAATTTTAATTTTAATATAAAAATACCGCTTAGCCTTTAAGCTAAGCGGTATAAAACTTTATAGAAAAAGCATAAGTAAATTTTAAAACAACTTTACTTTAAAATAATCCAGGTACAACAAGTTCACCTGTAACTTTATTGTACTCTAACGACTCGAGGAAGGTTCTCTAAGAATTTCTGTGAATTAGAAATTTAATCAATACCATAACCTTAAGTTTAAAAGGTATATATTTTCGTGGAATGACTCTACACGAACTTATCAATAACGTTAACTATATTTTTATTTTGTTTTACTATAATTCCATGTAGAATCAATATTTAATTAAAATACTGTTTGCTCATATTCTAAAGTAAAATCCTTCTGAAGATCACTAATAGTGTTTGCTATCCGATCCGTTCTAGACTCTATTTCAGCTTGAGCCCACGAGCTATGACTATTCCCTAGCTCATTAACAACTTTAATCTTAGATTTCGCATACTCTTTTCGCTTTTCTATAAAGAAATTATTACTTGCACGAATATTGAGTTTAGATTCAAGAGGGATTTTATTGCCTATCATTTCTATATAGCTCTCTATACTACTATTAAAATATTGAGAGTCATACTTCTTAGGAAAAATATGCTCGATATGCCATTTTTCTGGCAAAAGTTCATCTTGCTTACGATAAACTAATAACTTTAAAATTAATGAAACTGCATTGTTAGGTAAGTCCTTATAACGGGCTTTTACATCAGACATATTAACTTTAAATTCAAACTTAGGTTTTGCGTCATGAATAATACTTGAATTTAACTTCAATATAGCTGGCTTAATCGCATTAGCTGTTGGTGTTAGTATATAAGGCATTATTGCATCTACCGATAGTTTTTTCAAAAATACTTTGAATTTATTAACAAAATCTATATCCTTATGATATTTCAAATAGAAAATTACAACTGGATATTTCCAAAAATCATTAGGATATGAACGTAATACATCTATAAATTTTTTTATCTCTTTATTATTAGCCCATACAATAGATTGATTAGGCCCCTTTAAGGCAGACCAAAACTCACCGATCAATTTAAGTTCATCCATAATAACTGGCGACTTAATAGCCTTAAACTTATTCTGTCCTAAATACTTCCTTAAACCAGGTGTAGTTGTCTTTTTATCATCATCTTTAGCTCTTAAGTAAAACATATAATAATAGAATAGATTTTGAATATTTTCTCCCCCTTGATCAGCTAACTCAATTAAATTTTGCCAATTAGTGATAAAATGACTTCTCGCTTGACTAGGTAAATTATTATACATTTGCGCCTTAAAAATATCTACATCAGAAAGAGCTAAACCTCGGTCATTCAGTGTAGAAAATATCGTTAATGCTGTATCTTGAGAGTTTGCTTTTATTGGCAATAATATACATCCATCTAATAATGCCACTATAAAGTTGAAAATTTTGAAAGGCTCTTGCGTAGACTTACCTTCTATTTTTTGTAAAAAATAATTATAATTCTTGCTATAATTATCCTTATTGCCATCAATAGTGATTCCTGTTATTAGTATATCTTGAAGTATCTGATTTCCTAAATTATTAATTACATTTGATTTTAATAATACACTCTTAGTATCTGCTTCACCAGTTAAAGGGTCTGTTGTCCAAATTAAAGAGCTTACACGACTCGTTAAAAATGTAACTTCTTTTCCAGAAGACATAGATTCTAACTTATGTAAGATAGCTCTCAATAAAAGAAATAATGTAGTGATACGTTGTTGCCCATCTATGATTTCTTGATTACCAGATTCATTATCAAATGAAACTACACTTCCTAAAAAATAATTATCATTCATATTGTTATTATAATTTAAAGAATAGTCCCAAATATCTTCAAACAAAGTATCTACCTGTTCCTCTTCCCATGCATATGGTCTTTGATATTCTGGAATAAGAAATGGCTTTTTTTTAGCGCTCTCAAAGAGCTCAGTTACACTTTGTTTATTAACCTGAATAGATGTTGACATATATACTCCTCCAATCAAATATTAATACTAAAACCCTTAGCAAATTTTTATCTCTGTCCTTAATATAAACAAGTTAGCGCTAAATCTCATCAACGGTAAAAATTTTTTACTCCACCTATATCTTTATTAAATTAGAATATAGAGTTATTTGCTACTAATAAATTATTACTAGATTTAATATTGATATTAAATGTAATCTTTTGTGAATTAGGAAGGTTTTTAATTAGAATGGCTTTAACTTCTTCACGGGTGAGAGTGTCTAAAATTCTAACACCACCGACCTCGTTTAAGATTTTACCGGCTTCAGAATAAGAGTACCGGTTTACCACCATACCCTTTTCTTCTACAAGAACTTTTACGGCTTCCAAAATACCTAATGCAATTTCTTTATTAGAAATAATATTACTAGATAAAAGAGCTACCGCATTACCACGATATGGAGTAGACACAAAAAAGTCTATTAAATGATATGGAGCCTCTATATTTTGATCATCTCTAAAGTAATATGCCAACCACCATAAAATCGCAAGATTATGTATAGCTAAAGATCGTTTTGCACCATTAACAAAAATAGTACGTGACTTCAAACTAGATTCTTCACGCTTTTTCTTATCAGGATTAACAATTTGGCTATTAAAAATTCCAATCTGATAATCGAGATAATCTGTATGGGCTAATGCAACCCAAATTTTCTCCATTTCAGCTTGAACTGGAGTTAATACCTTAAGGCTTTCCCATACACGTCTAATATTACGTCTTACAATGTCCGCATCATATTCCTTAGGTTCAACCTCCAATGGTTCATACTCGTACTCGATACTTGTCTCTATAACATGATTAGGATCAGAAAAAATAGCTTTTAATTTATCTATATCATTACTTTTATAAAGGTGCGCATACTTTACAAGGAATTCATTTTTAAACTCTTTTAGAAATTCATCCGTTACATATTTAATATATCTAGTCATTTACTTCGTCTCCAGCAAACTTATCATGCACACTTTTGATCAACGGACAATTCAACAACCGCTGAGCTATAGCTAATGTACTTTCATTATTTAGATTAATTCTTTCTTGCGTTAATAGGGCATCTATAGATTGATACCAATCCAAATCTTCTGATACATTCTTATTCTTAATTTCTGATAACACAAAGGTTAATGCAGGAATAAAGAAGAGTGAAATAAAATATTCTTTAGATTGAATGCTATTTCCACAATGTTTATATATAGAAAATACCTCTGTAGGAAGATTTAAAACAATAGTATCTCCGCTCAGCTCTACATTCATATATGGCTCGTTATGAGGTGCTACAGTGAATATAGACTCAGTTCCACTACGACCAGACTCAAGATCTATTACAACTTCTTTAGTAGGTAAAAAAGCTAAAATATCACCTTTTTTTAAATTTGTAACCGCATAGTCTTCATCATAATATAGATCATTGAAGTTAATATTTGAATAGTTATCAATATCCGCATTAGCAATAACCATAGCATTGATTTGTAGCTTTTTACGAATATCCTCTTCAAATATAGTATTTCTTATGAAAGTTTGATCCTCATTATTAATCCATAATTTACGATAACTACTAGCTACACCTTCCACATGAAGTGCATAACGAGCATTACCAGAGTCCACCAATTTTTTTAAGCCTTGATTATCAAGTTTAAAACTAGCGGCAACAGAAATAACACCTGAACTTTCAGGGTTCACATTAATTTGAGCATCAAAACTATTATTATCGAGATAATCATCTAACTCAGGGGTTAAAACAGGATATGGAAATAAATCAGCCTTTAAGTTCATATGTAACCCCTTTCATCTTCACACGCATACGATCTTCGATAGTAAAATCTATAACAAATCGTTTATTGATTTCTAAGTCTTCTACACTAAACTTTTTAGAACCATGTAATTTAACTAGATTTCCACTATTTGAGCTTACTTCTTTTATAGTCTTATTATAGGCAACTCCATTCTCACCAATAGATTGGAAGGAAAAACCTAAGCGATTCTTACGTTTAGTCGTAATACCAATTAATCGGTACATTCCATTGTCAGAATCTACATCAATAATCTTCATCTTTAAATAATCTGGATTATTTACTTCAGTAAATTTAACACTTACACTAGAATCTCCACCATCCACTTCACCTTGTTCGCCTGGCTCATCCTCACCATGACCATATTGGTTATCAGAAGAATTTCCTCCACCTTCACCTTTACGTTCGCTACCGGAACCTGTAGAATCACCATCTCCTAACTCAATTTCAGTCATAATACGGTCTAATGTTTTAGACTCTGAATCCTCATCAGTGACACTCGGCTTAGAGGCTTTCTCTTTAATTGCAACATTACTAACTCGTGAAGTAATACCACTATCTTCAGTCTTATCGGCATCCCCATCTTTAGGTGCCATCATAGGCAGCAAATCATTTAAGCCAAAAGCTTTAATAGCTTCTCCATCTTCACCACCAAAACATTCTTCAACTTTTGCTTTATACCAATGATATAAGGCCTTTAAGAATTGCTCCGATTTTTTTCGATTACTATCATCTTCTCGATCTGTACTCCAATTATCATGATTAACATTTTCTAACTTTTTCAAGAAAACGTTTAATTTATGACCTGTAGCATAGAAAACACCTGAGAATGGAATGGACCCATTAATACGATTTCTTTCAAATATAGTCATACCACTTCGTCTAGTTTGAAGAACTCGTCTTGTAGGATGTTCTTCATCTAACACTAAATATAAATTGGCATTATCAGTATCTTCTATGAATGAATACTCTTCTATCCATTCTTCAGGAATAGTAAAGATTTTTTTATGCTCAGATGAAAGCGCTAAATAATAAGAGTACGTATTGTAGAAAGTATTTCTTTCATCCGTAGAAAGATTATATTCACCAATTTTTAAGGTCTCTTTAATAGACTTCAAATAGTCTGATAATGTCAGTTGATTAATTTTTTCATCACCAACAATAACTTCAAGTTTATTATTCTGAAGAGCTACAAGAAAATTATTGAGGACCGCTAAAATAATTTTTTCCTTCCAATTCTCTATCTTCTTTAAACCCATTACAAACAAGTCTGTACCATACTCTTGTCGATTCTGCGTAAATCTCACTGGTACCTCGATATCATTAGACAAACGTCCTCGTGATTGTGTAATATAACTAGCCGTAGATCCATCAAAAGAGACTTTCTCATCATCACGATAAGATACAAAATTGATAACGCCTGCAAATTTATTTCCATCATTAGTAGACTTACTATTATAAAAGACTGTACGCAAATTGGATGCAGCAAATGGTGCTGCCTTACCAATACCTTTACTCCCTGCAGATGTTTCATCGTTTTTTTCAGAATACGCATCACCTTCAATAAGGGAAGCGAAATTCTTATTATTTAAACCTGTTGTATTATAGTCACTAATAACTAGCATATCGATAGTCTCACTAGTTAATACCGACTTAAAGGTCTCTAAATAATGCAATGTATCTGCATTATTCTTCTCTTTCCAAAAACGTTCAGCTTTAGGCAAAATATCATTTATTAATTCATTTTCACCTAAAATTTCTTTTGCCTGAATCGTTTCAAATTTAAACTCAACACGAACAGGCGCATCAAGACCTTTTTGATGAGCATCAATAGAGTTTTGTAAAACCTCACGAGTTAATGACATAGGAATATTATCTAAGAATGTTTCTATCCCTGCACCATTAGACCCGGTAGGTGTAAGACCAAATCCACCCGGGAACTCCCAATATTTCATGAATAACTCCTCACACAACTAATAAAAATACGAGTATAATAAATTAATTATAGTACTTTTTCATATTTTTTTCATCTAAAACAAGCGGTAAATAGTTATAAAATAAATATCTTAATTTATTCTTTCACCTAAAATAAAATACCGCCTAGAATCAATTCTAAGCGGTAAATAAATATATTAGATTGGTCTAAAGCTCATAATCAGTATTCTCGATATTCTTTACGTTCATTCTAAATACCTAATTCTTATAGTTTTCTTCATTGTTCAGTTTTATTTTTAATTCTCTATGATCATTCTTTAAATATGCTTTTCTTTGACACTTAAAAAACTTAGGAGCTTTATGAAGATTACTATAGTCCTCTATCAACGACAATTGTAATTGTTGAATTGATAATAAAAAAGATGCTGAACTAAAAGTCGTATAGTCTCATCATTATCAGCCTTGCTAAAAGCCTTCTCAAATTTAGAATCTAACGGCTTTATTAATTCCTTAAAATCCTCTAAAAATATTATCAGCTTATCCTTTTTATTTCCATTTATATAATATAAATAGCTGACTAGTAATGAATTTAATAAATTAAGATAATCAAATATTCCCTTACTCAACCATATTCTCATTTTCATTACAGAAGAAAAGTAAGGTATTAAATCTCTTATTAATATAGGATTAGAGATATAGTACATTTGTTCTGTCGTTGCATCAAAGATATCAAGCTTCTCTAATAGTTCTTCAACCAATTCATAGGCCTTTAATCTTTTGTCGATTACCTTTTGATAAAAAGCTAACTGATAATTCTGGTTATTAGCTTTATACATGGCGAATATACTAACTATCCCTGTAACTAACATACCAATTATTGATTCGAGATGTCCAACAATCCAATCCACTACTAAATCTCCTCTTAATTAAAACAATAATTTTATTCTCATACGGTTTATATTTAAGCTATTATACGTGTAGTTATAATGAACTCATATCGTTTTTAAAATTTAAAGTCTATAATACATACAAATAAAACTGTATACTACACTCAAAACTACATAAAAGTAAGGAACCTACTTACATTAACTAAGTAGGTTCCTTACTTTTATGTCTTAAATATTTTGCATAACTAAGTTAAAACAAAAATTGATTTAATTTTCATAAACTTCACCTAATTTAACAAAACTTCAATACTTATATCTTTACAAAGGCATAATATGCTCACTTATATTGATAGATGTTTCAAAAATACCACAGCATTGTTCTTTTACACTACAAGTATTGCAACTAACAGGATATGTCTTTTTCCAAGCAGAGATACTATCTCTTGCTAAAAATCGTACACGTTCTGTCAGCAAACATAAAGGTATGTTATAAATTGATGTCATCATACCTCGTCTATGTAATGATAATACCGCAGAATCAAGTGTATCTTTATAATCAAAAGGATCGATCCAAAATTCCTCGCTATTTTTCGCTGCATATCCACTATATTCCATGCCCATAATAGCAACATGTCGTACAAATGGTAAGTTCCTAGCTATATAATCAGCTAGTAGCTTAATATTACCCATAGTTTTACTGAATAAAACTGTTCTAATCTCTACTAACTGCCGCATTCTATATAAATTAAAAATCCCTTTAATCGTATCTACAAATGCGCCATTACTACCAACAATATAGTCATGCTGATCATAATTTGCTGCATACAAAGGAATACAAAAAAGTAATTTAAAATGACCAATGCTCGTAATTCTTTCAACTAATTTCATATTTTTAAATGCACGACCATTAGTTAAAAAAGAGACTGGAGTATCTGGATAAATATTATGGACCTGTTCTAGCAACTCAACAACTACATCAGGAAAAACAGTAGGTTCTCCACCAGTAATACCTATATGCTTTACATTCTCGGGTCTTAATTCAAGTATTTGTAAATTCATATCTAGAAAATGACCAGAATTATCACAGACTTGAGGACACATAATACAAGCACTATTACATTGATTTGTAATAAAAAGTGTTAAATCTTGCCAACTAGTACGATATAAAACAGAAACAATCCCATCTGGCATAATAGAGACAATATCGCCTGATTCATAATTAAGAAAGTCATTTGGTGAAAGTGTTACTGTAAGCTGACTATTCTTACAAATAATCAAATCATTTTCTATATACACTTTACCTATATAGGGTTGTTCGATATTAATGCCTTCAATTTTTGTACTTAACATTATCAACCTCAATAATTAATCCACGACCAAAAGACTTTATTAATTCTATCATCGTTTAAACTTAGTAAGTAGAAAATATAGTCTAAAGCACCTTTAGTTTTTTGACAGAAACTACTACTTGGCCGATGCCCTTCAAGAGTCCCATTTTCCGCATAATATCGTACAGGATCTGCACCACAGTACAATTGATATGCACAGGTTGCGCATTCAGGTAAACATTCAACACAGGATGCTTTAACAACCTCTTTAGCAATATCACCTTTAAAGAGCTCATTCCAAGTATTAGCTTTCACATGACCTAAACAGAACCGTTTGTCTCCTCGTCGTGCTAACATGCGCCCTTCGTCCGAGGCATAAACATAGCCATTATAATCGTAAATAACACCACTTATGATATTGCCACACGGAGATTGCAAATCGACAAATCCAGTACTAAAAGGTGTCAAAATACGTTGTAATAATAATGCTGCATAATACTCAATAAAATGATACCCTTCTATATTTTTTTGAATAATATAGTTCAAAACATTCTTATAAGCTTTGAGAAACTCTTCTGTTGAATAGCCTAATGTATTTACATTATCTACAGCGTTACCATAAGGATTTAAAGCACGAATAAAAATTCCATGAAAATCATGTTTAATATATTCATCAACAACAAGAGGCAAACTATTTAAATTAGTCTTACTAACAGTTAACAATGGTGATGCACCATCTTGACCTAGAACAGACCTAGTCAGAGCTAATTTTTCTTCAAACACCTTATACCCATCAATAGGACCTCGTGGCTTACGATTATAGTTTTGTATCTCCTGATTTCCATCAAGAGATGTCGAGATTGCAATCTTATGACTTTTACAATATTCTAAAATATCTTTAGTAACCAGTGTTAAATTAGTACAAATAACAAATTCTAATCGTCTCTTAGCAATCCGGTTTACTATCTCTGCATATTCTACAATATCTTTAATTATAGACCAATTTAATAGGGGTTCACCGCCTTGAAACTCTATTTTAATAATTGGGGATGGAGATTCAAAAATCTTATTCACAATATACTTTGCAGTAGACCAGTCTAAATCTAAATCGTGCTCTTTTTCATTTGCACTACTAGCATGACAGTATCGACAGTTAAAATTACACCGTGCTGTTACAACAATCATATGTAATGATGTAAAATCATCTAAATATGCTTTTCTGCTTTTTAATTGGTTAGCTAATACATCAAGTTGAATCTCAAGGTCGTGATCATCTGCTAAAAACTGTTTATCCTTTAACGCAAAATAAAAGTCTGATTCTCTATCAATATCGTTATCTAATATATGATTGAAGTCATCACAATTTATAAATAAATGTTCTCCACCTTGATTAACTAAGACCATTATCCCATTTGATAACTCTGTAAATCCAAATGGCAAATAATGTAATTCAGGAAGTGCTGACACTAGTCTATCCCTCCTGCTTTATCAAAAGCTTTATGATAAATAATCTCTCTAAGTTTACCGAATCTATCATCTAAGTCAATTTGAACCTGCTTTTTTAATGCTTCATTACAAAAGTCACCTATTAACTTTTCCAACTTGTCTTTATCAGCCTCTAATTTTAACTTAAACCAAACACCAACAGTATCAAAGTCTACTTCATCAACTTTAATATGGCACTGATCTGTAAACATATTCGCTGCATACATAACAGCTTTAGGTTCATAAAACTCTTTCTTCAATTCAACAAAATAAATGAAATCATTTTCTTTTCTAATAAAATAATTTGCCATACTAAACACCCAAGGCTTGTTTCATTTTTAAATATATACGACCATTTTGTGGTAATCCATGTCTAGCTTGGAAATCATATATAGCTGCAACAACATCTTGTGTACGACCACTACCAGATGAGAACTTATAACCATGTCGTTGTAATCCAGCCCGAACAATATTAATATTAGTACTATTTAAATATGCCTCTGTTTGCCAATCCACAATACCAGATACAGGTAACCCATATTCTATTTGGAAATTCTTAATAGCTTGAACAGTATTAGGCCCTTTTTGACCATCTACAATTCCAACAGAATACCCTAAATCATTAAGTTGTTTTTGTATATCTGCAATTGGGAGAACATCTGTAGGTTGTGCAGGTGCAACATAGTCTTCATCTGAAGAACTTGAGGAACCACTCGAATATCCACCAGAATATCCTCCACGACCATAAGAACTAGAGTAGTGAGAATAATGAGATCTATGGGAAGAATGAGATCTATGACTATAATGTGCCATTTCCACTAAATCATTAGAAAAAATACCATCAATACTATCAAATATTTGTTTTTGGGGTAAACTATCTTTCGACTTAAACGTAGTTCCTTTAAACTTATTAAGATTGACTGCACCATTACGATCAAGAGTTTGCAAATCATCGGAATAAGGTGCCCAAGCTTGTGCAGCAGTAGGCAACCCCAATTGCGCTAATACCCAAGAACTAACAGTGACAAATGTTAACCACGCTTTTTTAGACTTTTTCATAATAACCCTCACTTTTTATAACTATGAATATATAATCAACTTAAAAGCCTATAAATAACAAAAACTACAAAAATAATGATTAAACAACCACATCCAGTCTCAGTTTTACTAGGATTTTCTGCAGTGTTTAAATCCATATTGCTTTGTTTTACATCTTCTCCATTAGAGTTTTCAGATATATTAGCTTCTGTTTTACTATATAAAGATAATAAATTAAAACTACATTTAGGACAGTTTATCCAAGCTTTTCTCATATTATGCCCACAATTAGGACAGACACGTATATAAGGAATTCCTGTATTAACTGAATTATTATCAAACTTTTGATATGAGGTATAGGAAAGACCACTACCTGGAAGCCCTATAGTATTCCGAACGCCGGATCCATTTATTGTCGTATGAATTCCTCTACGACCAATAGTAAGGCTAGTACTTTTCTTATTAAGGTTAATTTTAATTCCTGGTGCAATCTTTATAGATCGTCTAAATCTAAAAAAGCCCACAATAAAACCCCTTACACAAACGACTACAACAACTTCACACTTTTTTCATTATTAATTATATTATCGGATTTTTGATGTCAAAATTCAATTAATTCATTATAAATACCTTTAATAATTATTAAATATGCACAGATTTTTAATGGATAGTTATTATTTAGTATAATAATGGATTTTTAGATTAATAATAACAAAATAAAACCACCCCAATCAGGGGTGGTTCTTCTTGGAATATAATCAAGTGTTTGAAACGTCTTGTGTATTTATGATCACCTTATTTTCCGTATTATATTTTTCTCCCTATAGTTCCTCCTTTTCTCTCCCCTCTTAACCCTACTTTCACCACCTAACTAATCCTTATCTCGTTAAGTCTCTCCAGGCGATAAATAGTTCGGCCACGACTTGTGGGTTTTGGCTGAGTTTGATGCGGGCTAGCATTTTGCGCACGTAGTTGCAGTGTTCTAGCATGGCTTCGTTCAGTTTGTGTTTGACGTGACGCGGGGATTGATACACCAGAATCGGTGCGAAGTTCCCCACGTGAATATAGCTCGTATCAGGTTCCGGACCTTCCGTAACGATATATTCATAAGGTATAGCCACGTTAAAGAGGCCGTACACCACGTCTTTGCCAATAGGGCGCCGACATTTGATATGGGCAAAGGTTAGATGCGGACCATAGGTCTTAGGCGATGTATAGCTACTACGCCGACCGTCGCTGGTCATAATATAATTGGGCCTCAACCCTTCCTGTAGCGCCAACTCTCGCGTAATGGTGCGCATCGGCAGACAGACCAGTTCTTCACGGCCATCTACGAAATAGCACTTCGTACTGTCACCACCACCAGGCTCATAAGTAGGAATAAAACAAACAATATGGTTCTTTGGATTCGTATAGATCAAATCCAAATCCTCTCCCTTAGATAGCCGAGCGGCCATCATATCTGTTAATTCATCATGTGTTATCATAGGAATTCTCTCCACTCTAATTAGGAACATTCCCTTCAACAATACAATGAACACGTGTTCTGTGAAAGCAGATTCGCATGCTTTAATCTGCTGTTGATTTAATTGTATATCAGTCTGTATAATTTGTAAATATATACACAAAACTATAGAAATTTATGTAAAATTAAAGACTTTAAGATCTTGTAAAACTAATGATTACTTATATGTGTCATTATTTTCTCATTTAAATTGAGAATTGCATATTTTATGTATATCTGTAAATAGAGATTAACGTAATTATACGAAAATCAGAATATAAATAAGAAATTAAATTATATTAACACATATTATTTAATACGAACTAGACTCTAATAGACTAATATTCATATGTTTACACTACATATTCTAATCGATTCAGAGTTCTAAGAATCTCATATGTATATAACTCTAATACGTGTATATCTCTAGTGAATGTATAGCCCTATTGTATTCGTATCTAGTGTACTCGTAGTTTCTTAAAGTCCGTCGTTAGGTATCTGCGCAGCTTCCGAAGGGCTCGTTCATGACGTCTTTGGATAGCTTGGCGACTACAGTTCAGCTCTTCACTAACGGATACGAGACTTTTACATTCACCGTATACACGACGCAATAGGTCTTGTTGATCTTGAGATAATCTGCCTAGAGCCCATACAAGACGAGCACGTAGTCGTTGTTCTTCATCGGCAGTCATAATCATGTCCGCTATATTTTCTCCAGACGAGAAGATATCCATACCAAACGTGACTTCTCCATCTTCGGTGATGCGGTCTGGAATGTGAATCTCACGATGATTACGTAACCGTTCTCGTTTCCAATACCGCATATAACCATATCTAATACCAGCTTTCACAAAGCCAGGGAACGGTACAGCCCCTTTCAGGTCAAAGCTATAAATGGATTCTAAAAGTATAGCCCATAGATAGCTCTCTAGATCTTCCCTAAACTCGCGGTTCCCAGTCCGATTCGTATAGTGCAAGATGAGTGGTCGATACCTGCGACAGAGCTCTATTTGTGCCGCATCATGGCGCAGCTCATCAACAGACCACGGCTGATATCCAACGGTCTGAATTCGCATGTTCGGATTTTGACAAATCGACACAAGGCTTTTATCCGATAAGGATGTTAATACCTGATGCCCACAAATGAGGGTCTGTAATTTCAACTCCTCTGGAACCTTGTACTTTAGTTCCTTAGAAAGTACTTCGCTAGAAGTTTTTTCCGCAGGTAATAGCTCCTCAGATTGTGCTTTTTTAGATTGTCCTTTTTTAGATTGTGCTTTTTCAGATACTGATTTTCTAGTAACTAATATCTCCGATTGTAAGCTTGCAGTTTTAATACAGGTTCGTTGTACTAACGGTTCTTCGTTTTTGTATAACATAAATCCCCTTTCCTGCCATGGCATAGCGCTTATCTACACAATAGCGTGAAAAGGGGATTTTGACAAATTAGCAATTCCTTAGAATTCCGTCATATTCTATTATAATCTAGCATTAATTTCTATCTCTGAAATACCATACTATACACATTAATAGGTAATTGCAGAAAATAAAAATAATCGCTAACAATAAAACAGTACGAGTATCTTATATTTAAATTATCTGATTAAATTGCAATACAGGAAGCTTCCACAAAGTCTTTCAGTTGTGGTTTTACGTAGGTTTGGTACACGTCTGCACCGTTGCCACGCACGATGTCGCCCCAGTATTTATACACATAGCGGTACCAGAAATGGAACATGCTATTTGTGAAGTGGTAGTCTGCGTATTTCGCAGGTCCACGGCTATTCGCTTGGATGCGACCTACTAGACCCATCGCCATTAAGTCATTTAAACGAGATGTAAAGGTGCCACTTTTAATTTGGCTAGCTTGTAAAAGCTCCACGTAGTATGGTCTTTCAAGGGTAGCAAGGCCGGATAGAATAGCGTTAGCACCTGTTATATTTTTCATATCTCGATGTAAGATATGTTGTGTTTCTTCAAATAGGGCACCCGATACAGAGAAGAACAAATTAATGATATTCGTATCGATGCTTTCACCATTATCAAAGTAATGCACATACGCAGGCAAACCACCTGTTACGGCGAATACGGTACGCAAGTCATCCTTCGCATAGTGAAGCCCCAAGGATTTCATATCGACCAAGGAGAACGGTTTCACCTCGAAGTATTCTGATACATAAGAGCCTATTAAGCTACGCTCACCAATGATACGGCCATCGAGTTGCTCTAATCCATTCGCCATCAAAATGATGTTCAAATGGCTCGTTTCTTTATAGGTATCTAACAAATCACGTAAATAAATAGGAAACTGTGGTACAGCCTCTACCAAGGAAGGGTAATCATCAATCACCACAGTCTGAGGCGTTTTCACACTATCTTCAAAGAGGCCCTCAAAAGCCTCTTGTAAACTTGTAATTGGTTCAAATTTGTTCTGCACATCAGTAGGAACAAAACGTGCCTCAAGAGCTCGATTCATATCGGCTACATGGATTGCTTCATTAGCCATGCGACCTGCCAAGTATAACGCCTTATGACGTCGTACAAGCTGGGAAGCCACATAGGATTTGCCACTGCGATGCGGACCGTACACAACACACAAACTCATTTGATTCATCGCAATACGGGACTGGATACTCTCAATAATTTCAGCACGTCCCACAAAATTCATATACTCTCACCTCCAACATTCTATGGAGATTATTATATCATAAATTTAAAACAAATATAAACTTATTTTCATATTATTAACATGACTTTTTATTATGTTAAATTTTTTACGCATAAAATATACTTATTTAATGGTTTACTTTTTACTCATTCGATTGTAAAAGCCCTTATATTTACTATATTCTTATAGGTCTATCCTCATCACGCCAACATACAATATTCCGTATATAATTTTTTTCCATAATCAACACATATAAAAAGACGTGCCTACCATAAGGTATAGCACGTCATATGATTCGTATATAATAAGGATATTTATAGAGTCGTTTCTTTATTGTTATAGTTGTTTCTTTATTGTTGTAGTTATTTCTTTATTGTTGCATTTGAGTTTGCATCTTCATAAGCAAAATATGCTTAACCGCATCATTGAGTCGGTCATTTGAAATGGTTCCATTCGCCACTGCTTGCGTAAGTGCGCGATGGACTTCATCGATGTGCCCCGTATCCGCATCAAGAAGGACGAGGTCACTGCCTGCTACGATGGAGTTAACTGCAAAGTCTCCTATCTTTTGGTTTGCTTGCAAGGCCCCTACATCGACACGGTCGGTCATAACCACGCCGTTATAGCCTAGCTCGTGTCGTAGCCAGTCTGTTATAATTGCTTTCGAGTTACTCGCTAGGTGTTCATTATCGATGGCAGGGATTTGTACATGGCTTATGACGAGCATGTACGTATTCGCTGTCGTCTGTGTAATGAGGCGTTTAAATACGGACACATCGTTGTTGTTCAAATAGGCCTTCGCATCGTTAGCGGTCTCAAAGGATGCATCACCAAGGCTCACTGTTGGGAAGTAGTTATAGCCAAACCACATGTGGTTGATTTGGTAACGCTCCGCCATGGCCAAATCCATATGCCCTGCCCACGTAGGGTCAGATGTATAGGACACATTCGGTACCCCTAGGTTTGCATTTGGTCCCACAATGAGGTTAAAGCCCATATCCCGCATTTCGATCGCCGATCGAGTCACTAAATTGATGATCCGTTCCATCGGTAGTTGGCCCCAACGATTTGGCTCTGGCAAGCGCAAGAAACTTTCATTCGTACGCAACACCTTATCCCGATTGATGCCGATGTATGGCGTTACCATACTCGCCGTTGTGGCCGTTTGCATGATATCGCTGGTGAAAGCTTTCACTTGGTTTTTATTATTTAGATTTTCATTTGTTAGCATAACGCCGCTCACACGATATTTCCTGATGACGTCCTTTTGGGACTGTCCTACCGTGCTGCCGTGAAGGCTAATCATCATCAGCTGGCCTATCTTGTCCTCTTGAGACATAGCCCCAAGCCAGGTGTTCACCTTCTCAGGGACAGATTTGTCTGATTCCATGACGGCCCGATACGATACAGTTCGTACCTCTTCCTGCTCTGCCTGACTCTCATGTTGGCATCCCGCAGTACCGATGGCGGCGACTATCAAGGCTATGCCACATAAGGCACGCCGTAAAAACAAGTTCATCTCTCCACAAAACTCCTTGCTGAACTCTCTTACACATTACTTCTCTATATATTATACACTATATAATTCATCTTTTCCTCATGTGAAAGCTAATTTTCTATACTAATTTATCATAATAAAGTTATAAAGTAACAGTAACAATTACTATACAAAACAATCCATTGATATGAAATCATTATGATAGTACATACAGTCACAATCTAGTGCCTTATGAGATCCATACATATAACATATACAAAACTATAAGAAGGATAAATATAAAAATCCTACGAATCGCATGTAAGCTGACACTCAGTAGTCAATATCTACACAAGTATCAAGTCACTCATGACCCGTAGGATTTATGTATGTTCAGTTAGTTACCCATATACCAGTCTAATCACGCCAATGTATAGATGTACGTATCGACTGATTACATTCGAATAGATGTACGTATCGGCAGATTACATTCGAACCGACTCGTACTGATCGAATTAGCTACATGGTAATACGATTAGCCCTTATATTTAGGGGATGTTGGGCATGTTTCAGGTGTTACGTCTTTGCGATCACCAAGAACAGCACTGCGGTCTGTGTAATGTGTGTGCAATAATTCGTGTGCCTTATGGCCCAATGGTTCGCCTAAGAAATCTTTGTACAATGCTTGGATTTCTGGGTTTTCATAGGAAGCAACCCATTTGTAGTTCGCATCAGCTTCGTAAAGACCGCCAATACGAGCTTCCTTAGTTTTCACAGCTTGAGGCAATTTAGTGCGCGGTTGACCGCCGCCACCAATACAGCCACCTGGGCAAGCCATAACTTCGATGAAGTCATAGTGTTTATCGCTATCTTTCAAGGCATTAAGGAAGTCACGTGTGTTTTTACCGCCATGCACTACAGCAACAGACAAGGTTACAGCATCACCTAATTGAACAGTGGCTTCTTTAACGCCTTCCATACCACGAACGTCTTCGAGGTGTGTCAAAGCATATGGAGGTGGCTCTTTATCAGTGATAAGCTTGTATGCTGTACGCATAGCTGCTTCCATAACACCGCCAGTGTTACCGAAGATGATGGAGGCCCCAGTTTCCATACCGATTAAGTCATCGAATTGGGATTCTTCAATAGCATTGAAGTCTAGGTTTTCCTCTTGAATCCAACGGATGAACTCACGTGTGGTAATGGAAATATCTGTATCCATGCCAAGGGATTCGTCATTGTGATAACGAGCCGCTGCATTTTCTTCTTCCCGTTTTGTTTCTGCTTTTTTAGCAGTACAAGGGTTTACAGATACAGATACGATATTGCTAGGATTAATGCCTTTTTTCTCAGCAAAGTAAGTTTTAATCATAGCTGCTTCCATAGCGATACAAGAACGTGTGGAAGACAAATTAGGAATCAATTCAGGGAAGTAGATTTCCGCAAAGCGCACCCACGCTGGGCAACAGCTTGTGAACTGAGGAATTTGACCACCATTTTTAAGGCGTTCTACAAGCTCAGATGCTTCTTCCATGATAGTTAAGTCCGCACCAAAGTTAGTGTCTACTACATAGTCTGCACCTAATGCACGCAATGCACCAACCATTTTACCTTCAAGGAATGTACCTGGTTCGTAACCGAAGCCTTCGCCGATAGCTACACGAACAGCTGGAGCTGTTTGAATAACAACGATTTTCTCAGGATCTGCAAGAGCTGCTTTCACCTTTTCAAGCTCGGATTTAGCATGCATGGAGTCGAATGGACATGCAGCCGCACATTGACCACAGTGGATACATACAGGCACGTCGCCATTTGCATCGAGATCGTAGTAGTCGAGTACGCTCATTACGTCCGCACAAGCGCGACGGCATAACGTACAGTTTTTACACTTAGAAATGTCGTGATAAATGGATGGATTGTCGAGCGCAATCGGCACGCGTTTATCGATAAATTCGTATTGAGACATGAGGACCTCCTCTAACAAACTAAAACTAGCAAACCTTTAAAAGAAATAGGCCAAACTACAGAGCACTGTGCTCAAGGCGTACTTCCACATCTTACCTTTAGTATACGCTATAGTGAAAGTTTATACTATGTAGAAATGTCACACTTTTGCGTAAAATTATGATCAATCAACCCTCTCTAGATGACATAATATTGCGCATGGCATTCTGCATAACATTGTGCGTAAGCATATTTCAATAAGACACAACTTACAAAAATGCGTAATAATATTCCCATTGTACCACGAATGAATAAATAATTCACCAAATTTTAGGGAATTAAAGGTAAATAAAAAACGCACGCCCTCAAATGAGAACGTGCGTATGTAGGCTTTCACCAAAAATCATAACCCTCGGAGGATCAGATTATTTGTCACCCCAGATAAGTGTGTATACAGCGTATGCAGGAGTACCTTGTTCAACCTTACGAGTAGATTTGCTAGGTTGTTCTTGTTTTACTACTTCGCCTTTTGGATTGTAAAGAGTAACCTTAACGTCTTTTACTTCGCGTTTTTTGTGGTTGAACTCTTCAGTTACGATGTAGTGGTAACCTTCGTAGTCCATAGCTTTGATGTCCAAAGTTGCTTTTTTGTCATCTTTTTTAACAGAATCGTTATCGATGGACCAAGTGATGCCATTGCTATCAGTACCAACAGTATACCAATTTGCTGCATCAACACTACCGATGCCACCAATCAATAAAGCGCCTGCTGCCAAAACAGCTGCCAATGTTTTTTTCATATGTTTACCTCTCGATTTAAATACAAGAATACGAAATCTAGTATATTCGATGAAACTAAATATTTTATGAAAGACAATTTACCAAATCAAGTGATACACGTGATCTAGGTTACTTCCTTCTTGTATTTGTACTTTTGTATTTGCTAATGTTTCAGAGCCAATCATATAGCCTTGTGGGTTATATGTTGTAACATCAATGAGCTGCACTGTTTTATCAGCGCGATTGAATGTCATTGTATAAATGGAGTGATCTCCATTAGGATCTACAATCTTCAAACGCAATGTAGCTTGAGCATCATTTTTATTAACAGAATCATTATCGATGTAACCAGTACGACCGGCTTGATCTGTTTCTAATGCATACCAACTTTCAGCATGAGACACGCCCACACCAACGCTAAATAACAAACCGGCTACTGCTAAACAAGCAAACCATTTCTTCATAACTATTCTCTCCTGACTATAAAATTCAAATAACTATACAATCTGCATACCATAAATTCCCTACGCCTTCATTATAACACCATAATTGCATATTACTAATAAAAACTCTATTAAATGCATAAATTATATAGAACCCCTAAGAAACGTCTAGCGATGCCCCTATAGGCTTTAAATAATCCAATGGATTTGAAGGCTGATATTCGCCCTGTTAGATTAGTAAGAAAACAGAAAGCCCCGAACTATTCTGAAAACGACTCAGCTTATTCCTCTAGGAACGTCTAGCAAGGCCCCTATGAGGAAAATACTAATATGGCTTTACATAAAGAAAACGTAGCCCTTCAATCAAAAAACGACTTAGCTCGCTTTGGAGGCTTTTTGATGAAGGGCTACGTTACTTACGTATTAAAGGTATATATTATTTTCCCCATAGGGCCTGCATAACTTCCGCGCCCATGGTATCTTCTTCAATTTTCGTAGGTTTTTGTGCTTCTTTACTGGACAACAATGCTACACCTGCAGCACTGTATACTGTTGTATCAAGTTCTGTCCATGTTTTTTCTTTACGATCGATACGTACTGTGTAGATGTATGTGAAGCCTTCTACATTGTTAATTTTAACAAGTACTGTTGCCGCATCATCTGTTTTATATACAGAAGAGTTGTCGATAAACCATGCTGCATCGTCAGCATCAGCATCGATATAATACCAATCAGCGGCACTCGCTTGACCAAAGCCACCTACAAATAAAACCCCTGCTGCTAACAAGGCAGCTAACCATTTTTTCATTTCTAACTCCTTAACGCTAGAGACGACCATCTAAGATGGCCGCCCATAGTTACTTACATATTTGTATCTTAATTACATAATTATATGACTTATAGTATGCTCTAGCTCATTAGCTTATAGCTTGTTTAGCTCGTTAGCTTATGAACTTATGAGCTTAATGTTCTTCGGCTTATTATTCTTCAGTTCCGTCTTCTTCGATTTCAGAACTTGGAATAACTGCAATGCTAGCTACTTTATCACCTTCGTCGAGGTTTTGTGTTTTCACACCAGAAATAGCTTTGCCTTTTTTAACAGCAATATCGTTCATGTTGAAGCGAATAATCTTACCTTGTTCAGAGATAAGCATGATTTCGTCATCGTTATGAACAACCTCTACGGATACTACGTCCCCTGTTTTGTTCGTAATCTTGAAGTTCTTAGAACCTTTACCACCGCGTTTTTGCAATGTATAAGCTTCCGCATCATTGCGTTTACCGAAACCTTCTTCGGAGATCGTAAACACTTGAGCTTCGCTTTCATCAGCATTAAGAACACCTGCACCTACCACTACGTCGCCAGTATTGAGTTTAATACCGCGTACACCGTGAGCCGCACGTTTCATGAGACGAACATCGCTTTCACTGAAACGAATAGCGATACCCAATTTAGTACCAATCAAGATATCTTGGTTGCCAGTCGTTACGCTAACGGAAATCAAGCGATCCCCTTCGTCGAGGTTGATAGCATTGAGACCAGAACGACGGATGTTGCGATATTCTTCGATAGCTGTACGTTTTACAACGCCGAACTCAGTAACCATGAATAAGTTTACATCCTCATGGATACGTTCAAGGTCGATCATAGTTGTAACAGATTCGCCTACAGCAAGTGGCAATACGTTAACCATAGCAGTACCGCGAGAGTTGCGGGAACCTGCTTCTGGCACTTCGTATGCTTTGAGGCGGTATGTACGGCCAGTGGACGTGAAGAACAACAATGTATTATGCGTACGAACATGCATAATTTGCGTTACATAATCATCTTCCTTAGTCTTCATGCCGATAACGCCAGCGCCACCTTTATGTTGGTTGCGATATACGTTCGCGTTCATGCGTTTGATATAACCTTGTTTAGTCAAGGTAATAACCATCTCTTCGTCAGCGATGAGGTCTTCTACATCAAGGTCGGACGTATCGATTGTGATTTCAGAACGACGAGGATCGCCGTATTTCTTCTTCATATCTTCTAGTTCTTCTTTGATGATTTGACGTTGACGCGCTTCGCTAGCCAAGATAGCTTTCAAATCTTCGATCAATGCCAACAATTCCTTGTATTCTTCTTCGATTTTTTCGCGTTCCAAGCCTGTTAAACGGCGTAGACGCATGTCGAGGATGGCTACTGCTTGTTTTTCTGAAAGCCCGAATTTTTGCATCAATGCGTTACGTGCGATTTCGTCAGTTTGGGAACTGCGGATTGTAGCGATAACTTCATCGATGTGGTCGAGAGCGATTAACAAGCCTTCCAAGATGTGAGCACGCGCTTCGGCTTTGTTAAGCTCGAATTGAGTACGGCGTACGATAACATCGAGGCGGTGATCTAAGTAGTAACCCAATACTTCTTTCAAATTCAATACGCGAGGATGACCATCCACGAGAGCTAGCATAATCACGCCGAAAGATTCTTGAAGTTGAGTGTGTTTATATAATTTGTTAAGTACGATATCTGGTTGCACATCAGCGCGCAATTCGATAACGATACGCATACCTTGACGGTCAGATTCGTCGCGAAGTGCTGTGATGCCATCGATAACCTTGTCACGGCTCAAGTTTGCAATCGTTTCGATAACGCGAGCCTTGTTAACTTGGTATGGAATCTCAGTCACTACGATTTTATGCTTGCCCTTCGCCATTTCTTCAATGGTTGCTCGAGCACGCATTTTTACGCTACCACGACCTGTAGAGTACGCTTTTTTAATGCCTTCCCGGCCCAAAATGAGCGCCCCTGTCGGGAAGTCTGGACCTTTGATTTGTGTCATCAATTCTTCCACAGTTACATCTGGGTTATCGATGAGCATAGTAAGGCCATTACATACTTCGTTAAGGTTGTGCGGTGGAATATTTGTCGCCATCCCTACGGCAATACCGCTGGAACCATTGATGAGAAGATTTGGGATCTTCGCTGGCAATACTGTTGGTTCTTGCAAGCTTTCATCATAGTTCGGCATGAAATCAACAGTTTCCTTGTCGATATCAGCGAGCATTTCTTGAGTAATTTTTGCCATACGTACTTCGGTATAACGCATCGCAGCGGCACTATCGCCGTCGATAGAACCAAAGTTACCGTGGCCGTCTACCAAGAGGTAGCGTGTATTGAAATCTTGCGCCAAACGTACAGTCGCGTCGTAAACGGATCTATCACCATGTGGATGATACTTACCGAGTACGTCACCGACGATACGAGCGGATTTCTTGTACGGTTTATTAGGCGTCATGCCTGTTTCGTGCATCGCGTACAAAATACGACGATGAACTGGTTTCAAGCCATCACGCACATCTGGAAGAGCACGCATTACGATTACGGACATCGCATAATCGATATAAGCGTTCTTCATTTCTTTATCAATCTGAACGGGATGAATATTCCCGTGGGACCATTGTTGGTCTGCCACAATCTCACCTCATTTTACTAACACTGATTATAATACATCATAATATTATAGCATTTTTAAGGGCTAAACGCTATAAACCCTTTATTATTAACTATGTTCTTTCACAAACTTATCAAAATCAGAAATTACTTTCTGTTGTGTATTAAACGTTTTATATTCACTAACAGCTTTCTTCTGTGCTTGTGTCATAGAAATAAGTCCTTTGTTTGTTAGGATTTGATACTCATTAAAGTCTAAAAACTTATCTACACTTTCAATAAACGCTTTCATAGTAAATGTTTCACGACGTTCGATGATACGTTCTATATAATCAAAAAATGAGGATATCGTTCGCTCAAGTTGTTCAATTTCTTCAACGGATAAATAATTTTTGGCTACAATTACATCTTTTTTATAAATCCGCCCTTCCGGTCCAGATTCCCACGTAGTCAATCCCATATGATCCTTTGTAGCATCTGCATGACTATGAATGATCTCTGCAGCAGTTTGACCAGTAATAGCATAATGAAACTTATTCTGTATCGTTCCAAAAAATTCTCTAGTAATAGGTGATTGTGCATCATAATCGATTGCACACGCAGCAAATATATCTGTCACTTGTTGATATATACGACGTTCACTAGCACGAATTGAACGGACTCTTCGTAACAATTCTTTAAAATAATCTTGCCCAAAAGTACGTCCATTTTTTAACATATTATCATCAAGAGCAAATCCTTTGATAATATATTCCCGTAAAACGCCTGTTGCCCAAATCCGGAATTGAGTTGCCTTTTTACTATTCACTCGATAACCTACCGCAATAATAGCATCGAGATTATAAAAATTAGTTTGATAAATTTTACCATCTTCAGCAGTTGTTTCCATTTTGGAAATAACTGCTGATATAACTAGTTCTCCACTTTCAAATATATTCTTCAGATGCTTACTAATAGCAGGAACATTGACATCAAATAGTTTTGCCATATCTTTTTGTGTCATCCAAAATGTTTCATCTTTAAATAGTACATTCGTAGAAACAGATTCATTCTCTGCTTGATATACAATAACATTTCCTGTAATCGCATTTTCTAAAGATGTCATATAATCCCCCCTCTATATTTATATCTTATTTTATTTAATACTTATAAGCTATTTCAGCTTCTTATTTAATGAGCTGCATGTAATATCATATGGTCCAAGATCTTAACAAAGTCTCGTTCTACAGCCGAAGTATCTTTACCAGTACTGCCTATGCCTGTTAGCATGGTTTCTTTCCAATCATTTCTTGCCATATACCTAAAGCCGATCAAATACTGGGCTTTCGTTTTGTCCTCTTCCCCCTTTGGCAAATAGTAAATGCCAACGTGTCTATCAGCGCGAGGATGTAACAGTGCTGGATTATCTTGCGGTTTATATTCGCTATATATGGATTTCATAAAGGTTAGAATATCTTCACCCGTTACAGACTTATCTACAAAGATAATTTCATTGGATCTAAATAGAGGTATCTGATTAGTACCTGCTACACGTGTTGCTTCAGATTTCTTTAGCTTTAAAACTTCCTCATATGTCGCCATTCGCAGGCCATGTTGCTTAGCACGTTCCACCAAAGCAGCGTTCAAATGAATTAAATACTCTTGTGAATAGGCAAAATTAGCATTCGTGTATCTTTCACCACCTGGAACCGGTAAGGTTGGGCGTTGCACCACAGAATTCGTAGTGAAAGAAAAACCGTTGCTTTCATCATAAAAGACATACACATTCCGCTGGAACGGTTTTTCCTGTTCCACTACAGAGGACTGGAGAACAAGATTAGGATGAACAACAGCAAACTCCTTTTCCACACTAGCCTTGATATCCTCTGGCGTCGCAGGATCACCATTCTCCGTCGTCCACACAAAAGAACAACCGCTCAATAAAAATGTACAAATACACACAACAACTAATGATATATACCTAATCAACTGCTTCATAGATACACCTCTCCCTGACCTATTTTCCTCGCACAGCCTGTTGTATTTCCCGATCAACAACGGTAATTATGTCTCGTTCAATCTGCTCAGAACTCTTATCTTGATAACCAACACCACTCATTAAGGTATCTCGCCAATCTTCCCGCCCTCTAATTTTAAAACTTATTAGGTACAGAGCCTTGCTCTTGTCTGTTTCACCATTTGGTAAATAGTAAAAGCTAACCTTACGGCCATACACGCTACTTACTAAGGTCTCGTCACCATTAGGTTTATATAGAGAATATATGTCTCTTAACATACCCACTACACCAGCACCATTAGATGTTTGATTAAGAAATACAAAATCCCCTTCATCAAACAAAGGCGCTGTACTATTGCCCTCTGGACGCATGAGTTTAGCACTGATGAGCGCCTTACGCTCCTCATCATTAGCTACCTGAAATCTATACTTTGCAGCAAGCAGTGCTACCTCACTATTCAAGCGATCTAAATAAGCCTCTGCATACCTATACTCTGCGTTCGTAACCCGTTGACCACCAGGAATAGGCAACTGAGGAACCTCAACAGAAGCACGCGCAGTAAAGACAATGCCATTATTCTCATCAAAAAACGTATATTCATAGTGCTTATAAGGCTTTGTAGTAACAACCTCAGAAGCCTGCAACACTAGACGCGGATGATACGACGCAAAATGCTTCTCAACCATTGCCTTTACATCATCCGGCGTATACGGCTCAGCATCGAGCGTCGTTAACCGCGAAGAAGTACAACCACCCAATACAACACTACAAACACACACAAAAACCAACAACACAAACCTAACAAACACAGGCATACACAACCACACCTCTCTCTTTTCCCCATTTGTATCAAGTATTCATATCAAATATGCAGACACAATCATTGATAACATCAGCTGATTGTTGATACTCTACTTCACACCCTTTCCCCATCAGGGACCTCGCCCCATGCGAAAGGAAAAGTGCTTTTGTTGTTAATAGTTGAAGCAACTAGTTAATAGAAAACATAGGTATGGATGGGACGGACTCACATATAACGTAATAAAAAAGGGCTTCCCTTATTGATGAGCGACTTAGGTCACTATGGAGCGAAGAGATAAGGGAATCCCTTTTTTAACAATCTAGCATATTTGTATTCGGGCCCCATCCATACTATTTTCGGTTATTCGCCATTAACAACAATCACTTAACTAGCGCATCCAATTTATTCATTCGATAGTTCTCTATTACATCCATAAATTCCTTATTATGTATCGGATTTTCCGTCATCCCAAATAGGTGGCTTTTACAGTCACAGTCAGAGGATCCAAATTTAGGCACGTCCCATTCGGCAACGCCGCGGACCGCATCAGCGAGAGCACATTCCGCATCAGCCCAGCTAGTTCGAATTGGCAGACCTCCGATCATTTCACAGTGACCGCGGAAGTAATCTAGATGCCAGTGCATTTTCTTACGTTTTCGTTTATGGCGCTCAATGCGTTTCGTTAAATTCGCCTTCGCAGAGCCGACGTACATATAGTACCCCGCCTTGAAATGCATCATCCCTTTAGATCCAATCTCAAGGTCTAAATCATGGTCGAGATGCATAACCATTACGTACACGCCGCTATCGTGAGCCTCTGTATCGAGAATGCTACTCGGATAAGAACATTCGTGGGTTACAGTAGGCATGGTAAAAGTCTCATCCCACGCTACAGCAACGGCTTTCCAATCTAAAGAAGTTGCGACCTCTTTAAAGGTTTTAGCAAACTCCAAATCAGTATGGTAGTCTGGCAAGAACCACTGCGCCCTATCCCATTGTACGAGGAATAAAACACCTGTGTGGTACCCTTCATTTTGCAATTCTTTCAAATGTAATAAATGCTTGCGCCCACGTTCTGTAATCGCATCAGGGAACATGGCACCAGTCTTGGAGAATAGCGTACAAGACTTAACCTCTAACAGGAACTCATGGCCTTTATCATTGGTAAGGAGTAAGTCAAACCGTGATGATGTGCCATGTAGTTTAACCGTATACTCCCGTCTCACAACACGCCACTCCTCCCATCCAGGGATGAGTTTATTTTCGATCAAATGCTGCGCTACATCATTACTATAGTTTGTGTCGAGCATAATCACGACGCCATCGCGCTCGATGCCGACCACGCGATATTTCGTTTTTGCATCAGGCTTATCGTGAGGCACGATGTACATCGTTACACCGGTGAACAAGAGCTCCCACATGCGACCAGGATTGGGCAAATGAGCGAGCACGCTTTCACCATTTAAATCTAAGGTCACCACAAAACGGTTCGGACGACCTGTATATTTTGCTTTTAAAATTGTATCGTAAAGGACTTTCATTGGTACTCCTATATCAAGAATATTCTATGTGTCTATTATACGCTATTTTGTTACAGGATGAGAGTCTTACGGATTGTACTTTGAAAATCCTTACTGATTGTACTTTGAAAGTCCTTACAGATTGTAGTATTAAAGTCCTTATAACTTGTATGATGAAAAACCTAGGAAAAGCCTAAAAAGTAATATCTAAGAAAAACCTAAGAGTTACACCTTAACTATTTACAAAAATGAATTAATAATTCACTACAGTTACAGGGTCATTATTACGGTATTTGCGACTACTACGTGGATAATCTCGTTCTAACAAATTATGTAAAGCTTCTCCTAATAACGTCCAAAAAGCATCAGAATCTTCCGTTGGTATACCAAGAACAATGGAGTTTCCTTTGGAATATGTAATACATGTGGAGGTTATGTTATCAATAATTGGCAAATACACAATAATCACACCACATGCTGCTAACATGTCCTTGAGCGGCTCTTTCACAGCAATTAAAGGTTCACTAGATAGAGCCTTAATTTTTGGTATAAATTTTTCTAGTAACTCTGCATCGTAGGGATTTACCTCTACAAAGCGTGCCCTCCCTTTCGTGATTTGTACCAATGTATAAATCGCACTCTTTTTATCAGGCTCCATATCCTTAATATTTTCATATACTAAGGGCATAATCATTTCATCAGCCACATGTTTTAAAGAAGCTACCTCAAAAAACTTTTGTAGATTATTGACCTGCTCAGCTGCCTTTTTTGTTTCTGGCACGATACCCAAACGTGCAAGCTTGGCATAACCAAAAGGTTTCGCAAAGTTAATTTCTTCATCAATAGAGTTTTCGTACTCTACTTTTAATATCTTTTCTCTGTAATTAGCTTCTAATCCATTCCAAAAACTTGCCTCTACACCAAATACCCGTTCAAGACGCATTGCCACATCCTGCGTTAGTGGCACCTCTCCATTAATGAGCTTACTAATGTGTTTCTCACTCATATCCATTCGTGTAGCTAATTCTTTTTGGGACATATGTCTATCTTCTAAAACCTCTTTTATTGTCATTCCAGGCGGTATAGCAATAAAAGTTTTACTCTCATATATCTTCATATGTATATCTCCTATACTAATGATAATCAATAATTTCTTGAATCTCCACTACGTGAAACATTCCATCAACATGTATAAAAATAAGTCTATAAGGGTGTACTAAATCCATGGCATATTGAGTTTTGCGATCCCCAACCAACTTATGACACCGACCTACACCATTTAAAATCAAATCCTGAATAGATGTAGCAAAACGAAGTTGATCAATTCTTAAATGAATTTTACGTGCCATCTCACGCCCATATTCCCGCCTAGCAAAGTTTGCATCTGTACAAACTGTTTCTAACTTATTATTCTTATATCGTATATCCAATATGTCACCGACTCTCTCAAATCATAGTGAATGGTTGATACAATATAAATGGCCATTTATAATAATTTACCTAGTAGGTTAATTCTATTATACCTCTACAAATACAAATGTAAATAAATAATTTACCAATTGGGTAAATTTAATAACACTATGTAGTATCAAAAATCATTTATGCTATTAATAATTAATATTGAAATTTTTCATTTTTGTAGCTTAGGTTACATTATTACGTGTTAAAATAGTTTATACTAGGAACATCAGGTCAGTATTTAATACCCGTACTGATCGTTACGCCGGGTTTTGATGAGGCATCGCCTAGTTGATCTCATCACGCTGTTCGTATACGTGCGAAGCTTTCACAAAACCCAATGGCGTGTAAAGATTATATATAAAGAATCACATAGATTAACTAAGTAGTTTTAGCCACTATTCTCCGCAGAGAGGGCTCGAGAAAGGATTTAACATGGCACAAATTGCAGCAAATTTACAACGCATTAAAAACGGCCAACGCCGTTATGCAATTACACCTCGCATTCCTGCAGGTTTCATTCAACCAGAACAATTACAAAAATATATCGACGTAGCCAATGAGTTCGGTGCCGTTCTTAAATTGACTGGCAGCCAACGCATTATGATTACCAATTTGAAAGCAGAAGACGTAGATAAAGCTTGGGAAATGCTCGGCATGGAGCCAGCGTACATGGTTTCTAACCGCGTGCGTAGCGTAAAAATTTGTCCTGGCACTACATTCTGTAAACGTGCTAAACAAGACAGCGTACATCTAGGTATGCAACTTGAACGCAAATATTTATCTCAAGAAATGCCAAGTAAAATGAAAATCGGCGTGGCCGGTTGTATTAACTCTTGTACTGAAAGCCGCATGAAAGATGTTGGTATTATCGGTACGGTAGAGGGCTGGAATGTTTACGCTGGCGGTAGCGGCGGTGCTCATCCACGCATTGGTGACCTCATCGCAGAGGTAGCAACTGAAAAAGAAGCTCTTGCATTAGTAGATCGTATCATTGCATACTATAAAGAAAACGCACAAATCGAGCGCATGGGCGAATTCATCGACCGCATTGGTTTAGAGGCTTTCAAAGCAGCTGTATTGGGCGACCTTGAAGGTGCTCCAGCTGAAAGCAAATCCGATGAACCAGCTGTGTTCTTACCTGGTCATGGCAATGACCCTGAACCAGAAGCACCACGCCTCGAAGCAGGTGCCCCTATTACACCAGACACAATCATTCGCGATATCGTAGATACATATCCAAATGTCGTGCCTGTGTTACAAAGCATCGGTATGGGTTGCCTTGGTTGCCCATCTTCTACAGCTGAGCCATTATGGCAAGCTGCAGAAATTCACGGTGTTAATGTATACGATTTAGTTCAAAAATTAGAAACAGCACGAAAAGGAGCTTAATATGTCCGCATTCTTAGGTCACATCCATTACTGGTTATATCGTAAAATTCAATTGCTCGTTGAGCGTGAAAACTTGATTTTAGAAAAAACAACTAAAGTTGTTGATGATTTGGCAGAGGAATTGCACTCTATCTCCGTAGATACATACGGAGAACCAATCAATCCAAGCATTCCACTGGAAAACATCATCGACCACGGCAATATCCATGGTTGGTTGGCTAACCAAATCAACATCGCATCTGTTCGCGAAGCAGCTTTCATCAGAGATTTGCTTGATACTAACTCTGGCGACGAAGCAGTACATGTAGTAACAGCTATTCTTGATGCATTCGCAGTACAAGGTCAAGCATGTGGCGTTGTGGCTCAAGACAATCTTGAGGAACACACTGCTCCAGCGATTTACAATGCGTTGCAAAACTTCTACGTAAATGGCATGCCTTGCGATGGCGGTGACCAAGTGGTTTCTGAAAGCCCAGATGAGTTCACATGGGTTGGTGACCACAGATTACAAGTAGGCTACTGGCGTACAGCGGGCGTTGACCCTAAATTCATGGCTGTAGCTTACCAAACATGGTTCGAAGCCTTTGTAAAAGCGGTAGATCCTAACTTTGAACTTGTAACGACTGAAGAAAACGGCACACGTTTATATACAATCAAGAAAAAATAAATAATAAATACATAACATTCCGTTTGTTTAGAGACTATAAACGAACGAAAACGGACAAAAAGCGAACGTAAAATTTTACGTTCGTTTTTTCATATCTGAAATTTTCTATATATTTTTACAAAACTGTAGCTATAGGCACAGCATTGATAAGTAATATCATTTATAATGTAAATATAAGGTAATTACACAAATTAATTTAATTAAGTGATAGCGTCAGCTTTCAAAACATAAAAAGCTAGAATTAGGAGGTCTATTATGGCAGGCACAGTTAATCAAGAATTAGGTTTATTATTCCAAGGTCCTAACTATGTAATCGTTAAAAAAGGCGGAAAAGCTGGTGAACAAGTTGAAAAACACAATCACCCAGAAGCAAACGTAATCTTTACAGTAGTAAAAGGTAAAGTACAAGTGTTCCTTAACGAAACTGAAGAACACGTACTTGTACCAGGCCAAGTATTGGAATTCAACGGCGACAACTACATCCAAGCAACACTCGTTGAAGACAGCGAATTCGTAGTAAACCTTATCCATAAACCTGAATAAAACACTAAAGGACAGTTGAGTTGATCAACTGTCCTTTTTATATGTATTATCTAAACTATGTACTATCTAATCTATGTATTCTCTAATCGGTATCTTTCAGTTAGAAGAACACATGATACGCCCTATCAAATGCATAGTGCGCCGCTGTATAAAATGGGTCGCCGTACTCAAAGGCACCTTCATGCTTAACATTCACATTCATAGCCTTAAGATCTGTTTCTAAGTTACCATCAAAATCATAATACTTAGTCGCTCGAGCAATCCCTTTTATACCAGATTCTTGTTCTTTATGCTTAACAATAATTGGTTTAGCCTGCTCACGAGAACAGTCTTTTAGGTTTTCCTTTTTCACAATCGAACTAACAGAATACTCATAATCATAGTCTGCCGTAACAACCCACTCAATAGTATGTTTCTTTTTATATTCAACAAGATATATATTAAATAGCAAGGTATAGTTTGGAGGATTATGCTCCACACTTCGTACGGAATTTAAATCAATAAACATCTCTGATTCGTCAGTTGATGAGATAGATTTAAAATGCTCAGCATGTTGTAGTGCATATAAAGATAAAACATTTGATGTCTCAGCACCTGTAGACACCGCTTCTTGTGATCCAAAGAATTTTTTTACTAAATTTTTTAACATATTCTCTCTCTCTAATATACTCTATTCTTAATAATACATTATATAAATGATTAGGGCACTAAAACAATGCCGCATCACTTAAAAGGAATTATAGATTGTAAAGTCACTTACATCAAAGCGTTTTGTATGACCTGGTGCAGGTACGCAATCGGGATGAGGATAACCGATTGGGAATATCGCTACAGGAATGATATGATCTGGCAATGCATAGGCTGCTCGTACCTTAGCAGGATCAAAATGAGCAATCCAAGTTGTTCCTAAACCTATATCCGCCACAGTAAACATGAGATGAGAACCTACAATACTAGCGTCTACTACACCCATATCCGCATCATCATATTCCCGTTTCTAACTCACTGTATTATCATAACAAACAATAATTGCCAACGGTGCATTGAAGTGGCCATTAGTGCAATCTTTTAATTTATTAAGACTATCTGTCGTATTCAACACAAGTAAGCGTTGCGGCTGATAATTATGAGCCGTAGGTGCTAATCTCACTGCCTCTAACAAGATATCTAACTTCTCTTGCTCAACGGGCTTCGTATCAAATTTTCGTACTGAATACCGCTCTGTGGCTAATGCTTTAAAATCTTTCATTAGATCTCACTCCTTAGTTGAAATAAGCTAATCTATTTTAAAGAAACACCTATATAATGCTTACCATATGTTATCTCTATACAGACTACTTCTGTTAATATATTTCTCTATCTTACTATAAAAGTCCTTTAAATCAAAAACCCCTTATCCGAGATTAGATAAGGGGTCATGTTTAGTCGTATTATTTTTTAAGACGGCTAATTACTTCGTTAGTAATGTTCTCGATTTTGCTGTTAGCGTCAGCTGCACGAATTGTGTATGGATCATCTAATACTACATCCATTTTTTTCTCAACACGAATGCTTTCAACTGCATTGTGAATTGCTTGCATCATAGGTTGAGCAATTTTGTTGATTTCATCGTTTTCTTTTTGAAGCAATGGAGCTACGGATTTATTAAATTCAGCTTCTGCTTGAGTTTGATCTTGAATTTTTTCAATTTCTTGTACTTTTTTCTCAATTTGTGGACGGTATTGAGCGTCTACTTGTTGCATTTTCATATCTAATGCACCATAGCCAGGGTAGCTATTTACTACTTGGCTCATATTTACTAAGCCAATGTTAGCAGCACTTGCTACTGCAGCAGTAGCAGACATAGCACCAACGATAGCTAGGGTAGTTAATTTTTTAGATAATTTCATCTGAAATCCTCCTCGATTAAAAGTGTCACTATACAATCCAATAGTGTACTATTTTTACTATAACAAATCTCTCTAACTTTCACAAGACTATGTTACATAGCATAATAAAGCCCTATGAAATGCTTATGAAAGTCTATAGAAGTTAAAATAATACCCACAAGCATACCCTGAAGCTAAAATTACAGTCGCTACGGACATATTCAGAGCACACATGTGGGTATTACGGCTTTCACCTATTATTTATAATTCGACGTCGAATTATTGTTCATCGTTCAAATAAATGTATTTATCGGATTTCAATTTGGACACGAGGTCAGGCACCAAACCGATAAGACGATCAAAGCTGCTGCTATAAGGGTTGCCTTTAATGTTGAACAACTCAATGCGTTCGCCTTTAATAACGAGGATAGCGCTTGGTTCCATTTTGGCACCGCCGCCACCGCCGCCACATTCGTGGTTTTTGTTAGCAGTGTTGTGGTTTGTACCAGTACCAAAACCAAATGTTACGTCTACGAATGGAACAAGTGTAGTATCACCGATTTGCACAGCTTCGCCTACTACAGTTTCCACCTTAATCATATTTTTGAATTTCTCGAATAGGACTTCCAAATTCTCTTTTACATTACTGTTTTCCATCACAGTACCTCCGCTTTTTGTGAAAGTATCATTGCTGTACGTTCAATACTTAGGTTTTTATACTATGTATTTACTTCTATATGACATATACATTATTTGTAGACCTTATATATTGTCTTAATACAGCTCATTTACTTAGTTGACTTAATATATCCTTACGCTGTTTGACCTTGTTCGGCTTTCAGCTTTTCTAACTGCTTAGCTTCCTTCCGTTTAACCCAGAAGACGCGAGCGCTTTCACCCAATAGGGAACGCATTGGTTTAGATAGCAAGAATCTTGTACCATGCCAAGCCATGACAGCTAAAATGATGCGCCCTTTAATATGACCACTACCTTCACCGACCCAATTTACATAATCGAGCTCGATGTTCTCAGCTTGCTCAGGCCAAATACTGTACAGCATAGATGCGATAATCCCCATACGATATGGGTCACCAATACCAAATCGACCTTCTATGGCCACGTCGCGTGGTTTAGAGTGGTCATAGCATCGCTTCGAAACAAGGAATAGCTGGTGCCATAATTCTGTATTTTGTACATGTTTCATGAACCAGAATGTAGGAATTTTAGACTTGAATGATGCTACCGGATCGTTTGGATCTGGTTTTTCAAAACGATGTTTAACCGTCGTTTTGAGGTCTTTCACCTTCGTAAATACCTTTTCCTTAATGGAACCGTCACTGTTGAAAGTAACGCGGCTCACTGTTTCGTCATCGCTTTTAATATGGGATGTTGGATCTTGCTGAATTGAGTCATACCGATCAGCACGAGCCTGTGCATCCATATCCTTAGAAGCTTGTTCAGGACGTTCAATGCGTTCATTTGGATTTTCAGATCTACCAGCCCCTGGTGATTCTTCATCACCAAAGGTAGCGTCAGAACGATGAGAGCTCTTCAAATCGTCAAAGCTAGTGCCACTAGAGCTTGCAGAAGGGCCTTGTCCGCCCCCTTGCATCGCCTTAGCAAAGGCCTCTGCTTGTGACATATCATCGTCTTCGTCCACAACTTTTTGGTATTCTTCGTCAACGCGATTTTCAAGCCATTCTTCATAGTCTTTCACAGGACCAATCTTGAGCATGCCCAAAATATATAATTCCTTAAAAAATGGTTTGTCCTGTAAATACGCTAGATGCAGTGAAAATACACGCCACAGCCATTTGACACGCACCTCGCCTCGATATGGCGAGCGTCCGTCAACTTCGATGCTATATGTGATTGGTGTCAGTAGGATAATCAAGATGAGTGCTGCAATGATGGCCACAATAACGAGAGCCACAATAGCCACTGTACTCAACCACATCACCTCCTTAGGTGTACCTATGATTAGTTTTCAATACCTTTTCGAGCCATTACGCCTTGAAGGTAGTAATGTTTAACCTCTTTCATTTCCGTTACAAGGTCTGCCTCGTCGATTAATTCTTGAGGAGCCCCACGGCCCGTAAATACAAGTTCCGTTTCCGGATTACGAGCATCGAGCAAAGCTTTTGTTTTATCCCATGTAATGAGTTCAAAGAAGAGCGCCATGTTATATTCATCAAGAACGACGAGATCGTACTCCCCACTGCTGATAGCAGCTAGTGCACGTTCGTATCCTTTTTCGATGAGCGCTACATAATCCTTTGGTGGATTACCGGATTCAAAGACAACGACTTCATCGCCCCATTTAGCGAGTTCATCCTTGCTTTTCATCCCTTCTTTGATGATAAAGAATGGCTTACCCACGGTTTCTAAGGTTAAATTCTGTAAGGTAGGTAAAATAGTATGTTCACTATATACTTTAGATTTCATAAATTGCAAAAAGAGGACTTTCTTGCCAGCACCGATGGCACGGATAGCTAGACCGATAGCAGCGGTCGTTTTGCCCTTGCCTTCGCCGGTATAAACTTGTACATAGGCCTTCATAGATATACCTCCGTTCATATACTTTTATTTTACAATATATATATGCAAAAATAAAGAAAAAGAACTTGCTATTAGTGCATTTGCACGCATAACAAGTTCTTTGTTCTATGAATTATGTTTTATTTTAGTTGCTAATTGGTAAGAAAATCATAGGATCAGTAGGAGATCCATTGAGGCGTACCTCATAGTGAACGTGGGCACCTGTACTTTTACCAGTACTACCCATCAAGGCAATTGTTTGACCTTGTTTTACGCTCATACCTACGGTTACCAATACAGCACTATTATGGCCATAACGGGTTACGAAACCGTTGCCGTGGTCGATTTCAACGAGGTTACCATAACCGCCTTCTGTATAACCTGCAAAGGTTACAACGCCCGCAGCAGTAGCTACAATTGGTGTACCATAGTCATCCGCAATATCTACCCCTTCGTGGAATGCACCGATAGCGCCCGTTACAGGGTCCACACGGCTACCAAATGGGGAGGTAATAACGCCCTTGCTCGGCCAGATACTTGGTGTAGTATTATTCGTAACACCACCAGAGCCAGCAGAGAAGTTAATAGATTGCATAGCCATAAGGTCTTGCGCCCCACCATCACGAAGGATATTACGCATTGTATAGAAGCTAACTAGCAATTTTTGTGCGTCCTTGTCCATTTTGGACAGACGAGCTGATAGTTGTGCCGCTGTTAGCGTCTTTACTTCGCTTTCATCAGCGGCTGGCTGCTTTGGGTCGCTACCGTCCCCGCCACCTTGAGATGGTGTGCCAGATTCAGCGCCCTTCAGCATTTGCTTGTTTTCTTCGCTAATTTGATTTAAATTTTGAATTTTCTTATCTAAAACATCTGTCTTTTGTTGTAACAATTTTAGCTGTTCAGATTGTAATTGTGTCTGTTGACGTAATTGTACAACCTCAGCTTGGCGCACGATGCCCCAAATACCGAGAACCAATGCGGCGATAATTATGATAGAGCTTACAATAGCTGCAACCTTCGCTTGCTTGGTTGTTAATGTCAATATGCAGTTGTCACCATTTCTTTCAACTTTGTTTGAAATAAATGCCGGTACTTTCAATACAAACCTTCCTTATTTAGAAACGATGGCGCTCGTTAACGCTTCCTCATTGGTGCGCTCGCCCAACGCTTCGTTCAAACTCTCTAATTCTTCTTGTGAAAGACTTACGAGACTTTTACCTTTCACAATAGGTTTACTAAAAATACGGGATTCGCTACGACCGTAAATACTGGAGATACAGATACCGTTATTATTGCCATCAAGCAATGTAAGCGCAAAAGACAAATCATTACCGATATTTTCAAAGGCATTATATTTAACAAAGCCAATTTTTTGTATCGTATTGCTTTGAATATTGCGGATTGCCGCTTGCTCGGTCATCATAGTCTCAAGACCCTTAGCAGCATCGCGAATTTCGCTAACCTCTACAGATAATTTACGTTCTAGGCTCGCACCATTGTCCCCTTGCATAAAGAAATCATATTTCTTTTTAAGGCTCCCTAAGCGAATGTGCAAGATTACACAATACACTAACAACGCTATTACAAGGACGATGGTCGCCATGCCAATCCACGGTTGAATCGATTCGAACATGTATATTCCTTCCTATACAATCATTCAAACTCCAACACTTAATTATACCATTCTTATTGTGAAAGTTAAATGACTGCATACAATTTAATTTAATATGTGTAATGATAGATTAATTATACCTACTCTTTTATTTCGTCAATAAATGGGCTTATCGCTCGTTCTAGTATACCATGTAGAGCCGCTATGAGTACACCGTAATTTACGATTGGTGTGCCTTGTACAACGGCACATTCAATGCGTCGTAACACCTCGCGGCGTGTGAGCATACAAGCACCACAATGGATGATTAAATCATACTGGGATACCTCTTTTGGGAATGCGCCTCCACTAGTAAATTCTAGCTGTAAATCTGTATGGCCTTGCTTCTTAAGAAGGTTAGGAATCTTTACAGTACCAATATCATCACATTGGCGGCGATGTGTACAACCTTCACTGATAAGCACCTTAGAACCTGATTTCAAATTTTTAATCGCTTCTACACCAGCTACTAAATCTTGTAATTTGCCCTTAAAACGGGCCATCAAAATAGAGAATGATGTCAACGGAATTGTATCAGGTGTTAACTCATCGACGCGATCAAAAGCTTGCGAGTCACAGATAACCATCTTGGGTGGATATTTAAGAGAATTAATCATAGCAGGTAATTCTTCTGTTTGGCACACTAACGCTAAGCCTTTATAATCCAATATTTCACGAATCGTTTGAACTTGTGGCAAAATAAGGCGGCCCTTTGGTGCTGCACTGTCGATAGGACATACAAGAATTATAGTATCCCCCTCTTCTACTAGGCCTTGTAATAGAGTTTGATCCCCTTCTACATCAAGTGGTGTTAACCCACCCAAGAGATCAAGTAATTCTAAACGTTTAGCTTTAGATGTAAAATCAGCTGAACCAATGACAGTAACTAATTCAGATAATCCCTTATGAGTTTCTACATAAGTAGATGCATCTGTTTTATTTTCTATGTTATTTTCTTTATTATTTTCTTTGTCAATTTCTGCATTGATTTCATTTATAAATAATGCAATAGGCACATTATTTTGTTTTAATAGGCCTAACCAATGCATATCATCAGTAGTTGGTTCTTCATCGGTACGAAGCACATAAACAGCAAGATTGATCTTTTTCACAACCTCTTCTGTTTTCTCCATCCGCAATATACCTAATTCAGTTGTATCGTCTATACCAGCTGTATCGGTAATCACCACAGGACCTAATGGCAAAATCTCCATGGATTTGCTCACTGGATCTGTCGTTGTTCCTGCCACCTCAGATACAAGGGATACAGGCTGATCTGTTAACATATTAATCAATGTAGACTTACCAGCGTTACAACGACCAAAAAAGCCTATATGAACGCGGTTTGCTTTAGGTGTTTGTTCCATTGTCTATCCTTGTTACTTAACATTTGTATTTCTTACAAAATATAGTTAATCATCTTACAACATGTATTATGATCTCTAAGTTATCTTACAATATTATTATAACTCAATAAAATACCTTATATACAGTAAAAGCGCAGTCCGTAGACTACGCTTTCACCGTGGATTGTAAATTGTATTTATATTATACAGAATTGTTATCTATTTGTCATTACTAAATTCACATAATTCGATTCGAATTTAAGTATATCAATTATACTCTAAATTCTACTGTTTCAGTATCGTCTGTATTATCTTGACCATCCATAAAAGCAATGAGACGTTCTAATTCTGCTTCAGAGGAGAAAGCAATTTCAATCTTACCTTGAACCTTTTTACCAGCACGGAATTTAATATTTACAGGAGATCCTAAGCTTAGTTTTAAACGGTCCATAAGAGCACGTACCTCTGCAGTACTTTGCGGCTTAGCAGCCTTCGCTTTAGGTGTCTTATTTTGCATAGACTTCACAAGGGCCTCTGCTTGACGAGCACTTAAGTCGCCCTCTTTAATACGTTCAGCAGCTTCAATTTGTTGCGCTGCACTACGCAATGCCAACAATGGACGCGCTTGACCTACTGTTAAGTCACCTTCGATGAGATCTTTTTGTACAGAATCACATAATTTTAACAAACGAACCATATTTGCAATATAAGAACGACTACGACCTAGGCGAGCAGAAATCATTTCTTGAGTTTGTTTATACGTATCCATTAAACCTTGGTATGCCAAAGCTTCTTCAATTGGATCCAATCCTTCACGTTGTAGATTTTCAACGAGGGCCACTTCTGTCATCTCTTCTGTATTATATTTCTTTACAATAACTGGTACAGTCTCAAGGCCTGCAATGATAGCAGCACGGTAACGACGTTCACCAGCTACAATTTGATATTTATTCTTTTGTTTACGTACTACAATTGGTTGAAAAATACCAAGATTTTTAATAGATTCAGCTAATGTTGCTAAACTATCTTCATCAAAACTTTTACGAGGTTGATCTGCATTAGGAACTAACTCGGAGATTGGTAGTTCATGAATCTCCTTTTCAGGCAATACAGACTCTACCGTATCTACCTTCATTAAATTTCCAAGGCCCTTCCCCAAGCCGGATGATTTACTTTTCTTACTTTTTACGTCTCTAGGCATAACTAACCTCTCTCACCTTACATATGCGATTATATATCAATTTATAGCACTCATTTATTTAATAGACCAGGTATTAGTCTAGTCATTTTAACTATTTAACTAAACAACTAGCTATCTATCTATTTAACTAAACAATTAGCTATCTATTGAACTATTAAACTATTTATCTTTTGAAGCTTTAATCACTTCTTTAGCTAGTTTAGTATATACGTCTGCCCCTTTAGATTTTGGATCATATACGATAATAGGTTCACCATAACTTGGAGCTTCGCTAAGACGTACATTACGTGGAATAATAGTCTTATATACTTTATTGCCAAAGAATTTTTTCACTTCATCAGCAACTTGAATAGATAAATTTGTACGACCATCAAACATAGTCAACAACACACCTTCAATTTCAAGATCTTTATTAGATGTTTGTTGCACAATTGTTATAGTTTTTACTAATTGACTAACCCCTTCTAATGCATAGAATTCACTTTGAATCGGAATTAGTACACTATCTGCCGCTGTAAAGGCATTTAATGTTAGCAAACCAAGGGATGGCGGACAGTCAATAATGATAAAATCGTATTCGTCACGTACTGGTGCCAAAGCTTTTTTCAACATTGTTTCACGTGAAACAACTGAAACGAGTTCCACTTCTGCACCAGCTAATTGAATTGTTGCAGGCGCTACAAATAGCTTTTTAAGCATTGTAGGCTGAACAATATCAGCAATAGGTTCACCATCGATTAGAACATCGTGTACACAGAGTTCTAAATCATCTTTTTCAATACCTAAACCAGAGCTAGCATTACCTTGTGGATCTAAATCAACAAGCAATACTTTTTTACCAGCATCAGCCAAACAAGCACTCAAATTCACGGATGTCGTCGTCTTACCAACACCGCCTTTTTGATTAGTAATAGCTATCACTTTGCCCACTTAATTCACCTCACATGTTCGTTCAAAATATTTCTTTTTAATTATAACATAAAACAACGATAATTACGGTAATTACAAATCAAATTCCAGAAAAATATCTATATTTTATTCACTAACTACATTATTTAATAATACACACATTTACATATTAGCAAATAATATGATTAAATCTTATTTTTAAACCTTATTTTGTATTTCTCAAAAACTACTATAAGAATTTTAATTGTTTCACGTGAAACAAATTATCTTTACTTTTTCATAATAAAATTTTGATTTAAAACATATACGTAAATGTTTCACGTGAAACATTTATAATTAATAAAAAATAAATACTAAAATTTACTCCCTTAACATATAGTTTTAATACTAAAAATTTTATAGTGAAAAAATCACTTTGGTATATAAACATATACCAATCATCCAAATTTACACAAAAATTTTTTCATTCAAAATTTATCTAAAACAATTAATTAGAAATCAAAATTAGACCAATGAAAATAATTTAGTCAGTAAAAATAAATCATTTAGAAAAACAATTCATTACAAAGCATTATTAAGATTACAATTATTAATCAAAATTTACTACTAAAATAAAATTTAATATATTGAGCAAAATTTATAGACAAAGTAATAAGACTGTTTCACGTGAAACAAGTTAATATAAAACTACAGTAATATTAAGTATCCTAACATTCTAAATTATCTATAACATTACCAATGATAACTTTTAGGATTAAAATATATTTTGATATAGCTTTAAGTTATATCAACACACCACTAAATTATATGAGAATACAGGCCCTATATACTTTGACAGGCTTTCATCATATCTATATACTATTAACTAGATAGTAATTAGATTGATTATCTTTAATATAGTTAAATTGATTATATTACATGATCTAAATATATAAATAATAGTAAGCACACACGCTCTACGGATACGCAGAGCTTTTTATTTTTGAAGAGGAGGCGTTTCCATGCCAATCTATAACGGAATGCTTCCTGCCATCGATAAAGCAGAAGTAAAACGATACGCAGGACTTCGTCACGCTGAGGATTTTCCACAACAATATGTAGACGAAGCATGTAAGGAAATCCAATTATTAGCTACACCTAAAGGTGTATATCAAGAATATGATTATGATGCAGAAACAAAGACAATTTTAAGCAATCCACCGCTTAAAATTGAAGGTTCAATCATCGAAAAACACTTAGAAAAATCTACAAAGGTCTATGTATTAGGCGTAACAGTAGGTGAAGATGTAGAAATTCGCAGTGAACAGCTTTTTAAACAAGGTAATTACACTGTAGGTTTATTGCTTGATGCAGCGGCTACTACAGCAGTAGAACAAGTAGCTGATCAAGTTAACGAAGTTATCAATACCATCGCTAAAAAGCAAGGTTATAAACCAACATGGCGCTTTAGCCCTGGTTATGGTAACTGGCCACTAGAAATTCAGCCACAATTAGCTAAAATCATTAAAACAGAGATGATTGGCTTACAAGTTACAGAAAATTATTTATTATTCCCACGTAAGTCGGTAACAGCTATCATTGGTTTAATGCCAGCTAATGAAGATATCAATACAAAGCGTGGTTGCACATCTTGTTCCCAAAAGGATTGTGCATCTCGTAAATTACCAGAAAAGGCATCTGTAACCACTAATAATGAAGGAGAAGAGGGCTGTAGTAAAACGACAGCTGAAGCCTCTGGTATCGCCATGAAAGGCCAACCAACAGAATAATGTTTCACGTGAAACATTTTAAAATTTAGGATGATAAAGGAAGATTTTTATGTATATATTTGACGGTGCTATGGGCACAATGCTTCAAGCTGCAGGCTTGGAAGAGGGCTATTGTCCAGAATTATTTAACGTAGAAAAACCAGAAGTAGTAAAGAATATTCACGCTCAATACTTACAACATGGCAGTGATGTTATTACTACAAATACATTCGGTGCTTGTGGTCTTAAGTTAGAAGATTACGACTTACAAGATCGCGTAAGAGAAATCAATATTGCAGCTGTAAAAGTAGCAAAAGAAGCTATTGCAGAGGTTAAACCATCTGCCCGTGTAGCTGGTTCTATGGGTCCTACAGGTCGTTTCTTACAACCATTAGGCAATATGAGCTTTGATTCTATTTATGACACGTACCGTGAACAAGCAGATGCATTGATTGAAGGTGGCGTAGATTTCATTATCATTGAAACTATCATTGACGTACAAGAAATGCGTGCCGCTTTATTAGCATCTCTTGACGCTCGTGAAGCAGCAAGGAAGACAAAAGAAGATGTACAAATCATCTGTCAATTTTCTTTCAGTGAAGACGGTCGTACTATTACAGGTACACCACCTGCAGTAGCAACTACTATCGTAGAAGCAATGGGTGCAGATATCATCGGTATCAACTGTTCCCTTGGACCTGAACAAATTACACCACTTATTGAGGAAATCGCTAGCGTTACAAACTTGCCAATTAGCTGTCAACCAAATGCAGGCATGCCTCAATTAATTAACAAACAAACTGTATTCCCACTTACAGCAGAAGAAATGGGTCCATTGATGATTCCAATCGTAGATGCAGGTGCAAGCTATGTGGGTGGTTGCTGTGGTACAACACCAGCTCATATCCAATCTATTTCCGACGCTGTAAAAGCACATACACCTAAAGAACGTGCTCATATTGAACCTAAAACAATCATTACAAGCCGTACTAAATTGATAGAGTTAGGTCACAATACAAAACCTCTTATCATCGGTGAACGTATCAATCCTACAGGTCGTAAAGTTCTGGCTCAAGAATTACGCGATGGCTCTTTCATCCGTGTAAAACGCGATGCGTTAGACCAAGTAGAAGCAGGTGCCGATATCCTCGACGTAAACATGGGCGTAGCTGGCATGGACCAAACTCCATTGATGGAGCGTGCTATCTTCGAATTATCTATGCTTGTTGAAACTCCATTATCTATCGATACATTGGATCCAGCAGCTATGGAAGTAGCCCTTAAAAACTACCCAGGTCGTGCTCTTATCAACTCCGTAAATGGGGAAGAGGAGTCCATCACACACGTTATGCCATTAGCTAAACGTTATGGTGCTGCTTTGCTTTGCTTGCCAATCTGCAGTGGCGACTTACCTGAAAAAGCAGAAGACCGCGTTGCTTTAGCTGAAAGTATCGTAAATCGTGCTTACGGCTATGGTCTTCAACCTCATGACTTATTACTTGATCCATTAGTGTTAACACTTGCTAGCGGTGAAGATAGTGCACGCCAAACATTGCGTACATTACAGTTATATAAAGAGAAATTTGGCTTCCCAACAGTAATGGGCTTGTCCAACATCTCCTTCGGTATGCCACAACGCCCTTACTTGAACGGTCAATTCTTAACAATGGCTTTAGCATGTGGCTTAACTACACCTATTATGAACCCTCTAAACTATCCAGCGAAAAAAGCGTTTGTTTCAAGCACTACATTATTAGGTTGGGATCCAGGTTCTGCTCAATTCATCAAAGAATACGGCTACGAAGACGAAACAAGTGCTCCTGGTAACGCTGCTCCAAAAGGTCCTGAAAAGAAATCTTTCGACAGTAATGATCCACTCGCTAATATCCGCGCTTGCGTAGAGCAAGGGGAAAAAGAGGCGATTATAGATCTTGTTAAAAAAGCATTAGCCGATGGTATTGATCCATTAGACCTTACTAAAAAAGGTTTATCTGAAGCGATGAACGTAGTAGGGGACAAGTTCGGTTCTGGTAAATTATTCTTGCCACAAGTAATGCTTGCTGCTGAAACAATGCAGGCTGCTTTCAACACCATTAAAGAAATTATTCCTGCTAGTGAAAGTCTAGATAAAGGTACAGTCGTTGTAGCTACTGTTAAAGGTGACATCCACGATTTAGGTAAAAATATCGTAGCGGCCTTGCTTGAAAACAATGGTTATAAAATCGTCGACCTCGGCAAAGACGTTGACCCAGAAGTCATCGTTCAAGCGATTAAAGACAACAAAGCGGCTCTCGTTGGTATCTGTTCCTTGATGACCACAACAATGCCTCAAATCGACAACACAATCGCTGCAATCCGTGCCGCAGGCCTTAACACTAAGGTTATGGTAGGTGGCGCCGTAGTATCTCAAGACTACGCAGACCAAGCGGGCGCAGATATCTACGCTAAAGACGGTATCGCAGCCGTTAACCACGCTAACGATTACTTTGAAACTTTAGAGAAATAATTTTTTACTTTCATTACTCATAAATATAGTGAAAGCCCATCTTAAATAAACGTTCTTAAATGAACGTTATAGATATTACAAATCACGTAATACATCTAAGGAATTAAGCTTTCACTATAAGAATAGATAAGAGGTACATGATGACCCTAAGAGAGAAACATCAACAAGGGAAGTTCACCATCACTGTTGAATTAGACCCACCGAAAAGTAGTTCTGCTCAAAAAGTATTTGATCAAGCAGCCCGTTTAAAAGGGAAGGTTGACGCTATTAATATCGCTGATAGCCCTATGTCTAAAATGCGTATGAGCCCAATTTCCTTGTCCTATTTGTTACAACATAATAAAGACATCGAAACTATCTTCCACCTTACATGCCGCGACCGTAACATCATAGGCTTACAATCCGAATTACTAGGCGCTGCAGCACTTGGCGTAAATAACATCTTAACCCTTACTGGTGACAAACCAGATAATGGGGACCACCCATTTGCACAATCCGTATTTGAAGTAGACTGTATGGGCTTGCTCAATATCGCTAAAACATTAAATGCTGGTAAGGACTTGGCAGGTAATGATTTAGATGAGCCTACAAACTTCTACATCGGCGCTACTGGCAATCCTGGTGCGCCAGACTTAGAAATTGAACGTCAAAAATTGGCAGCTAAAATTAAAAATGGTGCGCACTTCGTACAAACACAACCAATTTACGATTTAGAACAAGCAAAACGTTACATCGACAAAATGTCCGAATTTGATGTGCCTATCATGCTTGGTTTAATTCCACTTAAAAGCTTCAAAATGGCTACATATTTACATGAAAAAGTGCCTGGGATTAACCTTACACAAGAAATCCTAGACCGTGTAGAAAAGGGCGGAAAAGAAGCGGGTACAGAAATCGCTATTGAAACCTTGGAACAAATCAAAAAAATCGCTGCAGGCGTACATATTATGCCTTTAAATGATATCGATACAACATTACATATCATCGACCACGTATAGGTCATTCTGAGATTAACATAGAACACCTTTCCCACGACCTCCATAGTGAACTAAGTCGGCCTTAGGGAAAGGTGTTCTATTTATCTTCATATCCGACTTATATAGTGAACGAAATATATAATTTTGTTGTAAACGACATCATTTAATAGGCTAGGAAAAAAGAAAGAGGATGCAAATCTAAGATTTGCATCCTCTTTTTTGTTATACCAATGGCTTGTCTTTAATCTCTTTTGGTTTACGTGGGTATTGTTTTGGTGTTTTACCTGTTTTTTTGATGTACAGGATTGCTCGTTTATCATCTAAGGTCGGTAGAGTAACGGTTCGTACTTCTTCAATATTAGCTTTCAATGTACTGAGCGCTTTGTTAGATTCTCCCACTTCTTCTTCGTATATAGCGCCTTTTAAAGCAATTACGTAACCGCCTTCTTTAACATAGGGAACAGTCCATTCTAGAAGAATAGGTAAACGTGCCACTGCACGGCTCGTAGCAATATCGAAGCTTTCACGATAGTCTTGATGACTAAGATCCTCTGCACGACCATGTAAGGTAGTACAGTTCGTCAATTGAAGCTCATCCATAACAGACTCGAGGAAGGTAAGACGTTTTTTTAAAGAGTCAAACAGCGTAACCTTGAGGCTACGGTCATATATAGCCAATGGAATTCCAGGAAAACCTGCGCCAGTACCAACATCGATGATGGACATGCCGGATTTAATAATATTTGGATCGTAGCAGGAGAGGGAGTCGATCATGTGCTTAACAACGACCTCTTTCATATCTGTAATACCGGTGAGGTTGAGATATTTATTTGTTTCAATCATGCGCGCATAATACACATAAAAGTCCTTCGCTTGCTCTTCCGTACAAGGCAAACCAAATTGGCTCATTTGCTCCATCATGTATGAAACAAATTCAGACTCCGGTGCGATAGGCACATCGTATTTCTCTTTCATAAGTACTCCTAATAAATTATTTGATATTTATATAATAGTAAAAGTAATCCACATATATGTAACAAAACTCATGTCATATGACACATCATATAGGCAAAACTATGTATTTAACGATATATGAGATATCAAAATAGTATTTCGATTTTCAGATGCTATAAAACTCAAAAATTTGCGTTATACGGCGCTTTTAATCTATTTTATATAAATTTATATACGAAAACTAATAAAACGACCATATAAGCGAAATATTTAAGTCATTTTTCTTTATATTATAGCATATTCTCAATTAATTCTCATTTATAAACAAAAATATATAAACTACATAACATAAAATAGGGTAATGAAGAAATACTATACCTATATTATCATTTAAAATAATTAATTGAGAAATCGGTCCATCTTTTTAACCTGCTTTTTCAACCTTTTGTTAAATTTCCAAATCACTATCCTATTTCAATGTAAATCAAAATTTCTTTACCATCCAATCGATCAATAATTGTAAACCTATTTTGTTAACCTTTTACCACATCTATTTTCAGTTTCCTTATACATCTTTTCATCAAACAAATTTCATAGTTTATTTCTAATTTATTACCATGAACTTTTCTTCACTTATAGAATATTTTGTCTATTCTGAATGTACACTTAATGTACTTCTCTAGTGTACATATTTTATAGATAGAATAATAAGGATTTTATAAATATTCATATAAATATACATACATTTACAAAAAAAGCTAGTTAATCATAAGATTAACTAGCTTTTTGTATGCAATCACATATTTTATTTACTTCTATTGTATTGTTCTAGTTGAATCAACAGAACAGACACGTCCGCCGGGGATACGCCAGAGATACGGCTTGCTTGGCCGATGGAGTGAGGGCGGATTTTATTGAGCTTTTGTTGAGCTTCAAGGGAGATACCTTTAATTTGTGTGTAATCCCATTCTTTTGGAAGAATTTTTTCTTCTAGTTTGCGAACTTTATCGACTTGGTCCATTTGTTTTTTAATATAACCTTCGTAGGTAATGGAGATATCGACAGCTTCTTCAACGTCAGGTGTATAGCGTTTCAAACCAAATGCATCCGCTACGATAGCATAGGAAAGTTCATTACGTTTTACTAAATCATAAGCATGTATACCTGTTCTAATAGGTGCTGTACCTAAGCTTTCAAGCAAGGCTTGTGTTTCCTTAGATGGATTTACAGGTGTATTTCGCAACATGTCCATAGCTTCTTCGATAGCAGCTTTCTTAGCTGTAAATTTAGCCCAACGATCATCTTTTACAAGACCGATTTCACGCCCTTTTTCAGTAAGACGCATATCTGCATTGTCTTGACGAAGCAATAGACGATATTCGCTACGGCTTGTCATCATGCGGTACGGTTCGTTTGTACCTTTTGTTACAAGATCATCGATGAGAACACCGATGTAGGCTTCGGAGCGAGCAAGGATAAACGGTTCTTTACCTTCAAGCCATAAAGCAGCATTAATACCAGCCATTAGACCTTGTGCAGCGGCTTCTTCATAGCCAGATGTACCATTAGCTTGACCAGCAGAGTAGAGGCCTTCAATATGTTTTACTTGAAGGGCTGGTGTTAATTGTGTTGGGTTTAAGCAATCGTATTCAATAGCATAGGCAGGGCGCATGATTTCAACATTTTCAAGGCCTGGAATGGTGCGAAGGAATGCATATTGTACGTCCATTGGAAGAGACGTACTCATGCCTTGCACGTACATTTCGTTTGTGCTAGTACCTTCTGGTTCTACGAATAATTGATGACGTTCTTTATCGGCAAAGCGCACTACTTTATCTTCGATAGAAGGGCAGTAACGAGGGCCTACACCTTCGATTTTACCGCTATACATAGGGGCACGGTGAATATTGCTCGTAATGATTTCGTGCGTTTCTTTGTTAGTATAGGTCAACCAACATACGTCTTCATTGCGATTGATCCATTCATCCATAAAGGAGAAGGAGTGATGATGTGTATCGCCTTCTTGAACCTCCATATTTTCAAGGTTAAGTGTGCGTTTATCTACACGGGCTGGCGTACCAGTCTTAAAGCGCATCAACTCAATACCATTGTCGAGTAAAGATTGAGAGAAATGTTCTGCTACGCGTTGACCATTTGGGCCACCTACATAATCGATATCGCCGATGAGGATTTTACCTTTCAAGTAGGTACCTGTACAAAGAATAACAGCCTTAGCGCCATAGAATTCGCCAAGTTCTGTAACAATACCTGTTACCTTGCCATCCTCAACCTTAAGCTCTGTTACCATGATTTGCTTAACATTGAGGTTCTCTGTATTTTCAATGGTTTGTTTCATCAAATGTTGGTATTTGATTTTATCAGATTGGCAGCGCAAGGAATGCACGGCAGGGCCTTTACCCATATTGAGCATACGCATTTGAATAGCCGTAGCATCTGCGTTAATACCCATTTGACCGCCTAAAGCGTCAAGTTCATAAACAAGATGGCTTTTACCAGGACCGCCAACGGCAGGATTACATGGCATAAGCGCAATGTTATCTAAACTGATGGTCGCCATCAACGTGCGATGACCCATGCGGGCAGCGGCAAGGGCCGCCTCACAACCAGCATGACCACCACCGATGACAATGACATCATAATTATCTACTGTGTACATATCAATTGAATTCCTTATATTTGTTACTTATCTTATTGTGAAAGTTTAAATCACTTACCAAGGCAAAATCTACTGAATAGTTCGTCGATCATGCTTTCACGGATGGTATCGCCTGTGATGTCCCCAAGTAGTTCCCAGGCGCTGCGCAAATCGGTAGCTACAAAGTCTACTGGCATGCCCATGTCGATGGAGGAGAGGGCTTCTTCGACTTGTGCCTTTGCTTGTTCCATGAGGCTAATGTGGCGCACGTTACTGATCATAGCGCTATTGTCTTGTTTTACGCGACCGCCGTAGACGAGTTCTTGCACCCATTTGGAAAGAACTGCAGAGCCTTCACCTTCTTTAGCACTGATTCGTTCAATAGCTGTAAAGTTACCGTGTTCTTTAATATTTTCGTCTGTAACGACTTGTGCCACATCGGACTTATTGAGGAGTACGATAGTGTTCAAACCGCTAACAGAGGTCAAAATTTCGATTTCTTCAGGGAGTAATGGAGTAGACCCGTCGATAACACAGAGCACGATGTCTGCTTTGTTGATATAATCACGAGCACGCTCCACGCCGAGGGCTTCTACCGTATCTTGTGTATCACGAATACCTGCCGTATCGATGAGGCGCAAAGAAATGCCTTCTACGGTCATATATTCTTCAATACTATCCCGCGTCGTCCCCGGAATATCCGTTACGATAGCACGGTTTTCGCGCAAGAGAGCGTTCATAAGGCTCGATTTACCTGCATTTGGGCGGCCTACAATAACCGTCGTAATACCGTCGCGAATAAGGCGACCTGTGTTCGCTGTGGACAACAAATTATCCATAGCTTTCAAAATAGGCTCTAGCTGATCCCGAACCTCTTGGCTCGTTACATCCTCAATATCCTCTTCTGGATAGTCGATAGTTACCTCTAAATGAGCAATCATGGCGATGAGCTGTTCACGCACATCTTTTACAAAGGACGAAACTGTACCGTCCAGCTGGGATACAGCGAGGGAGAGGGAGTCCTCTGTTTTTGCTTCAATAATATCAATGATCGCCTCTGCTTGAGTGAGGTCGATACGTCCGTTCATAAAGGCACGCTTCGTAAATTCGCCGGCCTCAGCCATGCGTACATCGTGATTTACGAGCAATTTCAAGATTTGTCGAACTGGCACAATACCGCCGTGACACTGAATTTCTACCACATCCTCTGCCGTGTAGGAATGAGGGCCTTTCATTAATAACACAAGAACCTCGTCGATGGTCTTGTTCGTTGCAGGGTCCACAATGGTCCCGTATTGTATCGTTCTATTTTGGCGGTCCATCAAAGGAACGGTGCCAGCGCTCTTGAACAGGCTATTTACAATAGGAAAACTATCCTTGCCGCTGACCCGAATAATACCAACCCCGCCTATGCCGGGCGGCGTCGCAATGGCCGCTATTGTATCATCTATATACATACATATCTCCGTATTTCCATTATCTAGTATTTGCTTTTGTATATGTTCTTCGCCTGTGAAAGTTAAACTAAACTAATCTTTGCATGCGAAGATTAACTTAGGTTAGCTTTCACCATAACCTAAAGAATAAAGGGAGCAGCCCTCAAGCAACCGAGAATTCAGTCACTTGAAAGCTGCACCACTATATTATTTTTTGTACGTAATCACAACGTGACGGAACGGTTCGTCCCCTTCACTGTTAGTAACAACGTTTTTATCCCCTTGAAGGGCAGTATGAATGATTTTACGTTCAAAAGCATTCATCGGTTCTAAGGAAACCTTTTGACGGTTGCGTTTCACCTTAGAAGCCAAGCGTTTCGCGAGATTCACCAATGTTTCTTCTCGACGAGAACGATAATTTTCCACATCTACAACGATGTGGCAGTGGCCAGATACATCCTTGTGAGCCACGAGATTTGTTAAGTATTGAATAGCATCCAATGTTTGACCATGTTTACCGATCAAAATACCTAAATCTTCGCCGTGTACTTGGAATGTAATCTTATCTTTAGTCATCATTTTTTCGATAACTACAGTGAGGCCCATTTGTGTAAACATATCATCGAGGAATTGTTTACCTTTTTCAGCAATTTCTTGTTGATCTTCTTTTGAAAGTTCCTTTTTAGAAGGTTTTTCTACAACATCACCTTCAGAAGTTTCAACTACTGCATCTTGTACTTCTATTTCACTTGTTGCTACCGGCTTGGAAGCAACAGCTACAGATTGTTCTTCTACATGAGCTACTTCTTCTTGAGTAGCAGTTTTAGCTACAGATGTGAAGAATAAGCGAACAACTGCTGGTTTACGACCAATGCCCAAGAAGCCATTAGAAGGTTGTTCCAATACTTTAGTTTCTACCAATTCTTGGCCTTCTGCAGCCAATTGAGCTACGCCTTTGGCAATGGCATCTTCAATGGTTTTAGCAGATACATCGATAAATTCCATAGTGTCTCCTATTTCTTAGCTTCTAAGCTTTTGTAAATGAAATGTTGTTGCACAAATTGGAATACATTGGATACGATCCAGTAAATAACTAAGCCAGATGGGAAGTTAAGGGAGATGTAACCAATGAATAAAGGCATAAAGATTGTCATAATCTTTTGTTGTTGCGCAGCAGCACCAGTTGCACCGCTACTAGTTTGCTTGGACATAATCCATGTAGATAATGCACTCAATACTGGCAAAATATACATTGGATCTGGTTCCCCAAGACTAGGAAGCCATAAGAATTGTACATAGTTTTGATCGTATGGATAGCCTTGTAAAGCGTAGAAGATAGCGATCAAGAATGGCATTTGCACCAATAGAGGCAAACAACCAGCCAATGGGTTAACGCCCATTTCTTTGTACAATGCACCCATTTCCGCTTGCAGTTTTGCAGGATCGTTTTTGTATTTATCTTGCAATTCTTTCATGCGAGGCTGTAACTCTTGCATAGCCTTCATGGATTTGATTTGTTTTACAGTAAGTGGTGCCAAAACCGCTTTAATAACGATTGTTAAAAGGATAATAGCCACACCGTAGCTTGGATAGCCTACCATTTGAGTTAATTGGAACGCATAAGTTACCAATGTAGTCATCAATTCAACGATAGGGTGGAATATACTACTTAAGAATTCCATTGTTTCTCCTTTTTCTTACAGTCCGAAACCGTCCTTTGCGCATCTATATATCGTTATGGTATGGTCTAAATTTCATCCATACAGATGCTCAGGTATTTCCAAAACTATGCTAGATGTTTTTTGTGAAAGTTGCTTTCACAGAACGCAAAACCAGCCTAATCAAAAATAGATTATGGCACTGGATCGTAGCCACCCTTGTGGAAAGGATGGCAGCGAAGAATGCGTTTTAAACCCATCCAGCTACCTTTCAAAGGACCATATTTTTCGATGGCCTGTAGAGTATATGTGGAACATGTCGGATAATAACGGCAACATCCAGGTTTTAAGGGAGATATGGCAAGCTGATAGAACCTAATTAAAAGTCGTAAAAGCGTAGTTATACAGCGTTTCATGGAAACCTCCATATACACAAAAAAGGACCAAAGCCTCTAACTTGTGGTCCTATTTATCATTTTGTATCAACAATTTGCTTTTTCGCAAGAGATACAAAATTTCCTTTTCCGCTTTTTCGTAGGTAGCGTTTTTCAGAGGGCCACGTCCAACAATTACGATATGATACCCTTCGCGTATGGAATGTTGATTGAGGCGATACACCTCTTTCATAAGCCGTCTAGCTCGGTTGCGCTCAACAGCACAACCAACCTTTTTGCCGGTTACAAAACCAATGCGCGTAGATTGCTTCGCCACGGGCATACGATAGAGTACACACATACGGCCTACTTCGTATTTACCGTGCTTATACACAAGGCGATATTCATTATTGTGCGTCAGTCGTCTTGCTTTTTCGAGGCAATAATCCATATGCATTGTCCTTAAGTCCTAAGAATAGAAAAACTTGGCAGCAGCGCCAAGTTTTTTCTCCTGCCTAACAGCTATTATATTATGCAGATAAGCGTTTTCTGCCTTTTGCACGTCTTCTTTTTAAAACGAGACGGCCACCGATAGTTTTCATGCGTTCACGGAAACCATGGGTACGTTTTCTCCAAAGAGTATTTGGTTGGTAAGTACGTTTCATTAGTAAAACACCTCCTCGTCATTTTGTATTGTTTTACTTATACCATAACAGGGTAATTATAGAGTTAAAACGTAAATTTGTCAATATAATAAAGGCATTCTGCTTGTGAGTTCTTGTATTTCTATAATAATTCTATCACTCATTTCATCCTATAATTGATGTTACGTTTCCAGGGGGAGGAATATAGGACTCCTTCATCGCTCCATACGACACGTAAAGTCGCTCAAAAGGACCCTATATTCCCTCCCTAAGTAAATCCTAATCTCACCTTACACACCACTACACGATGTAAACGTAACATCAATTATTAGCAATACAAGAACTCACAACTCTAATATTTTTATATATTGGAAAATTTACGTTTTGATCTCTACTTAAGGTGAAAGGGAATAGATGTGGTTTTCTCCCTTTTCCCTCTACGCCATATGAAATTACAATTTGTTTTATGAACAGAAGTTTATTGTTTGTTAACGATGATTGGATAGTTTCTAGATTACTTTTCCACAATTATTATTTATTAACATGGTTATCTTTTATTGTTAGAAAGGGGATTGATACTAATTTTTAAGCGACTTGCGTCAGAATGGAGCGAGAAAATTAGTATCAATTCCTTCCTAAAAGTAATCTAGAAACAAATATAAAAATTGATGGATCAAAATTAGATTTATAAATCATCGTTACTTAGTTAAAAATGGTTCATATACAAATTGTAATTCCATAAAAGTAGTTTTCAGTCCTCCCCCAAAAGTAATAGATATACCCAAAGAAATTTAAAATATACATTACAAACAGTTTATAAAAGTTATCCACAGATTGAATGACAAATTACTTATTTTTTGGTACAATCATACTTGAAATTAGGAAAAAGTATATATTTTTATAAGTTTTTGTTGGATAACTTTTAAGGTTATCCACATTTTTTCTCTTTTGACCTGTGTAATCTATAAAGTCAGTTATTATCTGGTTGGAAGAGAATTTTGTTTTCACTTATTCACAAGTTGTGCACAGGTTATTCACAGGAATAACAGGTTTTTCCACAGCTTTCACAATAGTTATACACATTATTCCTAAAGTTATACACATTTATCGCAATAGTTATACACAAGAGGCACGTCATGCAATCATTTGATTTGAATAATATATGGGAACATATATTGCAAGAGGCGAAAAAGAACATGCAACATTTGCCTGACGCGTTGTACTTGCGCGTCACGTCATCGTTGATTCCCATGTCTCTCGACAGTCATTCGATCCATATTGGGGTCATGCAAACATTTGTTAAAAACTTAATCGATCAGCAGCCACAGATCAGCAAGGCTTTACAGGATGCGATTACTACGGTTATCGGTTCCCATCGGGATATGGTGTTATTCGATTTCAATCAAGAGAGTGTAGATACTACCTTTGTTGATGAAAATCTCATCGATGATGCACCTGTAGTAGCTCCACCGATGCCATTACCGCCTGTGGTAGAGGAAAAAGCTCAACAAGATGAGTTTTACACACCGGTGTATCAAGAGCCTGTCTATATCGACCGCGCACCAGTGCCTGTGAATATTCCAGATGAACCAATGGTAGCGCCTACTAAAACGACTGAAACAACAACACCTACATTACAATCTGATAATGTACCTGTAGATTTATCCTTATCTAACCTTAATCCAGCGTACCGTTTTGATAACTACGTTACAGGCAACGCAAACCGCATTCCATTTGGGGCGGCTCAAAATGTAGCTGAGTTCCCAGGCGGCGACTATAATCCGCTCTTTATCTACGGTCCATCAGGTCTAGGTAAAACGCATTTGATGCACGCTATCGGCAATGCTATCAAGGAAAATCATCCACACATGAAGGTTATGTCCATTACGAGCGAAAACTTTATGAACATTTTCGTCGAAACATTGCAACGTAACCAAGGTAAATTATTCCGCAACACGTTCCGCAATATCGACGTGCTCATGATTGACGATATTCAGTTCCTTGAAAGTCGTGAAAGTACAAAAACTGAACTATTTAATACGTTTAATGAGTTATTAAATAACAACAAGCAAATCGTCCTCACCTCTGATACGATGCCAAATGATATGGAGCAATTTGAAGACCGTCTTCGTTCTCGTTTCCAAGCTGGCTACATTGCTACCATGGAAAATCCAGATTTAGAAACACGCATTGCCATCTTTAGATCTTTGCTGGAACGAGAATATAAGAAAAATCGCATTATCCGCATCGATAATGACTCCATCAACTACGTGGCGTTACAATTTAGTGAAAATGTCCGCGTATTGCAAGGTGCTTTCACCAAATTAATCGGTACCGCATCCATCGATCAACGTCTCGAATCTATCGACCTAGAATACACTAAACAAGCCTTGGCTGGCCTCGTTCACACCGAAGAGGTGAACATGGTCACTATTGAAAGCATCCAGAATTTTGTAAGTTCTTATTTCAATATTAAAAAGCAAGACTTGCTCGGTAAGAAGCGTAAGGCACAGTTCGCATTCCCACGGCAAATTGCCATGTATTTATGCCGTGATATGATCAATGAAAGTTATCCGCAAATCGCAACAGCCTTCTCTCGTGACCATACGACAATTCTCCATGCGTACGATAAAATTACGAAGGAAATTGAACGAAACGAAGAAACTAAGAACATGATTTCTGAAATTAAACAGAAATTAACAACCTGTGGATAACTCTGTGGATATATTGTGCGTAACTTTGTGGATATCCTAAAAACCGCACTCTACTGTGAATATGTGGATAAGTAGTTACAAACTATCAACATAGTTATACACAACCGAGAAATCGCACAGTTAGTAGCGCCAATTCACTTTTACACATATGAACAGGCCCCTACTATTACTACTACTAAAACTAACAAACAATCAAAAAACCAGTAGAAACAGATCTATCGTAGAATATCTATAGAGCATCTACGATAGCAAACATAGAAAATTACAAACAAGACGAGAAGTTATTAGTGCTTCTACATTATATGGAAATCATAAAGGAGTTATAAATGCATATTACATTCCCAAAAGCAAATCTCCAAAAAGCAATCAACGTATTGCAAAAGGTATCTCAAAATAAAACAAGTTCCAATTTACCAGGCGCTATCTACATGACAACAAAAAATGGTCAAGTAGAATTGCAAGGTAACGATTTTGAACTTGGTATTCGTTTAACTATCGACGGCGACATTAAAGAACCTGGCACATTAGTTGTAGGTTCCCGCTACTTCCAAGAATTAATTCGCAAATTACCTGGTGATACAATCGAGCTTTACAAACCAGAAGATGGCAATTCTTTAACAATCACATCTGGTTCTTCTGAATTTAACCTCGTAACATTACATCCAGATGATTTCTCCTTGGTTGAACAAATACATGACCAAGATCATGTGAACATCGATAGCTTTGCTATGAAAGAACTCATCGATTTAACAAACTACGCAGCTGCAACAGACGAAGACCGCCCTGTATTTACTGGTGCTCTTCTTGAAATTAAAGAAAACGAAGTAACAATGGTTGCTACTGATACACACCGCATGGCTGTTAAGAAAATTACCATTGATGAACCAGCAACTACGCCAATGCGCGCTATCATTCCTACAAAAACGTTGGCTGAAGTATCTCGTTTGTTACCAACAGATAATCCAGCGATGATCAACATCATTTGGAACCGCACACAAATCGTGTTCAACTTTGAATCTATTTACATTATTTCTCGTTTGATCGAAGGCACATATCCTGAATATGAAAAGGTTATTCCTTCCCAATTCGATTCTAGCGCTGTTATCGACCGCCGCGAATTCGCTGGTGCTGTTGACCGCGTATCCTTATTAGCTAAAGACATCAGCTATAACGTAATTCGTTATGATTGGTCTGAAAGCAATGTAACATTGTCTACTCAAAATACTGAAATCGGCATGGCTAAAGAAGACGTAGCTGTTGAATTTAAAGGTACACCTTTCACAATCTCCTTCAATGGTCGCTATATCTCTGACATCTTGCGCCACAGCACAGGCGATAACATTCATTTGTTCTTAAAACAAAACGGTCCAGTTGTCATTCGCCAAGACAATAATCCGAACTATACATACGTAGTAACACCAGTTCGTACTAATGCTTAATGAATTAATATACATATTTTTATTAGGTAATAATGATTAAAAGTCATCGTTACCTAATTCCCACATAGTTATAATTTGTCCACTATAGGAGGACTTTATGAAAGAGCAACAGCAGGTACCCATTCATACGGAGTACATTCAAATTGATCAGTTGTTGAAGTTAGAAGGCATTATCGAAACAGGTGGTCAAATCAAATCCTTTATCGATGAAGGCATCCTTACTTTGAATGGTCAAGTTGTGACAGAGAAGCGCAAGAAGTGTCGCGTTGGGGACGTGATTTCTTGTGAAGGTCTCGATGTAGATCTCGTAATTACTCAAGAGGAGGCATAATCGGTGAGAATTGACTCACTGCAATTATTCCAGTTTCGTAATTACAAGGATGTAACGATTCAATTCAATCCGGAGATTATCGTTTTGCATGGCACCAATGGGGCTGGTAAGACGAATATCCTTGAATCGATTTATGTGGGGACCATTGGTAAAAGCCATCGGACCAATGATACGTCAGATATGCTCATGTTCAATGCCGAAGAAACAGGCATTGTTGTAAAGTTCGAGAAAAAGGATACGCCACAAAAGGTAAATATTAAGTTATTCCGCCAAGGTCCTAAGGATATTCGCTTAAACGATACGAAAATATCTCAAAAAGAATTGATTGGTACATTAAATACAGTTATCTTCTGTCCAGAAGATTTACAGCTCATCAAGGGCACACCGTCAGGACGTAGACGTTTTCTCGATATGGAAATCTCTCAGACTAGCGCTACCTATTATCATCAGTTGATGCAGTATAATCGGTTATTACAGCAGCGGAATGCGATCCTTAAAGAATATAGAGGTAAGCAGAACATTCCTCTTGAAGAATGGGATTTGCAATTAGCCGATATGGCGAGTTTTATCGTAAAGAAACGGTTAGAAAGCTTGAAGAAAATCAACCTTCTCATCGATTTGATGAATCGTAAACTAACAGGTGGTCTCGAAAATTTAACCATTGGTTATGAACAGCCTTACATGGATAATGGTTCGTTAGAATATACAAAGGAAGGCTTTTACGAGCGCATCAAAGCAGCGTTGCCGCAGGATCGTCATCGGATGACCACTAGCGTAGGTCCTCATCGTGATGATTTACGATTCTTTTCCGATGCGATGGATTTAAAGAAATTTGGATCTCAAGGTCAGCAACGAACAGCTGTATTGTCCTTAAAGTTGAGTGAGCTTGAGTTTATTAAGTCCGAGGTTGGGGAATATCCAGTTCTTTTACTAGACGATGTATTGAGCGAACTTGATGAGTCGAGACGAGCGAATTTATTGCAGTTTATTCATAAACGTATTCAAACATTTATTACTACTACAGATATTCACGATTTTAAAGATTTGAAATCCGTACAATTTATTTCTTGTGAAGGGGGAACGGTTCAGTATGGACAGCCTTGATCTTTGTTTACCAAAGGCCTTATCAGAACTGAATTTACTAGAACAATATAAATTAAATACCCTCGTTCACAAGTGGCGTCATGTAGTGGGCGATGTCATTGCGGACCATACGAAAATTGTGTCTATCAAGCCTCCAGATATGGTTATCAGTGCAGATAATTCCATGTGGATGCAAGAATTACAGATGCAAAAACGGCGTATCATCGAGGCCATAAACAAGTATTACCATCAAGAGGTCATCACAGATATTCGCTTTATTATGAAACGTCAGAGTTATGTGAAAGCAAATACTGATACATCTATTTCATTGCCTGATGAACAGATTATTACAAAACGTATTAATTTCGCAGATATCGTACTTTCAAAAGAAGATGTAGAAGCCATCGATAAATCATTAGAGAAAACAGATAATGAAGAATTACGAGCTGCTTTCAGAAAAGTACAAATTACGGCTCGAAAGCGTGAAATCTATTTAGAGCAGCATGGGTATCATCGTTGTAAGCGATGCGGCATGCATATGGAATCTAAAAAAGAAATCTGTCCGACCTGTGAATATGAATTACATCGCGCTCATATTAAAGAAATTAAGTCTGTTATTAGAAAGTATCCATATTTTAAATACAGTGACTGTCAGCAGTTTATACAATGTACCTTCCCAGATTTTGCAGAAGCCATGAGGGAGTGCATATACTTTTACTTAGATAAAATTTACAAAGGATCTATCAATCGCCGTCATATGTATATGGTGGCTATGCTTATCACTCATAAGAAGCCTGATGAGCTAACGGATCAGCACGTTATTAATTTGTGCAATAAATATCGATCAAAGTTCCTTGCTGAAGAAGAACAGCGGAAAATTGATTCATTAAATGGGACATTAGAAAAGTAGAGGGGGCATTCCTATGTACGTTCATATTGGGGATACCGTTTCCGTGCCTATCGAATCCATCATTACCATGGTGCATGCCAAGGGCGGAAAATCCCATAAAAGTCCTATTCATCACTATGAAAGCTTAGAGTATATCGCCATGGTACCAGAGGAGCAGATCAAGACCTATGTGGTCACTGATGATTGCGTTTATGGATCTGGTATTAGTATTAAGACTTTAATGAGACGAATTGACGAGTTTTATAGTATAATAAAGAGATAAGATTTATTCTGTACATGTGTTGTACCAAATTTCAATCCAGTACAGTGTGATAGATTGTTAGGAGGAGTTTGTTTCATGCCTGAAGAAAATTATGGCGCTCAGAATATACAGGTTCTCGAGGGTCTTGACGCGGTACGTAAACGCCCTGGTATGTACATTGGTAGTACGTCCATTCGCGGTTTACATCACCTCGTTTATGAAGTAGTAGATAACTCTGTTGACGAAGCGCTCGCAGGTTATGCTACACATATCGAAGTATCCATTAATAAAGATAACAGCATTACTGTTGTCGATGATGGTCGTGGTATCCCTACAGGGATGCATGAATCCGGTATGTCTGCGGTAGAGTTAGTATTAACAAAATTGCATGCTGGCGGTAAATTTGGCGGTGGCGGCTACAAGGTTTCTGGTGGCCTTCACGGCGTAGGTATTTCCGTAGTAAATGCATTGAGTGAATGGACTAAGGTTCAAGTATCTCAAAATGGTATCGTTCAAGAGATTTCCTTTGCTCGTGGTCATAAAACTTCCGAGTTGCACGAAATCGGTAAAGCAGAAGGTACTGGTACTACTGTTATCTTCAAGCCAGATGCTGAAATCTTTGAAACTACTGTATTCAACTTTGATACATTGAAAATTCGTTTACAAGAATTGGCATTCCTTAATAAAGGCCTTCGCATTACATTGAGCGATTTGCGCCAAGAGGAACCTCGTGTTGAAAGCTTCCACTACGAAGGTGGTTTGAGTTCTTTCATTACCTTCTTGAACGAAAATAAAGAAGTAGTAAACCCAACTGTAATTTACATTGAAAACACAAAAGACGACGTAGTTGTAGACGTAGCATTGCAATATAACGATAGCTACAGCGAAAACTTGTTATCCTTTGTAAATAACATTAATACTATTGATGGTGGTACTCACCTTTCTGGTTTCCGTGCTGCTTTGACTCGTACCCTCAATGATTATGGCCGTAAAGCTGGTTTGATCAAGGAAAATGAGTCCAACCTTTCCGGTGAAGACGTACGTGAAGGTTTGACAGCTGTTGTATCTGTAAAAGTATTGGAACCTCAATTTGAAGGCCAAACAAAAACTAAACTTGGCAATAGCGAAGTTAAAGGTATTACAGATGTTATCGTATCTGAAGGTCTTAGAACATTCTTCGAAGAACATCCTCAAGATGCGAAGAAAATCATCGAAAAAGCAACAATGGCAAGCCGTGCTCGTGAGGCCGCTCGTAAAGCCCGCGACTTAACTCGACGTAAAAATGCGTTGGAAGTATCTAGCCTTCCTGGTAAATTGGCAGATTGCTCTGAAAAAGATACATCTATGACTGAAATTTATCTAGTCGAAGGTGATTCTGCGGGCGGTTCTGCAAAACAAGGTCGTGACCGTCGTTACCAAGCGATTTTGCCATTGCGTGGTAAAATCCTTAACGTAGAAAAAGCGCGCCTTGATAAGATTTTAGCGAATAACGAAATTCGTTCCATGATTACTGCTTTCGGTACTGGCATTGGTGAAGAATTTGATATTACAAAATCTCGTTATAACAAGATTATTATTATGACAGATGCGGACGTTGACGGTGCTCATATCCGTACCTTGTTATTAACATTCTTCTACCGCTATATGAAACCATTGGTAGAGGAAGGTCATATTTACATTGCACAACCACCGTTGTACCAAATCAAGAAGGGTAAATCTCACTGGTATGTATACTCTGATGCAGAGCTTACAGCTAAACTTGATGAAGTAGGCCGCGATGGTATTACAATCCAACGTTACAAAGGTTTAGGTGAAATGAATCCTGAACAATTATGGGAAACTACAATGAACCCTGAAAACCGTACGATTTTACAAGTTAGCTTAGAAGATTCCATCGAAGCTGACAAAATCTTTACAGTTCTTATGGGCGATAAGGTAGAACCTCGTCGTAAATTTATTGAAGATAACGCAAAATACGTGCGTAATCTAGATTTGTAAGAGGTGACCCATGGCTGAAAACAATAATGTAGAGTTTACCTCTAATAAAGATCAACATTTAAAACGTTCCCTAAAGGCGCGTCATATGAATATGATCGCTTTAGGTGGCGCTATCGGTACCGGCTTATTCGTAGCTGGTGGTGAAGTTGTAAGTACAGCAGGCCCTGGTGGTGCGCTTGTAGCTTACGGCCTCATCGGTATCATGGTGTACTTCCTCATGACATCTCTTGGTGAAATGGCGACGTACTTGCCGATTCCAGGTTCCTTCGGGACTTATGCAAAACGCTATGTAGACCCTGCCTTTGGTTTTGCCTTAGGTTGGAACTACTGGTTTAACTGGGCTATTACATTGGCTGCTGAAGTTTTAGCAGGGGCACTCATCATGAAATATTGGTTCCCTGATGTGCCTGCCATTGTATGGTCTGCTCTGTTCTTGCTCGTTTTATTCGGCTTGAACTATTTATCGACTCGCTCCTTTGGTGAAAGTGAATATGTATTCTCTAGCATCAAGGTTATTACTGTATTCGTATTCCTATTCTGTGGCTTTATGCTCATCTTTGGCATTGGAGGCACATCTCCAGGATTTGCGAACTGGACAGTAGGGGAAGCACCATTCGTAGGTGGTTGGGAATCTATCCTCGCTATCTTCATGGTGGCTGGTTTCTCCTTCCAAGGTACTGAACTTATCGGCGTAGCCGCTGGTGAAGCAGAAGACCCTGAAAAGAACGTGCCAAAAGCGATTAATACAATCTTCTGGCGTATTCTATTGTTCTATATCGGTGCTTTCATAGTTATCGGTTTCTTAATTCCGTACACTGATCCAAACCTATTGAATTCTAGTGTAGAGAATGTATCTATTTCTCCATTTACACTCGTATTCGACCGCTTTGGTTTTGCCTTTGCTGCTAGCTTTATCAATGCTATCATCTTAACGGCAGTACTCAGTGCTGGTAACTCTGGTCTCTATTCTTCTACGCGTATGCTGTACGCACTTGCTAAAGAAGGACAAGCACCAAAAATCTTCGGTAAGCTTAATAAACGTGGTGTTCCAGTACCAGCGTTAATCTTAACTACAGCAATCGGTTTATTTGCATTCCTTACAAGCTTCATCGGCGAAGGTACTGCATATACTTGGATTGTTAATATTTCCGGTCTTTGCGGTTTCATCGCATGGGTTGGTATCGCTGTTTCTCACTATCGTTTCCGCCGTGCCTTCATTGCACAAGGTAGAGATCTTAAAGAATTACCTTACAAAGCGTGGTTGTTCCCAATTGGCCCAATCTTGGCGTTCATTCTTTGCGTCATCATCATTGCTGGTCAAAACTACTCCGCTTTCACAGGCGATACAATCGACTGGTATGGCGTATCCGTTGCGTATATCGGATTGCCAATCTTCTTCGCAGTATACTTAGGTTACAAATACATCAAGAAAACAAAACTTGTTCCATTGAAAGAAGTTAATCTAGACCGCGATTTTGATCGATAAAAACATATAATTAGACCTGTTCATTATGAATGTAGTGAACAGGTCTTTTTTTTTATTGTATTTCTGTGAAAGCCTTGCTATAATAAATCAAAATATATTGTAGTCAATTAGAGAGGATACAATTATGATTATTACTACAACTATGCATATTGAAAACAAACCAGTTCAAGAGTATAAAGGTATCGTATTTGGTGAGGTCGTAGAAGGTCGTAACTTTGTGAAAGATTTTATGTCTGGCATTCGCGACATCGTTGGTGGCCGTAGCGGCAGCTATGAAGATTCTTTGATGAGTACGCGCCAAGCAGCTCTTGATGAAATGTCTCAACGAGCTTCTAAATTGGGTGCTAATGCTATTATTGGAGTATCCTTCCAATATAGCACAGTAGGTGCACAAAATGGCATGCTTATGATTACATGCAATGGCACAGCTGTAGTAGTTTAATAGGTAATAAAAGAAATCCCCTAATCAATGTGTAAGCCATATAGCTTTTACAAAGATTAGGGGATTTTTGCTAAGTAAATAAAATTACTAGTATATACTAGCTTTTACAAATTTAGAAATATTTGTCATTATTTTATCTTATACCAGCTTGCGTACATAACTGGCAATACGATGAGTGTGAGTACCGTTGCCACTAGTAAGCCGCCGCTAAAGGCGATGGCAAGTGGGCTCCAGAATACAGATCCCATAAGAGGAATCATGCCCAAAATCGCTGCGATAGCGGTGAGCATGATAGGGCGGAAACGAAGTGTAGCGGAATTGATAATCGCTTCAAGTGGTTTTTGTCCTTCTGCTTTGTGGATTTCAATTTGGTCTAACAAGATAATGGAGTTACGGATGATCATACCCGAAAGGGCGATGATACCTAGAATAGCCATAAAGCCTAATGGTGTTCTCGTAATATTCAGAGCCAATACGACGCCGATTAATCCGAGAGGTGCTGTGAGCAAAGCCATGAACATAAGGGCAATACGCTTCAATTGGAACATGAGGATTGTCATGATCACAAAGAGCATAATTGGCATTGGTGTTGCTAGATTTTGTACGGCTGTGACGCTCTTTTCAGCGGCTCCATCAAGTTCAATGGTATATCCTGTAGGCAAGGAATCGCGAATGTCTTGTAAGGATTTATAAACCTCTTTTGTTTTCGCATTGCCTAAAACACCGGCTTTTACATTGGCGTGAATGCTAATAGTTGGCATCATATTTCGATGCCAGATAATACCATCCTCTTGCGTCATAGTGATAGTTGCAATTTGGCTAAGTGGTACGTAGGAACCATTGCCTGTTTGAATCGGTAAGGAGGATAGAGCACTTAAGTTGTGTTGCTCATTATCTCCTAAACGGAATGTAACAGGAATTGTTTGATTACCTTCGTAATATTCCCCAGATTTAGTGCCAGATAATAAACTTTGCAAGTGTAAGGATACAGCATAGCTATCGATGCCGAGTAGGCGAGCCTTGTTAGGATCGATGTGAATATTTGCTACTGGTTCTGTATCTGGCCAGTCAAAGGCTATGTTATGCAAATCCTTGTCGCCTTGCATCTTGTCTTTTACCTTATTGGCGATTTCTTTTACCACCTTTTGATCAGGTCCAGAAACGCGGAGCATGACTGGATATTTAGAAGGTGGACCAATTTGTACAAACTGAGCATTTACAAGAGCTGATGGGAATTCTGTATTTAAATACGATGTTAATTCATTATATAGTTTATCTCGATCCTCTAAGGATTTTGTAACGATTACATATTGTAAGAAATTGTCTCGTTGCAATTCAGGTTCTAATGTAAGGACGAAACGAGGTGAACCTTGTCCAATATAGGATGTGAATGTTGCAATACGTTCGTCACCTTGTAAATGTTCATCGATGAGTTTTGCTTGGTTAGCAGTGTACTCGATGGATGAGCTTTGTGGAAACTGCATGGATACTATAATTTCATTACGTGTTGATGATGGGAAAAATTCCTGCTTGATCAATGGTAGTGAAAGTAGCGATAACACAAAGGCACCTAAGGTGATGAGTAATACTACCTTATGATGACCTAAGGCCCAATGTAATAGTCTTTCAAATTTATCATAGAATGTAACACTGAGATTGTGCATGATATGGTCTCGTTTAGTCCATTCTGATTCAGGTTTTGGAGCCTTGTTTTCGATGATTTTATAGCCGAGAACAGGGCTGACGAGAACAGAGGCGAACCAAGATAGGATGAGAGCCATAAATACAACAATAGATAGAGATTTTGTAAACTCTGCTACCATACCTTGTGCTAATGCTAATGGCAAGAATCCAGCGCAGGTAATGAGCGTACCAGATAGCATAGGGAATGCTGTCGATTGGTAAGCAAAGGTAGCAGATCTAAAGTGACCCCAACCTTCTTCGAGCTTAACGCTCATCATTTCTACAACGATGATGGCATCATCTACGAGAAGGCCCAGTGCCAAGATGAGGGCACCCAGGCTAACCTTGTGTAAATAAATGCCGCTTTCATACATCAAAATAAATGTTGTAGATACAACGACTGGAATGGTAAGAGCTACAACTAATCCTGTTCGCAAGCCAAGAGATGCAAAGCTTACAAGCAATACGATGGCGATGGCTTCAAATAAGGATTGGGAGAAGTCGCCAATGGATTCCTTAACGATATGAGGCTGATTAGATACTTGATCGAGTTCGAGACCTGCAGGTATGGTTTTTTTCAACTCTGCTAGCTTTTTGTCGATAGCTTCACCAAACTCTACATTGTTAGCCCCTGCATCCATGGAGATGGCAATGCCTATAGCTGGCTTACCTTCATAGTAGAACTGAGGGTTGCTAGGGTCTTGGTAGGTCATGGTTACATCAGCCATGTCGCCTAAGCGCAAGGTTTGATTGTTGATGCGAATCGGCATATCTTGCACGGCTTGCGGACTATCGAATAGGCCGTTAACGCGGAGATATACATTATTTGTATCCGTCGTAATCATACCAGCTGGAACCATCATACTTTGTTGTTTGATAGCTGTTAATAGCTGTTGTGTACTGATTTTATAGGATGCTAATTTATCCTTATTAATCGTTACATTAAGAGTTTGCTGTTGAACCCCAATGAGGCTGATTTTTTTTACATTAGGAACAGATAAAAGCTGACGTTTTAAGTCTTCCGCTTGTTGTCGCTTTTCTTCATAGGAGAATTCATCGCCACTTATGGCGTAGATAATACCGTATACATCATCGAATCTATCGTTGATAGTCGGCCCTTGAACACCTTGTGGGAGAGATTTCCATTCGTCGTTGATCATGTTCCGTGCTTCTTCCCAAGCGGGACGGATTTTGTCAGATGGTAGATTTTCTTTCAGATTAATATAAATGACTGATTTGCTGCCATCTGTGAAAGATTTCGTATAATCTACGCCCGGAAGATCGCGCAGTTTTTCTTCTAATTTGTCTGTTACCTGATCCGACATTTCTTGTGGGGAAGCCCCGGGCCAAGCAACGCCGACAACCATGGTGCGCATCGTAAAGTCTGGATCTTCCATACGTCCCATATGGTTGTATGAGAAGATACCAAAGGTGAGTAGCACAGCTATGAAGTAGTAGATAATGGACTTGTGTTTGAGGGCCCATTCGGCTAAGTTAAATTGTTTCATTGACTAACCGCCGTCCCTTCTTGTAATTGTTGAGTGCCTGCGGTGATGACAATGTCGCCCTTAGCTAAACCAGATGTAACAATGACTGAATTCTTACCAAACTCACCAGTCTTAATAGGAACGAGATGAGCCTTCTTATCTCGGATAATATACACTGCATTATTGCCATTAGAATCTTTTACAAGAGCCGTCAATGGAATAGAAATATTAGTATTATCTGTAGTAGATAAATTAACATTGACCGTCATGCCTAGTTGTACCTCTTTAGGTGCATTTTGTAATGCAATTTTTACGGTATACGTTCTCGCTACAGGGTCAGGAACTGGTGAAATTTCACGGACTACACCTTGAACGGTTATATCTGGTAGAGCCCAAAATGTAATATTGGCAGGACTTCCCACATGAACCTTTGCCAATTCTTGTTCAGGAAGGGCAATGACTGCTTCTGGTTCGTGACCAGCCGCTAAGGTGCCAACGTTTTGACCGGCTGCTACAACTTGTCCTGTTTCAATATTAAAAGCTGTGATAATACCTGTATCAGGGGCGGTCAAATTAGTATAGCTATTTTGATTGCTGCTTAAATTGAGGCTTGCCTGTGCTTGTTGTAGTTGAGCAGAGGCCGCATTCAATTGGTTTTCCGCTTGGTCTAGCTGCAATTTACTGATCGCTTGTTGTGCATAAAGCTCGCGGTATCGGTTGGCATTCGTTTCTGCTAACTCGAATGCTGATTGAGCCGCTTTTACGGCCCCTTCAGCATTTTGCACCTGCGCCGCCGTATCAGAACCATTGATTTGAGCAATCACTTGCCCTGCTTGTACAGCGTCACCGACATTGACGAATTTATTGATGACGCGTCCTCCGATTTGAAAGGCTAAGTTTGTTTCCGTTTTATTATGGATAGTGCCTGCATAGCCAGCACTAGTAGTACCAGATTCTTCACCGATGGTGATGGTGCGCACCTTGAGGCTAGTATCCTCAGATTGTTTTTCAGATCCGCAACCACTGATTATAGCAGTCCCTATTAAGAGGGCTCCTATGGTTGCTATGACTTTTTGATTCATAGAATCTCTCCTTTATACCACACATAAGCCCTATGACACAGAACTACACATTAGTAATCATAGGACGATATATTTTATGAAAGTAGATCTAATTTAGCTATTAGAGTTATTTTAGATAATAGCGCTATTAGGTCTAATTATATATTTTATACAATTTAATAATACTATATTTATATATAAACGGCTAGGGGTATATATAAAAAGTGAGTCCTCCATAGGAGAACTCACTCTTTAAAAATTTACAATACTCACAAATTTATAGATTAGTAGGTATTAGTCTTTTTCTTCTGTTTCTTGTACTACGATAGGTTCTTCATAGGTTACAAGAATCTTATCGATACGGGTGTTATCCATATCTACAACTTCAAAGGTATATCCATTCCATTTTGCTTTGTCTAATTCTTTTGGAATGCGGCCAAAGAGAACATTTAATAGACCGCCCATTGTTTTGTACAAGTCTTTTTCTTCGCCTGGTAATTCTTCATCGATGTGGAAGAATTCTTTAAATTCGTCTACGTCGAGAAGGCCATCTACAAGCCAGGAACCGTCTTCACGTTCGACGATTTTATTTTCTTCTTCCTTGATTTCTTCTTCACCAGAAGGCATGAGACCTACAATTTCTTCCATAATGTCATGTAAGGTTACAAGACCGCTGAAACCGCCGTACTCGTCGAGAACGATCGTTTCATGAACGCCTTCTGTACGGAGTACATTCAATAATTTCATGAGCGTAATGGATTCTGGAATGAGTAATGGTTCTTTCAAACAAGATTCAATAATATCATGAATAGAGCGTTCGCTAGGACGTTGCATGATCTGTACCAATACGTCAGATACAGTTACGAGACCCTTTAGTTCGTCCAAGGAATCGGTACCTACAGGAATGCGGTAATGGTTAGCATTTTTGAGGACTTCCATAATTTCGTCCTCTGTGCCATTAAGGTCAATCCATTTGAGCTGTGTACGAGGTGTCATGATGTCTCCAGCATTCATGTCTGCTAGATGAAAGATATTTTCTACGAGGATAGGTTCTTCTTCTTCATACGCACCCATAGCAACACCTTCGGTGAGCATCTTGTTGATTTCGGACTCTGTAACAGGAGCCTCTTCTTTCACAGTCACGCCTAGTAATTTTAAGAGGAATTCTGTAGAAACGCCGAGGAAGCTAACGATTGGTTTTAAGGCTACAGACAGCCAATAAATTGGTTTTGCCACTACTACGGCGATGCTTTCAGGACTATTTAAGGCCAAACGTTTCGGCACGAGCTCGCCAATAACGAGGGATAAATAGGTGATAATTGCAACGATGAGGAAAGAACTCAAAGAAGCTGCATATGGAGCGATGCTAGGAATATTAGCTACCAATACTTCCTCTAGAGGACCAGAGAAGGTCGCACCAGAGTACAAACCAGTTAAAACGCCGACGAGGGTAATACCGATTTGAATAGTAGAGAACATCTCGTTTGGATTTTCTGCTAATTCAAAGGCCTTTTTAGCACGCTCGTTGCCTGCTTCGGCCATTTCCTCTAATTTTCGTTTCTTCGCATTGACGATGGCCAATTCCGTCATAGAGAACAAGCCATTGGCGATGATTAATACGACGATAATTATAAAATCTAAGGTCAGATCACTGTCCATGTAAGTAAATACTCCTTTTTATATAATTCTGCACATGAGAAAAATAGAAATCTTACTCTTTAGTATACCATATTGGCATCAATAAATGTTTGTATACAATGAAAGCACCCAAAAGGGTACTTTTGTTATATACTATAGGTGTTACCGCCCCAGACTGTAACAAGCACATAGCACAAAAAGAGGAGGGCTGCCACCCTCCTCTTTTGTTTTGCATGCATTAAAATGCTTACAAAATATTTATTTCCTTTATCTATTATTATATTACACAATTTACTATTATTTGTAAATAATACTAGATACATATAATATATAAGATATGACTAGTCATTACCAATAGTATGGCTTATATAAGATAGATAATTATATTAATAGGAACTACATATGACAAGTGAACAGGAATGGGAACAGGTTTTACAAATAAAGACAGCAGGCCGTGACGATAGTCGGTCTGATACGGAGCATCATCCGTATGAGCCGACTGATTATTGCGTCCTAGAGCGCTTGGCGAATAGTGGTCATATTCGCAAGAAACATACCCTCATCGACTATGGCAGTGGCAAGGGCCGTGTTAGCATTTTTATGGCTTACCAAACGGGCTGTCATTCCATCGGCATCGAATACGATGAACGATTATATAAAAAGGCTTTGATCAATGGTGAAAGCCCAGCAGCGCGCAATCGTGTGAGTTTTGTGCACGGTGATGCGGCGCTCTATGAATTGCCAGCTCAAGCAGATCGATGCTTTTTCTTTAATCCCTTTGCGCTCCATACGATTAAGCGCGTCTTAGGGAATATCTTTGATTCCTTGTACCATCATCCTCGGGAGATTAAGCTTTTTTTCTACTATGTTAACGAAGAGGTAGAAAACTTCTTGAATAATCATGTGCGATTAGAACAAGAAGAACCCATTGATTGTAGTGATCTCTTTGAAGAAAATGATGAGAAAGAACGAATTTTAGTATATTCAGTAAATCTATTTTAGGATTTGATATATACTATTTGATACATTAGATTTTATGCATATTTTTATATAAAAATATGTCATTTTATATACATTTTCAGCACAAAAATTTAATACAATAAGCTATATAAGAAACCTCATTTTGAATAATTGTATTTGCAGTTTTACATTTGTACGACTAGGACATAATTCAAATTGAGGTTTTATTCTATTTTTAAGGAACTTTCACCCATATTATTAAGGAAAAAGCCTATAAATTCTGCTATAATAATATATTAGAGATTATAAAATCAAATTATTTTTTATGGTTCTATACATTGATTCGTATGCACTAATATAGTGGATAGGGCTGAGTGTATTGAAGAATGGAGGTACCCGTGGAAATCATCGATACAGCATTGATTGAACGTATTCGCAAGGCCTTAATTAAACGATATGATCGAGATCAACAAATTCAACAAATGATTGAAGAAATTGGTGCCGAAGAGGGACTCAATGAAACTGAATTGGCTATTGTTTATCAAGCTTATTTAGAGGTTAAGGAACGCATATACTATACATCTTCTCTTGTTGATTTGTGGAATCAAATTGAAGAGGTTCAAAAACGGATGTCCATGTTGCATACCTATGATTCTCTTGAAGAGGATTTGTTTGGCAATGTATTAGGCGACGATAAAGAGAATATCATCATTTCTGATGGATCTTATCTTGGCAAGGGTGCTAGTCATAATAATGATGTATACGCTATGGAACAGGTCCAATTATCGGATATTCCTGTGCAGCATGATTCTACAGTGGGCATGAACCATATTAAATTGAACGAATTGCATTCTATGGGCGGTCTTTTTACAGGATCTGGTGAAAGCTCCCAACATGAGATATCGGACCTTGATGAAGACATTGTAGAGCATATGGATGTAAATCCACTAGATGGCGTGGAAAGCTTAGAAGTCCATCACTTAGATGAAGAAAATCCATTTGATGCGGAAAACTCAGTATTACTTTCAAAATCTAAAGATACAGAAACATCCCATATAAATAAGGATGCATCTAGTAGAAAAGATGATATAAATGAAAATGATATGTCCTCTATTGATCCATATACAGCAGTAAATGCTTTATTATTCGGTAAGTCTGGCTTAGATTCAGATAAAGCCAATAAGAAGATGGAAAAGCTTCTTAAAAAGCAATTGAAACGCGTAGATGATGAATGGGCGCGTATCAATGGAACTGACGATACATCTAAAAAATCTAAGGATTATAAAAAATTCAAAGAAGATAAGAAATCTAAGGGTGACAAGAAGTCCAAAGATGATAAAAAGTCCAAAGATGATAAAAAGTCTAAAGAGGATAAAAAGGACAAAAAACATAAAAAGTCTAAGGAAGACAAACATTCTAAATCCGAAGATAAGTTAAAGAAAAAGAAAGACAAGGCTGAAAAGAAGCTTAAGGTTTTAAATGATAAGTTAAAAACAGTCTTTTTAGGCGATACTTTCAGTAAAAAAGATAAGAATAAAGACAAGAAAAAGGATAAAAAATCCAAAAAGGATGGATCCGAAAAAAAGCAAAAACGATAGTTTCCGTATGGAATAGTAAGGCCTATGAACAGGGGGCCAAGGAGAGTACTAGTGCTAAGAAATCGGCAAGTGCTGGGACTATCGACCGCGGATGCGGTAAATGCAAACGATGTAAGGGGCCTAAATGTAAGAAATATCCAAGATAGTTGATAGTTATGTAGTGTTAGGTTAATAGTTAGAGTTATAAGATACAACAGTTAGGGGTTAATGATGAACCGATGGCAACGATTATTTGAAGGCATACGAACAGAGATTAAGGTGTTTATCTTTTTCTCTGCTTTATTGACTGCATTTAGAATCGTGTTTCTTGCAGTATTTCAATCACAACTAGCATCTGTGACGATGGAGAATATCCTTACGTCCTTATGGCTAGGCTTTAGATTGAGTCTCAAGACCGTCGGTTCTTTGTGTTTACTAGGCTTTTTAGGAGGCACATTGGTACATACCTTTGTACCTAAATGGCCATCCTTGCGCATTAAACAGGTTGTGTATTCTATTGCCACTGTATTGTTAACATTTTTATTTTTGGGACGCATTCCGTTCTATAAGATTTTTAATTCTTCTTATAATGCGATGCTCATCAATGGTAAAAATGATGATATCAGCGCCATTGTAAATACGGCGATTAATGAATATAACGCCCTCATGTACATCGTTGGAGCCGTTGTGTTGAGCGCAGCCCTTTGTTATTTCCTCGTTAAATTCTTGGCGTGGGGTACAAAGAAATATAGTGATTACGTTGATACTCAATTAGTTTGTCCTACTTGGTATCCAAAGACTAAGAAAACACAATGGATTACAGGCATTGGATTGACTGTAGTTATTGGTATATTAGGTCTATTCTTTAGATTTGGTGGTGCTTTTAACTATACAAATTCTATCAACTGGGAAAGTGCGGCACGCCTCAGTTCTAATCTATTAAATGAAACTATTCTCGACGATGTGCAGGCTCTTTATCGTGTTAAAAGTATTGCAAAACGCGCGGAGGAGTTAGAGGTTATCAACTTAACCCCTCAAGAATTGAGTGAAAAAATCAGTGCCATTGGTGGTACATTTAATGGTAAGGATTTTGATGGTTCTTTCACAAGAACTATTACGACAGAGCGTTTAGCGGAGCAACCACAGTCCATCAATATCGTTCTCGGTGAATCCTATGGTTTGTGGCCATTCCTCGCTGAATACAATGAACCTGGTGCGTACCTCGTTGAACAAGGTCGTAAATACGCTGCCAGTCCTCAAGCGATGAGCACGCAGCTCGCTCTTGCCCAAGGTACAGGCACGATGCCTGCTATCAATGGTTTACTAACAGGTATGCCTGACACAGGTCTATATCCTAATTACGAAGGTGAAAGTTTCAAACAACCGTATGGCTTAGGCATTGGTTCTGTTATGAAAAAGCTAGGCTATAAAACTGTATTCTGGTACGGCGGATTTAGTACATGGCAAAATGTGAAGAACTTCGTCTTGTCTCAAGGTTTTGATGAATTCCATGATGCGTCTGAAATGCCAAGCGAAGAAGGCAATGCATGGGGTGTAGCGGATAAGGATATGTTTAAAGCCATTTCCGCGTACATGGATCAACATAGAGGGGAAAAAATCCTCAATGTCATCATGACAACCTCTAATCATCCTCCATATAGCGTCAATGTCGCTAAAGAAGGCTATGATGTGAATAAGGTAAAAGGCCATTTGCCTGATACAATTGCAGAAACTGAAAAGCAATTGAACGAAATGGGTCATATTTGGTACGCAGACCACGTGATGGGCGAATATATCGCTAGGGAAGAAAAAGCAGATCCGTCTGCGCTCTTTGTCATCACTGGTGACCATAGCGAACGATTTACCTTTGCTCGTGAAGTAAGTCCTAATGTGGCGTCTACGATTCCGATTATCTTCTACGGTCGCGGCATTCATAAAGATTGGCTCGCTCCAAACGCTTTTGGCATGAGCATTCAAATCATTCCAACCTTGGCAGAACTTGTAGGTCGTCCTGGTCAAACCTATGAAGCGATGGTGCCAAGCTTGTTTACACAAGAGGAATTTGTCTTTAACCATAGACTATATCTAGATAACAGTGGAAAACTTATGGAACAAGGCACAAATATGCCTCAAGCCTATGGTGATGTGATTAAGAACATGCGCGAACTAGCGGCATGGCGTATCAAGCACGGAGATAGTATTAAATAATTTTTGTATACGATACATATGGTAGATATCATATTTGTATCTACCATATTACCTACATAGTAAATTAACGGGATTTGTAAGTTAAAGGATGATCTATGAGCACTGTGACGGCTATTATCTTAGCTCGCAACGAAGAAAAACATATTGTAGATTGTATTAAAAGTATTCAATTTGCTGATGAAATATTAGTTATTGATGATGGAAGTACAGATCAAACAGTACCTCTTGCTACTAACTTGGGGGCTAAAGTTATACCACATCCTCTGAATGGAGATTGGTCACAACAACGAAGATTTGGTATATCTCAAGCACATTCTGAATGGATTCTATTTATAGATTCGGATGAGCGTGTATCTCCTCAATTAGCAAAATCAATCCAAGAATCTATAAAAGGAGAGCCAAAGGCCTATTGGTTACGAAGATATAATCTATTCCATCACAATCAGGCAACCCATGGTGTGGTGAGACCTGATAAGGTGTTACGATTGATGCCTCGAGAGGGTGCAACTGTAGAAGGTGCTGTTCATGAAGCTTTTATCAGTCCCTATCCACAAGCTACATTAGAAGGCAAATTGTACCATTACACTTATGATAACTGGCATCAGTTCTTTGAAAAGTTCAATAAATACACTACAGCAGCGGCCAACAAGTACAAGGAACAAGGGAAATCTTGTAGTTTTTTAGGGGATATTATATTGCGTCCAACATGGGCATTTTTTAAGATATATATTTTGCAAGGTGGCATATTAGATGGAAAAATAGGTTTTCTATTATCTATTTACCATATGATGTACACCATGACGAAATATGTAAAATTATATTATTTAAACAAATCTAATGGGCAATTATAATCAGTAATTTAGTATAGTAGATTGCTATGGGGAATTATTGTTCTTGAAGTAGATATGGAAGTATGAATGAGTGAACAATTTTTTCTATCCCTACAACAAAATATAAAACTAATGCTTTGGGCTCCTATATTGAGCACCATCTTTCGAATCATATTCATGATTGTATATAATCCTTACCCTACATGGAAGGGACGCTGGAAATCTGTATTAGGTTCATTGCGTTATGGCTTTTGGTGGGGCATGGATTTTGATGCTTATGTATTCTTACTACCCTTAGTATTGGTGACGCTTCCTGCATTATTATTTGATGGATATCACCAAATAGAAGATACTGTACGGTTAGTGGGATTAACTATTTATTCCTGCATACTTTACGTAGCTTTTGCAGGAAAAATGATTTTTTATAAGCATTTCCATGATACGTATAACTATATGGTTCATTATGGAAATCATGCAGAGAAACGTAATTTGATTGATGTATTCTTTAATCAAGATCGAGGAATTCTCGTCATTTTAGGATTGATTCCTATTACGTTTATATCCTGGTACATGGGGGATTTCTTCTTATCCTTGCCATCTATACCCTATCCAACTATTGAAGGAACTTGGTCTACTGTAGCTTGGAATATAGGTCTTGTGGCTGCTTCCGTTTTGGGGTTTTATTGGTTCCGCTATGGTGGAACTTTATCTCATGATGATAAACCAGAATGGGATACGATTCCTACAGTGGTAAAAGAGGATATATTCTTTGCTCGTGCTACAGTGCCAGATTTATGTGCCTTAGAAACGGTGCTAAAACATCCACTTCGTGATGAATATACCGCATCTGCTGAGGACATTGATGACGCGATTCACCGTATTGTTCCTAAGGAATATAAAGATTCTTGGCAGGATTTGAATACACCGCTTCATGCATTCAAACGCGTTGCATCAGGTCCTCGTATTGATAAACCACAACATATATTCTTTGTTGTTGGTGAAAGTATTCCACAATGGTCTCTCGATGAACCTTATAAGGATCTCAATATATGTCCTGGTTTATGGGATTTTAAAGATAATCCACATACGGCGCAAGTACCTAATTTCTTGCCTGCCGGTAATGTATCTCGTCCATCCATTGTGAGTCTGTTATCTGGTGTCTATGATGCGGGCATGGAAATCAATGAACGGGAATCCTTCTGGCATGAACCATTGCCGACTTCTTTGGTATCTCAAATGAAGCGATTAGGTTATGATACGATTTACTGGTATGGTGGTAATGCATCGTATGGTAACTTTAATCACTTTGGTAAGGCTCAAGGATTTGACCGTGTAGAAAGTGCTTCTGTTTTTTGTGGCCCTGATGCCCCTAAGACTTGGGTAGGCGTTTATGACCATGTATTTTTAGAACATATTGAAAAGGAAATCAAATCTTTAGAACATCCTACATTCCATTTTATTTATACTACATCCAATCATGGTCCTTATAAAATGGAGGATTCCTTATTAGATTATGATCCTGAACAGGTTATGCCAAACCTTGGAGATGATTTAAAATCCAACAAGAAACGCAATAAGGAATTGGCTACCTATCGCTATAGTGATAAGGCGATTTTTAACTTTGTTAATGCTATGAAAGAGGCATTTCCTGATAGTTTATTCGTTGTCACCGGTGACCACTCTAATCTATTTGGCTCTTTGAATAATACATCCTTAATTCAACGAGACTATACCTTGCGCGATACATTCTGTACGGTAGGGCTGTTACAACACCCTGCTTTCACCAAGGATATGATTACGGCGCCAATTGGCACGCATATGAGCCTCATGCCTACCATTATTGAAGCCATTGCGCCAAAGGGTTTCGAATATTATTCCATCGTACCGTCCTTGTTTGATGAACAGCCAGATACATTAGTTACACCATATCAATGGATTACGCCTCATATGATGGGCGATGTTCGTATGGATTATGGTGAAAGCAACATACCGTCCTATAAACCGGTTGAGCCAATTCGCCCTATTAATAATCATGAGGACGATGCGCGAGATTGGACAATGTTGACTATGTGGCTCATTAATCACGAAGACAGCATGAATAAGTCATAGTATAATTAAATGATAATAGTCTATTGATGTATATGTAATCAGTATTTCGTATACATCAATAGATGCTACTATATGTGTATGATAGGAGGAACCTATGTCTATAATCAATGTTGTAGGCGCCAAAATTTGGGGTGGCGGTGAACAATATGTATATGATATTTGTAAGCAATTACAACAACGACATAGGACTGCGTATATCTTAGTGGACCAATCGAATGAAGATATGCAATCTCGGTATGCCCAAGTGGGCCATGTGATGACTGCCAATCTCTATACCTTGAAGGGTTTTTTATCTGTTAATGCCGTGGCTAAACAGATGAAAGAACAGGGGATTAATACGATTGTATGCCACTCTGGTAAATATATCTTATTCTGTATTGCTCTTAAGCAGTTAACAGGTGCTAAATTGGTGTTTATAAAGCATAATCTTGTACCTGGTAAAACAGATATATATCATAGATGGATCAATGCACAAGTAGATGCCTTCGTTTGTGTGTCTAAACTTGTTTATGACGATCTTATGACGCCTGCTATTAAGGATACTAGCAAATACCATGTTGTATATAATGGTATTGATCCGAACCGATTCCAGTCCTTTTCGGATGCTGTTCCCATGAAATATAAGGTTAGAACCTTTGGATATAGTGCGCGTATAACAGAACGGAAAGGTTTGTATCTGATTTTAAGTGCTCTGGAACAGATTCATCAAAACAATCCCGATGTTCGATTGATTATATCGGGGGCTGGTACAGAGGATCAAATTAAGAAATTAAAAGATTATATACATGCACATCAAATGCATTCTTACGTTGAATTTATAGGCTTTACACGAGATATTGAAGGTTTATATAGATCCATAGATTGCTTACTATTGCCAACGATAACGCGTGAAGCATTTGGTCTCGTTATTTGTGAGGCTATGTATTGCGGTGTACCAGTCATTACAAGTGGCTCTGGGGCTCAACGAGAAATCATAGACGATGGTGAATCTGGATTTATTGTAGATCCGCTGAATGAACACAGCTTACAACAAGCTATGGAACATGTGATGAGTGATGCTGTAAACTTGCCAAATATCATCACAAAGGCACGACAAGTTGTGGAACAGCGATTCATTGTTGATCGTGTGGCAGATGAATTAGTTACGATTATAGATAATTTACACTCCACTGATAAGTAATGATAAGGTTTGGTAGTTTTTTAGTGGATAGGAGTTTGAGATGGGATATTTAGAAACACAATGGCAGCGAGGTCGTAAGATTTACGGCAAACGTAGTTGGAGGGAAACACGACGCACTTTCCTTCATACAATGCGCTCTATCCGCAATAAACGAGAAATAGAGGCACTAGAGAACTATTTTGCAAGCTATACGCCAGATCCAACATTATTAGACCGTCAAGTTGGTCTATTTGAGTTAATGACAAGATATTTCTTGTTTAAAAGCTCAACACCACAGGAACGATTAGAGTCTATTATTAATCATTTTGATTATTTGAAAGATGTATTTACAGATGAAGCCATTCGCGAAATGTACTCTGTAGATCCAGATAATATTTATGACGATGTAAGCCGTATGAATCGTGGCTTTATCGTATGGGAATCAGAAGACCTTGATATGGTGGCCCGTTTATATTATGGACCGGGTCAACGAAAAGAAGGGTTTTTAACCTTGTTGTTAACCTTGGGTAAACAAGGCGTATACCATGCTAACTTCCGCTTTGGTAAAGGTTTTAATGGAGAGCCTGCTATGTGGATTGGCACGATTCAAGGATATAAAGATGGCCTTGATAATGCTAAAACAGTTACTAAAAAGATGTTTGGGTATCGACCAAAAAACTTTATTATGTTCCTATTACGCCATATTGCGGTCCTTTGTAAGGTCGAATCCATTTATGCCGTATCTGATGAAGGCTTCTATGCAAATACTCATTTAGTTCGCGGTCATCGCGCTAAGGTAGCTGAGCTAGATCCATTGTGGGAGGAATCTGGTGGTGTTGTATGTAGTGATGACCGTTTCTTCAACATTCCATTAGAGGAATATCGTAAACCTATTGAAGAAATTAAATCACAAAAACGTAGCCAATACAGAAAACGCTATGAATTACTCGATCAATATGAGCAAGAGATTCAAGATCATCTGAAACCATTGTTACGTGTAAAATAGATATTTAGAAAATAGATATTTATAAAATAGATGTTAATATGATGAAAATTAGATTGTAACTATGTAGGTGAAAAGGGGTTAGTATGCAATCTTGGATAATTAAGAATTCTGAAATGGTGCTGACCGTACTCATTTCACTGATGATATGTACGACGCGGTCATCTATGGCACTAGGGAATTTAATATATAGCCTTATTATATTGATGACCTTAGTAACTTGTTGGTATAGACGACATGAAATCTCTGTACCACAGTCCATACGCCAATATGGATGGGCCTATGTAGGCATGTTACTATGCGTATTGCCGTCCGCATTAATCAGCAATGATATAGCGGTGACTACTAAATATTTCTTTAATATTTGGGTTTGGAAGGTATTAGTCATCGTACCAATTCTGTTATTTATTAAAAGTTCTCGCAAATTATATGCCATATTATCAGTATTCTTTGTATATATGGGTATTGATGCTTTATCTGCCTTCGCACAGTATCTATTGGGCTATAATTTAGGTCCAGGAGGTCGTGCAGGTGGTGTTATTCATGGCTCTATGATGGGGCTAGCCATGTTGTTAACATTGGCCTTTCCATTGGCTTTAATTGCTGCTTATGATAAAGCATTTCCTTCATATGTGAGAAAATCAGCTGTATTCTCTTTATTTGGTATGTTATTGGGGATGTGGGGCAATCAAAGCCGTGGTTCTTGGTTATTTAATGGTATTAACGGTATACTCATAACATTGCGCTATTGCTTCGTTAATATTCGCTATATATTGGTACTACTTGTAGCTGTTGTAGGTATAGGATATGCATTTAGTAGTAATCAAGGCTATGTAGATCGTTTTGAAAGTACTTTTAATATAAGCACAGATGGTTCAAATTTGGGCCGTATCTATGTATGGGAATCCGATAAGCAAATGATTATGGATCATCCTGTAACAGGTGTTGGTCCTGGGTTATGGCAAAAAACATATCGAGAGCATTATAAACTGAAACAAGAAACTCAAAATCTAGGCCATTCTCATAATAATCTATTGCAAATAGCCTCTGAATCTGGCATATTAGGGCTCATTGGATTCTTAGGATTTTCATTCTTTATATTCTGTAAATCTTTGATACATTATGTTAAATCAAGAAACCCTTATGATTTATCAATAATGGTAGGCTTTATTAGCTATTTGTTCTTGTTTGGATCTATAGATTATACATGGGGAAATTCATCGGGGATCCGCATGTTTTGGATTGTTATGGGCATCATGATTCAATTGAAAATAAATGAGAACAACAAAGTCGTTTAGGAAATATTTACGCATTATTTAATTGATTTTTATGTCTGATTTAAATAGACTGAGAATCTCCAAAAAACTACATAAAAGATAGCTAAAATCTATGGTTTTTCATAGTTTTAAACTTTTGAATATGATACAATATAAGTAAATATTGGTACATTGTATTCGTATGTTTTAGAGGTTGTTTTCTTGAAAATTGTATTGAGAAAACAACCTTTTTTTATAGTTTGGGGTATTAGTATGAATAGTTCTGGATATAATAATCACAACAAGTTGCTCGTTAGCAAAATCATAGTGCTTATAGCAGATTATGTTTCTATTGTTTTAGGAACATTAGCAGCTTACTATCTACGGTTAAATTTGCCAATTTTACCGGTCAGCCCACATTTCAAGGTAGATGAAATCTATGTATATGGCATTATACCTTTAGTATTTTTGTCTATATTACTTCTTAATAATACATATTCTGTGGTATCTCCTTATTGGGATACTATGAAAAATCTTTTCCGTAGCATCACTATTGGCGTAGTTGTATCTATTGTGCTCATGTACACAGGACATGTAATTAATGATGTATCTCGTCTATTTGTAGCCTTTGCTTATGTATTTATGTTGCTCTTTATCTTTAGTTCCCGTTTTATTGTAGGTAAGATTCTTTCTAAGGCAGGATACTTAACGATACCAGTTTTATTAGTTGGTGCAGGTAAAACAGCAGAGCTCGTAAAGAAATCCTTAGATCGCATGCCAATTGCTACGTATAAGATTATTGGTTATGTAGATGATAATCCTAAATCCTCTACTATTGCTAAAGAATATCCATGTTTAGGTGCTTTTTCTGATGTAGAAAGAGTTATTAAAGATACAGGTGTACAAACAGTTCTTATTTGTGCACCAGGGTTAGAACCTAAAAAGTTAGTATCTTTGATTAATCGATTGCAATTATTGGTAAAACGAGTAGCCTTTGTGCCTGAATTATTTGGTTTGCCCACAAGTAATATTACGGCTCGGGGCATGATGGAAGAGCAAGCCGTTGTATTGCGCGTACAAAATAACTTGGCTCGCAAGTCTAACCGCATTATGAAGCGCATCTTTGATATTGTAGCTACCGTATGTGGGGGCATCTTGATTTTACCTATTCTAGCCATTGTAGCGCTATTGATTTATCTAGATTCTCCAGGGCCAATCGTATTTGGTCATAAGCGCGTTGGTCAAGGTGGTAAAGAGTTCCCATGCTATAAATTCCGCTCCATGGTGCCGAATGCACAAGAGGCATTAGAGGTATATTTGAAAGAAAATCCTGCAGCCCGTGAGGAATGGGAACGAGATTTCAAATTGAAGGATGATCCTCGTGTTACAAGAATCGGCAAATTCCTTCGCAAAACAAGTCTTGATGAATTACCACAATTGTGGAATGTTCTCGTTGGTGATATGAGCCTCGTAGGTCCTCGTCCTATCGTGCGTGATGAAATCGTAAAATATGGCGACTATATCAACGACTTTTACCTTGTACCACCAGGAATTACCGGTGTATGGCAAGTTAGCGGTCGTAGCGATACGACCTATGAAGAGCGTGTATTAATGGACTCTTGGTATGTTCATAACTGGTCCGTGTGGATTGATATTGTATATCTTTTGAAAACGGTGTTGGCTGTCGTTAAATCGAAAGGGGCTTATTAGTCGGTATTATGAGGGATAGTAGTTTTGATATTATGAAGGGAATTGCAATTTTGCTTGTTGTTTTAGGGCATTCTGTTCCAGACCAAGCAAGTGCTAGTGGCATTGCTAGTTATCCTTTATATTTGATGCGGACTATAATTTATAGCTTCCATATGCCTGTATTTTTCTTTGTAGCCGGCTATTTTATGCATATACCTTTGAAAGAGGGCTTCCAGAAATTCGTAAAAGATAAAAGTATACGGTTAATGGTTCCTTATTTCACTATTGGTTTATTATATTTTCCTTTCAAATTAGCTTTATCAAAATTTGCAAATCAGCAACTTAATCCGCAAGATATATGGAAAATATTAATAGGTATTAATCCGGATGGGGAACTATGGTTCTTATATTGTTTGTTCTTCATTTCAATCTTGATTGCCGTATTGGTTAAGCGTGTAAATTTAGGTTTACTAATTGGATCTTTCCTTATTGGAATGCTATCTGATGTATTAAATATCTTTTCTATAGCTATGGTATCGGAGATATTGTACTTCCAATTCTTCTTTATCTTGGGATTATATATAAAGAAATATGCGCTACTGGATTATATGAAATCTGCAGGAATAGCTTTTATATCTATGGTGATTTTTGGTGTAGGTAATTATGCATTACTACATGATATTAATGTGTTTAAAATACTTACTCTTATAACAGCAGTTTCGGGCATTACTATTACATACTATATAGCTAACCAAATCTCATCTAGAATCGGATTATATAAAACACTACTAATCTTTTTAGGCACTGTCTCAATGGATGTTTATATCTTTAGTGATATCGTTAAGATTCCATTCAGAATTGTACTTTGGTCTAAATTAGGATTGTATTATGAAGCTTTTATTGTGTGCTTCTTAGCATCTACAATTCTATCTATCTTGATAGGTTATATGTTAAGAAAAAATCATTATTCACGATTGCTATGTCTTGGAATGAAAAAATAAGGATATACATATGAAAAAACAATTTGATTATTTAGTAGTTGGGGCAGGCCCATTTGGTGCTGTATTTGCCCATGAGGCGCATAAGCGTGGTAAATCTGTACTTGTTATCGATCGTCGCAATCATATAGCAGGTAATTTGTACTGTGAAAGCAAAGACGATATTAACATTCACGTCTATGGTGCGCATATTTTCCATACATCCTTAAAGCATGTGTGGGATTATGTGAATCAATTTGCTGAGTTCAATCACTATGTAAATAGCCCTGTAGCAAACTATAAAGGTGAAATGTATAATTTGCCCTTTAATATGAATACCTTTTCCAAAATGTGGAATATTCGAACTCCTAAAGAGGCACAGGACATTATTACTAAGCAACGATCTGCTATTACAAGTGAACCTAAGAACCTAGAAGAGCAAGCTATTAGCCTTGTAGGTACAGATATTTACGAAAAGCTCATCAAAGGCTATACGGAAAAACAATGGGGCCGTAAATGTACAGAATTGCCAGCTTTCATTATTAAACGTTTACCTGTGCGTTATACATACGATAACAATTACTTTAATGACCGTTTCCAAGGCATTCCTATGGGCGGTTATACGAAGATGATTGAACGCATGTTAGAAGGTATTGAAGTCCGCCTAGGTGTAGACTTCCTCAAACATCGCGATGAATATGAAGCCTTGGCAGATACAATTATCTATACAGGTCCTATTGATGAGTATTTTGATTACTCTGAAGGTGTATTGGAATATCGTGGTCTTCATTTTGAAACTGAACGTCTTGAAGAGGAAAACCATCAAGGTGTTGCCGTTGTGAACTATACGGAAGGGGAAATTCCGTATACTCGTATCATTGAGCATAAGCATTTTGAATTTGGCACACAACCTGTTACATATGTAACAAAAGAATATCCAAAAGACTGGAAAATTGGCGAAGAGGCCTATTATCCAGTGAATGATGTAAAGAATTTAGATCTTTACGCAACATATGTTAAAAAGGCTGAAACGATTTCTAATGTTATCTTTGGTGGTCGTTTAGGGGAATATAAATATTACGATATGGATAAGGTTATTGCTAGCGCTTTGGCATTAGTAGAAAAGGAGTTAGCCTAACCAAGTTTTCATATGGTAAGTAGATAGACTTGAGAGACAACACTCATGTAGGAGAGTACTAGTGAATATTAAGATTTTAGTAGCTACACATAAGCAATATTGGATGCCAGAGGACTCCGTGTACATGCCAATCCATGTAGGTCGAGAAGGCAAAGCTGATATTGGTTATACCGGCGATCATACAGGAGATAATATCTCCTCAAAAAATGCAAATTATTGTGAATTAACAGGCCTTTATTGGGCTTGGAAAAACCTTGATGCGGACTATATCGGTCTCGTTCATTACAGACGATACTTTACGCGCAAAGAGGTGCGTTCCGTAGAGGACAAAAAGAATCAAATTCTTACAGGTCAAGAATGGGAAAAACTACTTTCAGAGTATCCTGTTGTGGTAGCAGATAAGCGTAAATATTATATTGAATCTAACCGTTCTCACTATAATCATGCCCATCATAGCGACGGCCTTGATGCGGCAGAGCAAATCATCGCTGAAAAATATCCTGAATATAGCGCTGCTTTCACAAAGATTTGCAATCGCACATGGGCGCACATGTTCAACATGTTTGTCATGCGTCGTGACCTATTTGATCAATACTGCGAGTGGATGTTCTCTATCTTGGAGGAAATCGAACATCGCGTCGATATTTCCAATTACGATACATACGAAGCTCGTATTTATGGTTTTGTAAGCGAAATCTTGCTCGACGTATGGATTGAAGCAAATAACATCGACTATAAAGAACAAAATGTATCCTTTATGGAGCCTCAAAATTGGTTGAAAAAGGGTGGCTTATTCTTAAAAAGAAAATTCTTTAAATAATAGACCTATTTGTATTATGGAGAAATTTTTTGATGCGAGAAATTGGTTTTTCGGAAATTAAGCGTGTCGCTTTAGATATTTTAAAAGATGTGGCACATTTTTGTGATACACATGATATTCGATATGTATTATCCTATGGAACGATGTTGGGGGCTGTTAGACATAAAGGCTTTATTCCATGGGATGATGATATTGATATTATGATGCCACGGGATGATTATAATCGCTTTATTAAGCTATATAATGACCATAATCCAAGATATCAAGTATATTCTATTGAAAACGATGATAGTTACACCTATACAATGGCAAAGGTATTCGATCAAGAAACAGTTATGATTGATAATACATTATGGCGTAATTTTGATAAAGCAGGTGTATTTATAGATATTTTCCCTATGGATGGGTTACCAGATGATACACAGGCACAACAAAAACTTTTTAGACACCAACAACTTTTAAACTTGTTGTTCCATGGGTCGTCTATGAAATTTACATTTAGTAATCGCTACGTAGACTCTAAAGGTAGCTTTGCTAAGCTAAAAGGTTATATTCGCACATTCTTGAAATTTGGTGCTATTAGCTTGATGCATTTTTTACCAACTACAAGTTTAATTAAAAAGATTAACCAAGATGCACAACAGTATCCATTTTCAGATGCGAAATATATAAGTATTCTCGTTGATTGTGCAAGTGGTAATAAACGAGAGGTCTACGAAAAGGCTTTGTTTGATAACAGAAGTTTATATCCTTTTGAGGATACTGAGTTTTGGGGACTCACAGATAGCGATTTCTATTTAAGTCATTTATACAATAATTATATGGAAGCACCACCTGAAGATCGTCAGGTACCTCATCATAACTATAGAGTATATTGGAAACAATAAGAGGGGATTATATTATGAAACTATTTACAGTAGGACCAACACAAATGAGAAAGGAAATTCTTGATGTAAGACATCAACAAGTTCCTTATTTTAGAACAGCAGAATTTTCTGAAGTTATGTTAGACTCAGATAAACTGCTCAAAAAGTTTATGAATGCACCAGAAAGCTATAAATCCATCTACTTAACAGCTTCTGGTACAGGCGCATTAGAAGCTACTATTATGAATTGTATGAATGAAACTGACCATGTACTAGTTATTAATGGTGGTACTTTTGGTCAACGTTTTGTTGATTTATGTGAACTCCATGAGATTTCTCATACTGTGATTAAACTAGAAGATGGCGAGGCGTTGACTGCTAAACATTTTGATGCAGTAGAAGAACAATCATTTACATTTGTTATTGCTAATATTGATGAAACTTCTACAGCACAGCTATATGATATTAATTTATTAAGTAGCTTTGCTAAAAAGAAACAAGCGTACTTAGTGATTGATGCAATTAGTTCGTTTTTAATTGATCATTATGATATGGCTGGTAATAATATTGATGTTACTATTTTGAGTTCCCAAAAAGGACTTTGTATTGCACCAGGTATATCTCCTATTGTAATTAGTGACAGATTATATGAGGAACGTGTAAAAAATAATCACATTAAGAATCTCTATTTTGATTTCAACCAATATATAAAGAACTTTACAAGAGGTCAAACACCATTCACACCTGCTGTTGGAGTATGCTTAGAAATGAATAAAGCATTACATTTAATTGAAGAAGAAGGTTTTGAAAACTATTTATCTCGTATTGATAGTGTGGCAAAAGATTTCAGAAATAGAATTAAAGAACTACCAGTATCTCTTCCTACTTTTACTATCAGTAATGCGGTTACACCTATCCGTTTTGAACAACCAATTGCTAAAGATGTATTTACAATTTTGAAGGACAAATATGATATTTTTGTAAATCCTACGGGTGGGGTCAATGAAGACTTTGTACTACGCGTTGCTCATATTGGTGATACAACGATTGAGGATAATAAAATGCTCGTAGAAACAATGAAATCAGTCATTAAAGAGATTACAGGTAAATAATATGGTAAAAGTGATAACATATGGAACATATGATTTGTTTCATGAGGGACATTATAATCTATTAAAGAATGCAAAAGCATTAGGTGATTATCTTATTGTTGGGGTTACATCCGACTATTTTGATAAATCTAGAGGCAAATTTAATGTTCGTGATTCTTTAATGACGCGCATAGATAATGTGCGTGCTACAGGTTTTGCAGATGAAATCGTAGTAGAAGAATATTTTGGCCAAAAAATAGATGATATCAAACGTTTTAATGTAGATATATTTACTGTTGGATCTGATTGGGAAGGCTATTTTGATTATTTAAATGAGTATTGTAAGGTAGTTTACTTACCAAGAACACAAGGTATTTCTAGTACTCAAATCAGAAATTCCGAGAATGTTAGATTAGGTATTATTGGTAATGAAGTTATTTTGGACAGATTTTTAGATGAGTCTAAATTTGTTAGTGGTATTGATATTATAGGTGGGTACACAGAGGCAGATGAGACTGATACTATCTATAAATCATATCAGTTTAATGATTTAGAGCAATTTTGTTCATCTGAAAAGTTACTAGATGAGGTAGATGCGGTATATATTAACATGCCTTTATCTAAACGTGGTGCGTATATTGAAAAAGCACTACAAGCTAGAAAACATGTATTAACAGAATTTCCATTTAGTAGTGACCTTGATGAAACATTACGCTTGATAGAGTTGGCGAAATCTTCCAACTTAGTATTAATGGAAGGCTTAAAAACAGCGTATAGCCCTGCTTTTAATAAGTTAATTGCCATGGCTCGTAGTGGAAAAATTGGTAAAATCTTTAATGTAGAGGCTAATTTTACACAAGTTTTGGGTGATGATTTGGCTAATCAAGTTAGAATAGCGGGTGGTAGTATTTTATCTTTAGCATCCTATCCGTTATTGGCTATCTTTAAACTCTTAGGCTTTAATTATAACCGCGTTGATTTTATAAGTCATAAGGTTGATGATGTCGATATTTTATCGAAAATTAATTTCCTTTATGATGATGCGATGGCTTCTGCTACAGTGGCTATCAATGCTAAAGCTGAGGGTGATTTAGTCATATCTGGTTCTAAAGGATATATCTATGTACCTGCACCTTGGTGGAAAACAGAATTCTTTGAAATGCGTTTTGAAGATGTAAACTTGAATCAAAAGTACTTCTATAAATTTGAAGGTGAAGGTTTACGATACGAAATTGTTGAGTTTTTGAAATGTATTAGAGAAGACTCTGAAAGCTTCTTGATGAGTCATCAAGATATAGTTGAAGAGGTACGCGTTCTCAATAAGTTTGTATCTGATACAGATGTTACTGTTATTTAGTATGGGATTTGATGAGTATGCAACAATTATCTTTACGAGAAGTTCAGCTAGAAGAGTTGAATCTTCTCAAGGATTTTGACCAATTTTGCAAAAAATATAATTTAAAATATAGTTTATGTTATGGCACATTGATAGGTGCAGCTCGACATAAAGGGTTTATACCTTGGGATGATGATATTGATGTTTGCATGCCAAGACCTGATTATGAACGGTTATTAACGTTAAAAGAGCACTACGATCACGATGGATTAGAGTTAATTGCTAATCCTATCAATCATAGTTTAGATGCGACTTATGCGGCTATAATCAATAAAAATATCCCTTGTGAAAATACATATTCTAATACATTGCGTAGTAAGTATTTGTGGATAGATATTTTCCCTGTTGATGGGTTTAGTGAAGATATGTCTATCATGAAAGAAATTTATGATAAATCGATTTTTTATCAAAAAATACTTACATTAGCTAGTGCTAAGCTATTTAAGGGTAAATCTCTTATCCATGCTTTAGGAAAATTAGTGATTGTTCCATTATGCCGTTTATTTGGTAAACAACGTTGTATCGATATTATGGATCGATTGGCTAAATCCTATGATTATATCAACTCAGAGCATGTTGGTGTAATTGCATGGGGTGAAGGTGTAAAGGAACGATTACCTAAACAAGATTTTGAAAAGATGACTACCATTGAATTTGAAGACCAATCATTCTCTGTTATGTCTTGTTGGAGAGAATACCTGGACAATATGTATGATGATTATATGCAGATGCCTCCTGAGGATCAACGCTGTGGACATAATATTGTTGCTTATAAGATAGATCGAAAGGATTGAGTATATGGAGCCATTAATTTCTATTATTGTTCCTATTTATAATGTTGAACAGTATGTTGATAAATGTATTCAATCAATACTTAATCAAACCTATCAAAATTTAGAAATTATTTTAGTCGATGATGGGGCAACCGATTGTAGCGGTTCTATTGCAGATTCTTATGCGGCGAAAGATAAACGAATTAAGGTTTTTCACAAAGAAAATGGTGGGCTTTCCGATGCTCGTAATTATGGTTTAGATCATGTTACGGGAGACTATATTTTATTCGTTGATAGTGATGATTTTATAGAAAATACAATGTGTGAAAGATTGTTTACTGTAGCGAATAGTAGCAATGCTGATATGGTTTCTTGTAATTATTATATCTATAGAGGCGATGATGATATAAGTATACATACTATGTCTGTTCAAGATGATAAACGAACTTTTACAGGCATGGATATGTTGAGATATTATCTATTAAAAACTGAACCATTCGATCTCAATGTAGTATGGAATAAACTTTTTAAATCTGAGTTATTCAATGGGACAGTACTAGTTCGTTTTCCAAAGGGGAGAGTTCAAGAGGATAATTTTACTATTTTCAGGCTATTTTTAAATGCTAATACTATAGTAACAGTAAATGAACCCCTTTATTATTATGTACAACGCGCTGGTAGTATAATGGCTAATTTCAGTAGACGTTTTATGACGGATACAGTAGAGTCCCATATATATATGAGTGATTATATTATGAATCACTGTAGTAGTGTAAAGAATGAGTTGCAACTGTATCTTTTAAATTCCTATGTGGAATTGTCTCGTAGAGTTTGTGCAAATAAATGTAAGAAAGAGTACAAAGATTTACTAACTCAATATAAACACTATGTATTAGCTCATACAGTTGATACTAGCCATAACCCATTGTGGAAATGCAAACAATATATAAAGAGGGTATTGGTTAAATTGTATTATTAAATATGAATTATATATATTTGTAAGGTTGTATATTATATATGATTAAAACCCATAGAGATTATCTTGATATTTTTAGATTGATAATACTATGGGGTTTTCTCTAATTATGAAAGCATGATTAGTAAGGTTTGATAGATATTAATGTTAGAGGATGGGTAATGTGAGGAAGAGTTACTCCGTATTAATAGAGAATATATTTTCTCTGCTGACTCTGCGTGCTTTAGAATATGTACTCGCATTTATCTTGGTACCATATTTGATTCGCGTATTAGGACCATTGCATTTCGGGATGATTGCCTTTATGCAAGGTATTATGGAATATTTCCGAATTTTTGTTGATTTTGGGTACTCCTTAACGGCACCAAAGGCAATAGCACAGGCTGAAGAACAGAAGATAGGATCTCTATTTTCCAAATATTTTTATGGAAAAGTATGTATATTAATATTTGTTACCATAGTATTTTTTGCTATTTATAATTTGCAACGTATATTACTAGGAAATATGATTGATATAGTATTATTTCAGGTTATGTACTGTGGAATTATAGGCAATGTTTTATTTCCTGTATGGTTTTTCCAGGGCATACAGAAAATGCGGTATATTACCATCTTAAATATGAGTGGTCGTATCTGTACAATGCTTGGTATATTTTTACTCGTAAAATCTCCAGATGATTATATACTTGCGGCATTTTTACAAGCTTGTACTCCATTAATTGCAGGTATTTTTTCAATAGTTTGGTTAAGAAAACACTATACAGGATTATTCAAATTGCCACCTATGGATGAGATTATTAATTCTTATAAAGAAGGCTGGTCTATATTCGTATCTTCGTTGGCAGTTAACTTGTATACTGCAACTAATGTAGTAGTATTAGGTATGCTTACGAATAATGTTATTGTTGGTTATTATAGTGCTGCTGATAAATTAATTACCTGTGTTCGCAGAGGTATATATGCTGTAAGTGATGCAATATATCCATTTATAAGTAAGATGATGAGAGATGATATTCCCAAGGGATTACAATTTATTAGAAAACAATTATTCTTGTATTTGCTTATAGGCCTCGTTGGTTGTACATCTCTATTTTTCTTTTCAGATACTATAGTTAAGCTACTGTTCGGAGCAGATTATGAGTTAACAGTTGATGTATTACGAATCTTGTCATTTGTTCCATTAGCTGTTGCTATTAGTACTGTATTTGGTGAAGAAACGATGTTACCCCTTAATATGAATAGTGCTTATAGTCGAACTCTAGTATTAGCAGCATTCTTTAGTTTGTTATCTATATTCCCATTGTGTTATATATGGGGTGCAGAAGGCGTAGCAATGACAATGCTACTAACAGAATTTCTAATTATGATTATTATGGGAGGCTTATTATGGAAGCGACTCTTGTAAGATGTATTAACTAGTTTGTGAGGTTTGTCTTAATATGATTAATACAGTATATTATAAAATTCAAGAGCTATTGCTTTGTGCAATGATAATTGCATTACCATTGATGCGGATACCAGATCGGTATACTTTGTTCTCAATGGGTAATAATCTATCGATGATATTTCTTTTCTTTTCCATTTTGTTATTTATTGTATATAGTATATGGAAAAAGAAGACAGAGGTTCCATTTAAATCATATTTTGCTATATCTATCGTTTGGATTGTTTTTTGTACTATATTAGGGGTATTCTCTTTTCCTTTTTATGATACTGTTATCTATACGTATCTAATTAATACATCTGTTGTCCAAAAACTATATGCCCTATTCCCTTCATTCGTAGGTAATGAATTTATTCTACAAGTAAAGTTGATGGTATCTTTAGTTTGGTATTTATTTAGAAACTTTATATTCCCACTAATTGGGTTATTCTTAATTGTTTTTAATCTATATAAGGATGATTGTAAAAAAGGTCTCGATACAATTGTTAATGCTGCAAGAATATTAACAATTCTATGTATAGCTTACTCTATTATAGAGGTTTCTTGGCTATGGAGTGGTTCAGATTATTTAGCTTCTATACTAGTAATGATCAATAATAGCTTATATGACCCTGTAGTACAAAGTGGTTGGTGGCCTCCAGAATTATGGCCAGGTCAACTTAGAAGCCTTGCATTAGAACCATCTTATTTTAGTATGATTGCCGTATTTTTAGCTCCATTATTAGGTATTCATTATGTGAATGCTAAAAATAAACTTGATATTGTATTAGCATTTTTCTTGGTTTTCATGATTTTCTTAACTAAAGCTCGCACAGGTGTTGTTGTTTATCTATTTGAACTGGTTGCATTTATCGTATTAAGTCTAATCTTTAGATACAAATCTTGGTGGAAGCTGTGTCTATTTACAATTGGTCTCAGTGTTCTTAGCTATTCTTTCGCTATTATTGGTGATTCAGTAGTAAGTCCTATGATTAAGACAAGTATTTCTCAAACGACTGCTGTCAAAGAAGCACCTAAGTCTATATCTGTAGAAAAAGCTTTAGATAAATATATTGATAGCAATGTTAAGTCGGTTAGCAATACTAGTTCTAGATCTAATTCAGCTAGATTTGGCAATACAGTTGCGATGTTTAACGTTGGACTAGATCATTTAGCATTTGGCGTTGGTAGAGGTTTGCACTCAAGCTATATGGTTGATAAATTCCCTGATTTTGCTAAAGATAGTGGCGAAGTTAAACGTTGGACAGAAGATGTGTTACAAAAGGGCTTCCTAGCATTTGAATATCCAGTACTTAATGAATTCGCAGCTATATTGGCATGGTTTGGGTTAATAGGAGAAATCTTATTTATTACTCCAATTTTATATATTTTATATAGAACATATAAGATTAAGAAGTATATTAATAACCCTACATTAGTCTACCTATTAGTAGCATTCTTTGGGCAAATTGCATGCTTTATGAGTAATGAATTTTTATTGGCATATCCAATTCTTGTAGGGATTTTGATCTGTTATATTAAATTTTATGAGCATAGTGATGCATAAATAGTATGGGGAGTTAATGTATTAGAAAGTACAAAATATATATTGTAATTAATATTTAAACTAAATCGAATAAATTTGATATTCTATTTATGGCTTTTCTATCTCATAATTGGTTATAATCTATACAGTAATATTATGGAATGAATATATTGGGAGTTTTCATTTCTGGGAATAAATTAGTTAATATATAGGTTTGGGAGAATTTAGCTATGAGAAAATATGTACTTTCAGTTGATAAGAATAAGCCAATAGAGCTTGAAATCACAAATATTTTAGATGATGACAAAACCATAGTGCGTGGTCGTCTTAATACATATCATTTGGATTATGATGTAGAGACATCTTCTGTGTTATTAAGCTTTACTTTGGAAGACGATCGAGAGTCTATATATAGTATTAGATTACAAGAAGATGACTCTTTATTAAAATGTTTAGATTGTACTCCACAGGAGGTATTCTTTAACATTGTTAATTTCCTAGGTGAAGTAATACATAAGGCTAAATCTGTTGGATATACATTAGTTATGAAGTTAGACTATCAAGCTTCTAGATTATTTGTAAAGGATTTAACAAAAATCGGTGAGGAATATCGCGTATTTAATGGAGAATTAGTATATTAGGATAATTTTTAATAAAGTATATAGTGGAATTAAAAGAAGGTATCAACTGTAATTGATACCTTCTTTTATATAGAAATAATTAACTTATTAGTTGAAGTATAGTATATGGGCTTATAGGACAAAAAGTGTGGGTGAAAACATCAATTAGCCCTTGTAATTACTGACTAAAATGAGGTTATATCTTCCTATATATAAACAAATATGGAGGAAGAGTTTATGCGACAAATAAAATGTCCTGATTGTAATGAAAAATGTATTAAACATGGTGTTTTAAAATCTGGTTCTCAGCGTTGGTTTTGCAAACATTGTAAGGTGGCATTTACCGTTAAAATTAATAATTTAAGTAAAGAGTTAAACCTATTCTTGAATTGGTTATTCAGTACCGATATTCAAGCTGATATGCCTGGTAAAGGTCGTACATTTAGGCGTAAAACTGCTAAATTTTGGTCCATATGGCCATTGCCACCAAAAGTGGAAGAAGTACATGATGTGGTATATCTTGATGGAATTTACTTATCTAGGAATTTATGTGTGTTGATTTGTTGCAATAATACTCATGTTCTAGGATGGTATGTTTGCCGTTATGAGCATGCTAGAGCTTGGCAGTGCTTAATGGAACGGATTGTTGAACCTAAAGTGGTTGTATCTGATGGTGCTAATGGTTTACCTAAAGCATTACGAAAAGTTTGGCCTCATAGTAGCCACCAAAGATGCCTATTTCATATTTTTTGTCAGGTTAGACGATATACGACAAGTAGACCTAAAACGTTAGCTGGGAAGGACCTTTATAGTCTTGCCAAAGCTTTATTTAATGTGAAAACAATGGATCAAGCCTTTATATGGATTAATGCGCTTTCAGCGTGGCGTATAACATATTCTGATTTTTTACGAGAAATGACGATTGATGAATTCGGAAACAAACACTCTACACATGAGCGTTTGCTTAAAGCTGAATCATCATTATGGCGCCTGATTAGACAACAAACTTTATTTACATTTTTGGAATGCATTGATATTACAGTACCTACAACAAATAATCGTATTGAAGGTGGAGTAAATGCTCAACTAAGAAGTATGTTACGGGCTCATAGGGGCCTTTCACTTGAAAGAAGACAAAAAGCGGTCTATTGGTGGTGCTATATGCACTCACCAAGACCGCTTTCTATTTCAGATATATTAAATTGTATGCCTACAGATGAATCGATTGCTGCTATCTAAAAACGGTTATCTGATTATTGCCAAATAGATCGTTCAATCCCTCAATGTGGTGATGCTCCTGTTTGGAATGAGCTACATATGTCTACAGATTTTCCAACTTATTGGGATTAGTCACACACACTTTTTGTCCTATAACCCCAAAAGAATGAGGCATCGACTATAATCGGTGTCTCATTTTTATCGTCTAGTTGCCAACCCATTTTCAGATGAGATATTAATAGGTCGAGGTATTACCTATAGAATTAATATATTCCCTCGTGCTATATTACATATGAGTAGTATTTTTACGTTCATATGTATAAGGAGATACTCTATGTTTAACTTTTATAGTGAGTTATTATTACGTTTACAGAAACAATTTGTATCCGAACATGAATCTGATTTCAAATCTATTGAGGATTTGTTAGAAGCATTTATGACTCAATATAATCGTGGTGATTTTAATAATACGATAGAAATGAAATTACGTGATTTATATGAGGCTGCAGAAGAGGCTGATACGAATGAGAAATCAAGGAAGTTATACAATGAAATCCTTGTATTATGTCCTGATGAAGTAGATGCTAAACGAGAACTCATAGCCCTTGAGTTACATCCAAGCTTTCAAATTTATCAGTTGAAACAGCTAGTAGAATCGTTGAAAAAACCAAAGAAAATAGATTGGAATATAATAGAGACGCGTCCTTATATGCGTTGCCTCATCGACATGGGGATGATATATTTAGAATATAATATGTATAATGATGCGATTGCCTGCTTTACGCCAGTTTTTCACGGAGACAAGCAAGATCATTCGGGATTTCTTGTGTATATGATGGTTGCTTGTTGTGGCGCTGCCAACTGGGATCGCGGCCGCAAGGTATATCAGCGATATCTTGCATGTTGCGATGATATACAAAATGCATTTAATCAGGCTCCAGATATCATGTTGCCTATGCATATGCTGTATATTCTATTGGCTTTGCAGTGTGGTGAAAGCAAGATAGCCCATGATGTATTAGCAGATCTTGTTGATGAATATGAAGATATTGATTGGTTATTACAAGATGCAACGCGCTGGAACGATTTTGTAGAAGATCATTTAGAGGCTATTATGTATATGGTAGACCAAGTGAGCAACATAAATTCTGACCCACGAGAATTAATAAGCTTATATACTGCTATCTCATTTTTACCAACTCAATTAGTGGATTTTGAAAGTCCACTATGGCAGACTCTATATGATGCGTATGAACGTGTTACCGGTCGAACTGTTATAAATCGGTACTCTAATGATAGTTATATGGGAAAACGCGAGTCCGCTCATATGAGCCCCGTAGAGGTTGCTAAAGGTGGGGCTTTGCGTGGAAATCCGGTATATGACAATATACGGTTAGGTGCACAAATTACACTTTCACAAGCCGGCCTATACACAGTAGATGATTTTAAAACAATTACTAAACAAGAAGTATTGATGCTACCGGGCATTGGTAAAAAAACAGTGGAACAACTAGAGCATAATGGTGTTATATTTAAAGCCTAAGATGTGACTTGAATTTAATAGCAATCCTAGGATAACGAAGGGCTATTTGTCTTTTTCATAATTAATATAATCCCTTTGATGAGTATCTTGGTACTGATCAAGGGGATTTTAAATTACTACAGGGTTGTACTAATTTTTGTCCTATAACCCTAAACTTCCAAACTACTATCGTGTAGACCTTACATATCAATTCTAATTTACAAACTAAAAGGACAGTTGATGAGAATCAACTGTCTTTTTATATGCCCAGATTCTGTTAGTAGGGCAGATATGGTTTTATAGTCTTGCTATGCTCGGTGTGGCTATGGGTTTGGATCTCATATAACACAAAAAACGGGTATTATCTTGAGTACTGTTGGCATCTTAGGCGCCTTCGGAGGGGATATTCTCGTAGATGTGCTGGCTATGACAGACCCGACCTATATGAAACAGATTTTCTATTTTACCCAAAATGACTATGGCTTCTTCCAACTACTGTTAGGCATTGGCTTGTTTATTATTTTCTTGAAAGCAAAAATCACCTATCGTCCTTGGATTAACACGGTAGCATCGACCACCTTTGGGATTTATTTATTGCACGATAATAAGCTGTTCCTTCATCATATGTGGGACAATATAGTCAGTACCTATCAGTATTACGATTCTGCCTTATTACCATTATATGCAATTCTTGTAGTGGCACTCATTTTCATAGTTGGCATGGTGGTAGACTATATGCGATTAGCATTCATAGAAAAACCTATTATGAAACGCATTACGTCGTACATTGAAAGTAGTCAATCATGGGTGGCGCAGAAGGTGCCATTTTAATGTGAATTTCACCGTTTTTTTGGTATAATAAACAAGTATTCCAACGATAAAACGGAGGTAATTCTAATGCGTAAATTCTTATATATGTTAGCGGCTTTGCTCGTATTGATTGGTATTAATACACATGATGTAGAAGCTCGTACAGATGTGTATGCTACCACTTATAACGGTAATAGCTGGTATGTAGACCAAGACTCTGTAAAGAGAGTAGGGGATGTACTTAATTTTACAGTATATACGACATCTGGTCTTAGTTATAAGGTAACATCTAGCGATAGTAACTATTACAATGCAGATGTATTCTACTATAACAACAAACTCGTTTCAGACAATGGTCAATCCGTCTGGAAATCCCCAGGCATGATGGCCGCCATGCGTGTGGCACGTAAATAAAGATAAAAAGATAAGAGGCAGTGACTCAGTCTCTGCCTCTTGGTTTATAATACAACATATTAGTATTGTTTATCTGTATTTGACGATATATAACATAAATTCTATAATATAAGAAGATAGCCAAGCGAGTAGATCCGTCGGGCTCATCTCAAGACTATAAATAATTGATGAAATGGCCTTTCAGTTATCCAGTTACTGGTAACGAAGGGCTATTTGTCTTTTACGTTAGCAGTAACTATAGTTACTGCTTTTTATATTGTTATATACAATATGTGGTAAATTTTCCTCGTATTTACAAAAACGCAAATATTAAATATAATTAAATTATTTAATAATAGTTTATATTGTGTAGAGAGAGGGTTCTTATGAAACGCATGTGTAAAGCGAAATTATCCTTAGCAATTGCCCTGACGATTGCTAGCTCTGTAGGTCAGTATGCAATGGCGGGGAGTACATTAGTTACTTCACCTACTGGTGCACATATTACTGCAAATGACGGTGGGAAGTTTACGGCTGGTAATATGACAAACTACGTATCTACGATTGAGGCAGATACTGGTAGTACAGTCAGCATTGATAAAGCAGTGGCTAATGTTGGCTATAATGATAAGCCTTTTATTAGCAGTAAAGGTGGCAGTACTGTTACTCTTAAGGAAGGCGTTTATGATGTTCATACTGTGAGCACTCCTATTGCGGTGGCTCAAGGTGGTACTGTTAATATTGGCGTAGACGGCAACAAAGGTAATTTTATCGGTAACGACTTATCTTTAGTTGGTGATGTTATCGTTAAAAGCGACCCAAATCATGCGTCCGAGATCAATATTGGAATCATTGGTAAAGAATCTCTTTGGGACGGTTTAGCATTTAATTTAGCAGATAAAGATGCAAAGCCTCCAAGTCATATCAATGTATTCCTTGGTGACTATGGTTCTTGGGAGCTTTTTTATCAAGGTGGCTTGCATGAAGGTAAATTAGATGGTGGTACGCAACCTAGCCATGTACATCGACTTGTAGGTTCTAATAACCGCAACTATGCGAACATGGTAACCCAAAGTGAGCATAATAAACTCTATGTAGATAAGCTTGAAGGTCATGTAAACTTTATTTATGACCCTAATGATGAAGGTGGCGATACTGAGGATCCAAGCTATCAACCACCAACTAAAACCTATAATGGTGTGACTCCAGATTCTTTCTGGGGTGGGGATATTCATATTACAAGTGCGGCTCCTGGTGCAGCAGCTCATGTATATACGACTCAAAAAGGTCTAGACATGTCTTCCGAAGAGAATGTAAATAAGATCTTAGATAATTTGGCACATAAGATGTATTATGACAACTATGTAAATGGTGAAAGAAACCTTCAAGGCACAGTAGCTATTGCATCTGATGGTTCTGAATCTGGTCGTTTTACAGTCATCACTTCTGGTCATGCTAAAGAAGGCGACATTACTTGGCAAGCAGATAAAGATGGTCAAGGTAAATACGCATATGGTGAAAATAAACCGACTCCAAAACCTGAGCCTAAGCCACAACCTAAACCAACTCCGAAGCCAGAAGTAAAACCAGAACCGGCTCCAGCGCCTAAGCCGGAAGTTAAACCGATTCCTAAACCAGAAGTGAAACCAGCTCCAGTGCCAGACCGTAATTCTCACATTCATGTTATCATGGGTGATTTTGATACACCTCATATGCGCGGCGCTCGATCTGCCGTTATGAGTAATATCAACGGTTGGAGAACATTGACAAATAATATGTATCGTCCACGCGTATTGCAACAAGGCGAACCAACAGGTATTTGGGCTCGCGTTGGAGGCGGTAAATACAGCTTCAATGCAACAGGTGTCGACACAGATACTACATATACACGCATTCAAGGTGGTTACGATGCTAAAACTAGCAGCGGTTGGACCGTAGGTGGTCAAGTTTCTTACCTTCGTGGCAATGATGATTACGTATTCAACGGTACTGGCAAAGAAAAAGCTTTTGCTGTTGGTGCGTATGGCTTGAAAGATCTTGGTAAGAATCAATACATCCACATCGAGTCTCAAGTAGGCCGTGCTTCTAACGACTTCACAGTTCGCAATGAAATTGGTGAAAGACTGTCTGGCGAGACTAAAGCGAGTGCATACTCTATCGGTGCACGCTATGGTAAAACTGTGAAGCTTTCAAATGGTACATACATTGAACCACAAGCACAATTGAGCTACACTCACTTCGGTGGGGATAGCTTCAATGCGGGCAGCATGCACGTAGATCAATCTGGTGTGAGCAGTACTGCAGGTGGTCTTGGCCTTGAAATCGGTAAAAACTTCGGCGCAGGTAACATCTATACTCGCGTTGGCGTAAACCATATCTTCTCTGGTACAGTAAAAACTACTTACACAAGTGGTACTACTACTAAATACACATCTGAAGACATTAAAGGTACTTGGACAGATCTCGCATTTGGTGGCCGCTATGGCTTCAATGCAAACAACAGCATCTTCGCTGATATTAGTACAGGTCTATCTGGTGACTATAAAGCTGGCTGGTCTGTAAATGCTGGATTTACACATAAATTCTAATATAATAGTTACTATATAAACGTATATGGTGATAAGTACTATATAAATATATAGCACTCATAAAAAAAGAGCCCCACGTATTGGATGTAACCATCTAATACATGGGGTCTTTATAATATATTTCGTATATTTCTATAAATAGATTCTTATTGATTCGTCTATATGTTCGCCATATAATGGACTTAAGATAGCCAGACGAGGTTGGGCCTCTCTTCGTAAATGAAGGGAGGGTTGTCTATGAGTGATTATGAGTTAATCATGATAATTCTAGAGGTAATGACGGTTGTCATTGCCTTTGGTGCACTTGTGGCTCTTATTTGTCTTGGAAAAGACAAATAGCCCTTCGTTATCCTTGGATAATTAGGTAACTGAAAGGCCATTTCATCACGTATTTATTTCTTGAGATGAGCCCGACGGAACCACTCGTTTGGCTATCTATTTATATTATAGATATAATCATATATATCGTCAAATTACGATGAACAATACTATTGATTTCATTAAATTTGAATTAGTATAGGCAGTGACTAGATCACTGCTTTTTTATGTTCTAGTTTTATAACTCAAATATTAATATCTTAAATAACTTTAAATAAAAATAGAGAAATTCATTTACAATTCACAAAAAATAGTGTAATATTTTAAATATATTTTAAAAGTGTTAGACGTGAGTTCTTAATAAAGTGAGTATGTATATATCTATCTTTTTCTATAAATAACGACTGATAAATCAACTTATAGATATATTCGTTTATGAAGGAACTTTCACAAATTTGAGTGTGATTGTTTAATAGTTGAGGTGTAAGAGGATGAGAGGTAGAAATAAGGTTTTATTATCTGCTGTTATGATGACTTTATTGTCATCTACGATGGCTGCGCCAAGTACATGGGCTGCAGCGGGTCTTAATTCTGATGGCCGCGTATTTGCCGTAGGCTCTGAAAGTAAATTTGAAAGTACAGGTAATACGACTGCCAATGGCGTGGTAGCATCTAACGGTGGTCAAGTTACGATTGGCTCCTTGGATACTCCTAATACAGACCAATTGCCTAAACGCTATCGTCAGCCAGCTTTCATTACAGGTATGCTCGATAATAGTTCCATTCAAGTGGATGGCGGGGTTATGGACGTGACTACTGCACCATGGCAGTCCCCATATCCAGTAGCGTTTGCATATAATAGTAAAATTAATCTCGGCATTGATGATGCGGGTACTGTAAAACACAAAGTGTTTAATATGCAAGGTGATGTGCTAGTATCTGATAAAATGATGCCTCCTCATCAAGAACAGCAACCATCTGTGATTAATATCGGTCTCGGTCGTGCACATAACAGTCCTAACCAATTTTCCGGTAAGGCTGTGAATACCTTAGAGGATAAGGGTGGCGAAATCAACATGACCTTTGATGGTGGCATGTGGAGTCATGATAGCATGGGCGGCTTGGAATCTTTCAAAATTGATGGTAAAACAGAACGTAGTAGTATTAACAAGCTCACAGGTACTCGTACGCGCGAAGGTTTCAGCCGTATTTCCCAAGATTCTCGCAGCGACATTCATGTAAATAAATTGGACGGTCATATCAACGTTATTTATGACATGACTAGCGGCACTGGTTTGAATTTTAGTAAACCAGGTTCCCAAAAAACTGGTCTTGATGCAGCTGACATCGAGGGTGGTAACTTTATTGTAAAATCTGCTACGGCTGGTTCAGGTGTGCATGGCTATGTGACAGGTGATCATCTTGATACTTCTTCTGAAAGCAATGTAAATAAGATTTTAGATAACTTGGCACATAAATTCTATTATGAAAACTATGTAAAAGGTGAAAGAAATCTTTCTGGTACAGTATCCATCGCTTCTAAAGGTATCGTGTCTAGCTTCCAAAAAGCATTGACTACAGACCAAAAAGAAGGGGATATTACTTGGAAAGATGGTAATGGCCAAGGCTCCTATGTGGCGCCAGAACCAAAACCTGTTACACCAGTAACTCCAGATCCTAAACCAGTAACTCCAGATCCTAAACCAGTTACACCAGTAACTCCAGAACCAAAACCAGTTACACCAGTGACTCCGGATCCTAAACCAGTTACACCTGTAACTCCGGATCCAAAACCAGTTACACCTGTGACTCCAGATCCTAAACCAGTTACGCCTGTAACTCCAGTACCTAAACCAGTAAATCCTAATCCTGTTATTCGTGGTGCCTATGATACACCTCATATGCGTGGTATTCGTTCCGCTGTAGTAGGTAATATCAACGCTTGGCGTACATTAGCTGACGATATGTATCGTCCTCGTGTATTGCAACAAGGTGAACCAACTGGTATTTGGGCTCGCATCGGTGGCGGTAAATACAGCTACTCTGGCAGCGGTATCGATACAGCTACAGATTACACACGCATCCAAGGCGGTTATGATGCTAAAATCAGCCGTGGCTGGACTGTAGGTGGTCAAGTATCCTACCTTCGCGGTTCTGAAGACTATGTATTCGATGGTTCCGGCAAGTTGAAATCATTCTCCGTTGGTGCGTATGGTTTGAAAGACCTTGGTAAAGATCAATATGTACATGTAGAAACTCAAGTAGGTCGCGTATCTAATGACTTCACAGCTCGTAATGAAATCGGTGAAGCTATGTCTGGCGATACAAAATCCAATGCGTACAGCATCGGTGTTCGCTACGGTAAAACATTGAAATACGCTAACGGTTTCTATGTAGAACCGCAAGCACAATTGAACTTTACACACTTTGGTGGCCGTAACTTTACTGTAGATAATGTATCTGTTAACCAATCTGGCGTAAATAGCACTACTGGCAAGCTTGGTCTTGAATTGGGTAAACAGTTCGGCAATGGTAACCTTTATACACGCTTTGCAGCAGGTCATGCTTTCACAGGCAATGTAAAAACTGCATTTGCTAGCGGTAGCGTAATAAAATTAACAGAACAAGACCTCAAAGGTACTTGGACTGAATTGGCATTCGGCGGCCGTTATGGCTTTAATAGTAACAATAGCGTATTTGCTGACGTTACTACAGGTTTGTCTGGTGACCTCCAAGCAGACTGGGGTGTAAATGCAGGATTTACACATAAATTCTAAGTGTAGATTTATTAAATAATCTTTTTGTACAATAGCTAACATATATAGCCTCCTAATAATAGAGTTATGACTTTATTATTAGGAGGCTTTTATAGTATGGAGCATAGAATTAACTATATAGCGACCTATACATTTTTCTTTTAATGTTAAGGAAAAACTATATAGACGAAATACGATATATTGTGTATACTAATGAAAATAGTAAGCATACTAGGATTTATTGATAGATGCTTACTGTATAAATAAATTTACCATGCTTAGTATGGGGATCTCTATGGGGATAACAGCTCTGAAAGAGATAATATCTAGTGTATGATAATTGAAGTAGCCCTGGGGAGGGCGGCTTCCAATGAGGGGACTTATGAAACTAATTAAATTACTACCAATTATGGCAATTGCTTCTGTATGTGTTGCTGGCCAAGTACATGCGGCACAAGATCCTTTGATGATGCCTGAACAACCTGCGGCTCCTTTGACTGCAGAACAACAAGAAATCTCTCTTGCTGTTCCTAGTGAAGAGGTAAAAGCTGTAGTATCTGAATTTGCAGCATTCCAATTGGGAATGAGCAATGCTTTAATCAAAGACGACAATCGCGTAATGTCTGGTCAACAACGTTATACTAATAACGTGTTGTACTACATGAATGTTCGTCGTGACTGGTACATTACAAGCCATCGCTATAAAAAAGATAGCTATGCTCGCGTAGCATTAGACCGCTTGTACTTAGATTACAAAGAATTTTTCACAAACCACACAACTGTGTCTGACATGAATCAAGCTGAATATGAAAACCAAATTTTGGCAATTCTTGAAAAGAATACAGCTAACATATCTAATGATGAATTGCGTTTCTACATGAACGAAATGGTAATCTACAGCTTGAAAGAAGCTATGCGCGATGGTAACAACCGCGTTAAACGCATCCGCTAATCGGTATATATAACTATATATCTATGAAAGAGGTAACGGCATAGGCTGTTGCCTCTTTTGTTTTCAAAACAATTGCCCTCGTAGGAACAAATTCTACGGGGGTCTGTTTATTAATTAATTATATTATCTAATCTATTCTTTATGAATTATTATTTATGTTATTTACATATTTTTTCGATGGCAGTATAATCTACTTGTAGAATTATGAGGAAAGTATGAAGTAGAATTGTTTTGTAGTGTAACAAGGGAGGCGTATGATTATGAATCACGCAAAGAAACTACAATTATTAGCAGTACTCGGAGTTTTGACTATATCTTCGGCAAGCTTGGTTCAAGCTGCAGATATTCCTGTTGTTTCTAGTGGTGGTGCCACTTATAACATTGGTTTACAAGGCTGGTCATCTTTCACTAACTCAGATAATGTACATCTTGGTGGTCAAACTGGGGCGGCTAACAGCGATCCCTATGCCCATGCAGGGGATCCAAATGCAAAGGGTAATAATATTGCCATCGGTCGTCTTGCCTTGAATGGTTCTCAAGGTGGTGGTAACGTAGCGCTTAGTTCTAAGACATTTGTAGGCGGTAAAGGTGATTATAACTTCTTAGGTAACTTTGCGGCAGGTTATAATTCAACCATTTCCGATACAATTGCTATAGGCTACTTTACAGGTTCCTACTCTCAAGGTAATAAAAACGTATGGCTCGGCGCTTCTCAAGCTGCTGCTAGTAAGGGGAATAACACTGTATTAATCGGTTCTAACTCCACTGTAAATGGTAATTTTAACTATGGCATGGGTCATGGTGTTATCTTTAAAGGCGATAAGAACTCTGCTATTGGCGCATATAACAAAATTGAAGGTAACCAATCTGGCGCCTTTGGTGTAGGTACGTATAATGTGGATACTGTTAAGGGCGATAATTCCTACAGTGTTGGTAACAAGAACCAAGTGAGTGCTAATAATACATTCGTAGTGGGTAATAATGTGAAAACATCTTTAGACAATGCAGTTGTATTAGGTAATAATTCTACTGCTGAAAGTAGTGATGTAGTGAGCACTCCTAGTTATACTTACAATAATGGTGTTACTGAAAGCTTCGCTGGTACTGCTCCTGTGTCTACTGTATCTGTTGGTGCGGCAGGTCAAGAACGCACTATTACTCATGTTGCAGCAGGTCGTATTACAGCAGATTCTACAGATGCGGTTAATGGTTCCCAATTATATGGTACAAACCAACAAATTGATGTATTGCATCGCGATGTACGCCACGTGGAAAAAGAATCCAACCGCGGTGATGCTCGCGCCGCAGCACTAGCTGCATTGCATCCACTACAATTTGATCCTGACCACAAGGTTCAAGTTATGGGTGGCTATGGTCACTACAAGGGTGAAAATGCATTGGCTCTTGGCGTAGGTTACTATCCGAAAGAAAACCTACTCCTTACAGCAGGTACAACTGTAAGCGGCGATTTGATGGCCAATGTGGGTGTGTCTTATAAATTCGGTGAAAATAAGACATTGGTTAAGATTTCTCCTGCATCCTATAACGCATTAGAACAACGTGTTGATACATTAGAAGCGCAAAATAAAAAATTACAAGAAACAGTAGATATGCTTGTGCAAAAACTTAATGAGAAATAGAATTTAATATTGATAGAGGTTATAAAAATGAGGTAATAACAGTGTTATTACCTCATTTTCATATATTTATATATAACATTAAAGTAATAAGGTTTAGTGACCGCTAATCTTGACATAAATGCACATTATTCGATACACTAATATATATTTCATTTGTTGTTCATGAATTTTAAATGTAGAGAGTAATGAAACGTATTGTGTGTATCGCCTTGAGCGCCCTATTGTGTTGTGTGGGTACAGCTGAGGCAGAAAAACAACAATTACATAATGATAAGGGCGTAGTGTCTGTAAAAACGGATGCTCAAACAGAGCGCATGAAGGCCGCATCAGAGGGCTTTCACATTACGCCTGCTGCCACACCGGACCATGTGATTGGCCAAGGTGGGCCGCTCATCATGGATCGGCAAGATACTAAGACCGTGCAGTATAGCAATGTGGATGCAGTGAATCGTGCCATTAATGCGGTGGCTATGTCCAATGTATCTAATGTTATGTATGGTGCCAAAGGTAAGTCGTGGATGCGACGCACTACGCTGAGTTTTCAGTTCCAAGAAGGGTGGAAGCCGCTGTATTCTGCAGAGACTATTCAGCCTCTAGGTCATTACGATAATACCTCTCGTGATGTGTGGTTTACGCAGCAGCGCATTTCTCGCGCCTCTGATACGGGTACTACCCTTAATGTAGGTGTTGGGTACCGTCGTATTTCCAAGGACGACCGTCGTCTCTATGGGGCTCATCTATTCTATGACCATCGCTTCTTAAATCGTCACGATCGGCTCAGTGCTGGTCTTGAATATATGTCTGGTGAAAGCGAGTTTCGTTTTAACTGGTATGGTTCTGCTTCCGATGAGCGTGTTTTGGATGCGAACCTGCATACCTTAGAGCGAGTATCTAATGGTTATACCTTAGAATATGGTAAAACCTTTAAAAATGCGCGCTGGGCTAGAGTTTATGTTGAAGGCTATCACTGGAACCAGGATAGACAAGCTGATAAGAATGGTTTGCGCATAGGCTCTGAGATGCAACTTACGCCGCGTGTATCTGTAGATATGGGATACAATAAACCGGAACATAGCTCTGGCGGTGCATATGGTAAAATTACGTTCCGTTTAGCGGGAGCTCCGATGGCTTGGTATGGTGGCAAGCATCGTTTAGAACAATCTGCAACGGTTCGCGATAAAATGCTCAACCTCGTAAGACGAACTAATACGGTTTTTGTTGAACAATAATTTTGATAACTGAATAGACAAATTGAATGGTCATGCCATTTCCTGCATTCATTTTATTTTAATGAAAATTAAATGAAAAATAACCTACTATTGTTCCTATATAAGTGATATACTCTAGGTAAGGGAAACGTTAGTGTTCATATCAATTGTTCTTTAAGATAATGGCTTTTTATAAAAGCCATTATCTTATTATTGATGCCGTGTGATCGCCCGTTCATCTTAGTTACTCTCCAACTATGTGATAATCTTTGTGTTGTGTTTACTTCAAAATCTCTCTCTTAATAACAAACCTATATCATACGGCACCGGTAAGGGGTTCGCCTTCCTCTTACCAAAAAAAGGGTAGTTAACTCTCATCGATTAACTACCCTTTTTTATATTCTCTTAATAGATATATAAATTACTGTTTACAAAATACGTATACGTGCTACAATATTCATATAAAACTCATGAATAAAAAGTGAATTTTAATGTAAAGAGAGAATGATAGGTTTTGTAGTTTGTCAATGGAGGTTCTAAACTATGAACAAACGGAAACGTTTATTAACTTTGTTAATCAACGGTGTATTATTATCTAGTTTATGTGTTGTAGCGAGTGCAGCCGATACGGCAACGGGCGCTGGTAATGGCGTAGCGTACGGCACAGGTAGCAATGCTCCAAAAGCAGAAAACGTAGCGATTGGTAATAATGCTAAGATTGGTTATACTAATGGTGCTAGTGCTGCTACAGGGGATATCGTAGTCGGTAAGGATGCTAATATTAATAACTATGCTAGCCAAGGTGGTAGTGTAGCGATTGGTAAAAATGCAAAAATTGAAAATATGGCCGGCGGTGTAGAGGCTAGCTTTGCATTAGGTCAAACAACGTATAGTGGTAGTTGGTTCTCTTCTTCAAGAATTCCTGCAGATCCAACAAAGGTAGTAGGCAGTGTTGCCATTGGGGATAATACATTTGCTCGTACTGGTAGTACTATGATTGGTTCCCATAACTATAAAGGCGATCTTGGTGATATCACAGTAGATACATCAACTACTCGTAAATATGCATTGAATGCTTATGCCACTACAGTAGGTGCTAATAGCTTTAGTAATGGCGCTTTTACAACCAATACAGGTACCTATAATATTATCTCTAGTGAATATAATGGTGGTCGTTTAGCAAATCCTGTTAAGAACTTGGGATCCACTATTAATGGTTCATTAAACAGCATTGAGTCTCAAACAGCTAGTAGCTACTACGCTGGCATTGCTAATAGCATTGTTGGTACAGCAAATAGAACGTTTAATTCTAATGGCTCTCTTATTATGGGTGCTGGCAACGAAATCACTAACTCTGTTAAATCTATTTCTGGAGCACCAGATGATGGCGGTAATTCCGCTAAAGAATTAGCTGAAAAATTGCGCACTGCTGTAAAAGATGCTAACGGCGGTGGCGCTACGATGGCCCTCGGTGGTGGCAACAAGGCTGACTACACATTGCGTACATCAATGATTGGTATTAACAATACTGTAACAGGTACGAATGGTGCTAAAAGCGCAGATAACTTTGTAGTAGGTGTTGGTAATACTGCATCTAATGTACAGCATTTAACTGCTATTGGTTCTAAGAATACTGTATCTGATGCTAATAATACAGTTATCGTTGGTGACAACCGCAAGGTAACAGGTGCTAATAATTCTGTTATTATTGGTTCTAGCGATGCAGAAACTACTACAACTGTAAACGATGCAGTAGCTATTGGTCATAACACTGAAGTATCTGCTGAAGGCGGTGTAGCTCTTGGCAGTAAATCCAAAGCGACTGTAGCAGCTGGTGCAGCTGGTTATGATATTAGCACAAAAGCGGCATCTACTGATACAAGCTCCACATGGAAAGCCACAGCATCTGCTGTATCCGTTGGCGACGTAGCTAATGATGTAACACGTCAAATTACATCTGTTGCAGCTGGTACAAATGATACTGATGCAGTTAACGTAGCACAACTTAAAAAGGTAGAAACTAAAATCTCTACTGTTGAGGCAGATGCTAAAAAGCATACTACTGTTGTAGCAGGCGATAATACAACTGTAACACCTAGTACAAATGCTAATGGTGGTGCTGAATATAAAGTAGCTGTTAATAAAGACTTAGTAGAAATGAGCTCTGCTAACTTCGGCAAAGCAACTGACGACGTTCGTGCTCGTATCGATAAAGACAGTGCTCGCTTCTTTAACGGTAGCGAAAATATCGGTGTTACACCTAAAGGTATCCAAATCGAAAATACAGATACATTAGAACAAGCGAACTTCACTAAATACGGTATGTATGCAAGTGAAGGTAGTAAAACTGTTTACTACACTACAAATGGTATCAGCGCAGGCGACCAAATCATCAATAATGTGAAAGCTGGTGTAGCAGATACTGATGCAGTTAATGTATCTCAACTTAAACGCGTACAAGATCAAATTGCAGCATCCACTCAAGTTACAACTGTAACAGCTGGTGACCATATTAAGGTAACACCAACTGTAAATGGTAATACTCACGACTATAAAGTATCTCTTGCAGATGATATTGCTGACCAAATTACAAATAACACAACAAATATCAGCAAAAACACAAATGATATCAAAAATATCAAAGGTAATCTATCTAAGATTGACAAACGTGTCGATAAATCTGTAGCAGGTGCAGCAGCGTTGGCCGCATTGCATCCACTTGATTTCGATCCAGATGCTAAATGGGACTTTGCAGCAGGCTATGGCCATTACCGCAGTGGTAATGCTGCCGCATTAGGCGCTTTCTACCGTCCTAATGAAGACGTACAACTTAGCGTAGGTTCTACTGTAGGCAGTGATGAAACAGTATTTAATGCTGGTTTATCTGTGAAAGTAGGCGCTCATAGCAATGTATCTCGTTCTCGTGTAGCAATTGGTAAAGAAGTATTAGCTCTTAAGAAAACAGTAGCTGAACAAAATGCTCAAATTCAAAAATTGACTACATTGTTGAATGGTGTTGCTGGTACTAAGATGAAAGCCGATCACACAACATTGTTCCCAGATATCCCTACAAACCATTGGGCATATGAAGCTGTAAGCGATTTATCTCGCCGTGGTTTAGTAGAAGGCTATCCAGATGGCACATTCGGTGGTGACCGTATGTTAACACGTTATGAATTTGCTCAAATCGTATACCGTGCTATTCAAGACGGCGTAACAGTTAATGATCGCCTTGTAACAGAATTCAGCCCTGAAATGGCTTTGTTCCGTGTTGACACTGTAGCTAAAAATGCTAAAGGTGAACCAACAATCGAACGCGTTCGTGTTAATAAAAAATAAGGATACTATTAGTTTATAGTGTTCACACAACTTAATAAGTAGCTACTAGACATACCTCAACTCCACCCCGAGGTCGCATAGTAGTGAATATAAAAAGGAGTAACTGATTATATCAGTTACTCCTTTTTGTTGTTATATTAGGCTCACTATTCTTTTTATTTGGCAAAATAACCTAGCGATTGAATGTGCGCGATGGACTCGTCTAAATATTGTTCAGAGGACACAATGTGTTTAGTGCCATCATCTTTTGTTCTTTCAACAGTCATGTTTTCGTTCATGGTATCAATCAATTCTTGTCGAGATATTGGTTTTGCCATCAATTTCATGACGTAGGATAAGCCTTCATCTACTGAAAAGTCTATTTGGTTATACATATTGCCGAGGCACATGTATTGATAACCACCTTTTTCAACAAGTGTGGATACATAGTTTATGAAATGCTCTGGAATATAGGTTTTGTTTTCCTCAAATGGTAATTGGTCATATTTTTTTGCATATGTGTTGATATGACCGACGATAGCAAGATGGAATAAACGTTTATACATAGTATCCATATCGATTTCAGAACCAGGATGATGCTCTTCAATATGTTTCATGATGTCTGCTATATTGAATGGTCGCTTTGTATCCATCAATTCTTGGATGCTAATGTGCATAACATTGGTCCATTCTGGAGGAACACCAGGCTCTTCATCTAATGCATTGTTGAAGTATAGTGTATCTAGTACTTTCTTCTCAACCCTTTCGTCATGGGAAATTTTATCTTCGTTACTACACTTTGTTAATAGGGCCATGCGGAACTGAGTATCATATACGTAGTCATAATATTGTTCTTTATCAATAAAGTTATCTCTAGCCAATGTTTTAATATTATTTTCCACACTACTATCAAGCCATGTAATGAAGGAACGATTCAATGTTTCGTCACCGATGTAAGCACAACCTTGCTCTTGTGCACGTTCAATAAATTCTGACACATATACAGGATCATTAATAGCTTCTAAGTATTCGTGCCCAACATAATAATCATTAGATTGTAATACACGATTGATATTTTTTATTTTATAATCAGAAATTTGTTGGGAACGTTCATCTAATTTCATTGTTTCTGCAATGAGTTTTAATACATTTTTTGTGTAGACCGTACGCTCTTGTAATGAGTCGTTAGGTGCATGTTTTTCAGAATATAACATAATATCCCGCAATTGCTCTAACCGTTTCCAACCAGGATATGTATTGTATGATACATATGCTACACCACGGTCGGATAGATTTCGGTTACAAATGCTGAGGATTTTATCTTTCACCACGTCAGGCACCCAAGACCAAATACCATGGACGATAATGTAATCGAAGGTACCAAATGAATCATCAATATCCATAATATCTTTTTCTAATAATGTAATATTTTTTAGCCCCATGGATTCAATTAATTCATTCCCATGTTTCACCTGTGTAGGGGATAGGTCGATACCTGTAAAGGTAGTCGTTGGATTATATAGGGCTTGGGGAATGATATTTCCGCCGCAAGAAGAGCCCAACTCTAATACGCGCGCGTCTTCAACTGGTACTGGGTCTAAGCCATAAATAAGAGCTTTTGCCATTAAAGATGTAATACATGTATTGGAAAATGGTTTTGATACGTATAGAAAATCGTCGTAAGATTCCTTCAGGTCGTTAATTTTAGATTGATCTACACTAGTAATGTGTTGTTTACTCATTAGAATATATCCCCTCTATAACTAATACTCGTAAAATGGTCCTCATAATGATTTAGTATATCATAATTTCTATTATATATAATGTAAAATCTCATAGTTTATTCATTTATAAACAGAAATATGAGAAATTAGTGAAATAGCCTATAAAAAGATAGGATAATTTCATATAGATGTTTTTCGGTGATCTATATTTTATAGATAATATATAAATGGGTTTTGAAATCGAGAAAAATCAATCTCCATAAATCGATTAAATGTTTATTTATAACTATAGTTAATGTAGTTATCGAAAATAATAAAACTGGATAGAATAAAATAGATTAGATTTTATAAAATACGTATAAAACGCCGAAAAAATGAGTAAAAAAACGGCCATATATTAAATTTTGTTTAACAAAATAAAGGTTCTAACAATAAACTGTGATGATTATGATAAAAAGATGAAGTAAACTATTTACAACATTTTCGATATATGATATTCTGTTCATGACACAAAATGAAAGAAATATGAAAGATACTCAGAAAGGCGTAAAGGTATGGGAAATTTAGGCTTTTCGTTCTTTTGTATTTAAATGATTTAATTATAAGGATTGTAATTGTGTCTAGTTAAGAAAGGGGTTCATAGTAATATGAATAAAATCTTTAAAGTTGTTTGGAGCAAAACTAAAGAGTGCTACGTAGTAGTTTCCGAAGTTGCAAAAAACAATGGTGGTAAGAAAAAAGCTCTTGCTAGCGTGTTAGCTGGTCTGGCTATGGTGGCTGCTACAGCAGGTACACCAGTACATGCGGACGTTGCACTGGGGGGCAGTTCGGTTAATATTACACCTAATGGTACATTAAATGGCTCTAATACAGTGTCTCAAAACTCTGTTGTAGTTGGTTACCAAAATAGGACAACTGGTGGTAGCGGTAATGGTCACATTGTATATGGTGCTAATAACGTAGCAAATCAAGATTCATCTATGGCTCTTGGTAACCAAAACGTAGCAACTGGTCCTGCTGCATCTGCAATTGGCGTAGGATCTCAGGCAACTGGTAGAAATACAATTGCAGTAGGTAATGTGGCAAAAGCTAGTAATACAGATAATATCGCTATTGGTACATATTCTGAAGCATTAACTAGTGGTCAAGATGCATATGCTCTTGCAGTGGGTTCTTATTCAAAAGCTAATGCTCATATGGCAGTTGGTATTGGTGCACTTGCTAATGCAACCGGTACTGAATCTACAGCAGTTGGTGCAGGCTCTAAAGCAACTGCTAAAAACTCTCAAGCTTTTGGTGCTCGTAACACTGCATCTGGTCAAAATGCTACAGCTATTGGTTATGGCAATACTTCTAAGGTAGAAGACACTATCACAATGGGTACTTCCAATAATGCGAACATTGGTGGTGGTATTGCTATCGGTCAAAATAACCTTGCAGACTCTACTGTAGGTGGTGGCCGTGCCGCAGGTAATACAATGATCGCTATTGGTCGTGAAAATAAAGCGACAGCAGAAGATACTGTTGCAATCGGTCGTAAAACAACAGCATCTGCTAACGTTTCTGTTGCCCTTGGTGCTCGTTCTGAAGCAACAGGCTCTGGTGCTATCGCTATTGCTGGTAATGGTGAAGGTTATCAAACAACAGCTAGTAAAACAGGTTCTATTGCAATTGGTATGCAATCTAATTCTACAGGCGTTGCTTCCACTGCAGTTGGCGGTGTTGCGCAAGCAACAGAAAAAGGTGCTTCTGCCCTTGGCTTTAAAGCAAATGCTACTGCTGAAAGTGCGACTGCATTAGGTCAAGAATCTGTTGCATCTGTAAAAGATGGCGTTGCTCTTGGTTCTCAGTCTAAAGCAACTGTAGATAAAGGTGTTAAAGGCTTTAACCCTGCAGAAACTCGTACAAATAAATATGCTGGTTTAGCTGGTACTGCACAAACATCCACATTGGCAGCTGTTTCCGTAGGTGACGGTGCTACTGCAACTCGTCAAATTACAGGTCTTGCTGCAGGTACTAATGATACTGATGCAGTTAACGTAGCTCAATTAAGAAGTGTTAACTTGAAATACGCTGGTGACACTGGCAATGGCGATGTATTGTTAGACGATGGTACATTGAAAATTAAAGGTGATGATCCTACATTTATTTCTACATCTGCTGATAAAAATGGTGTTACAGTAAAAGCTAAAATAGGTGCTGATATTACTACTAATGCTGATGGTAAAGCAGTTGCTCCTACTACAAACGGCATTGCTACAACTGACAATGTTACTCAAGCAATCAACAACTCTGGTTGGAAAGTAACTTCCGCTAATAATGGTGGTACTACAAACGGCACTACTTCTGAAAAAGTAAGTCCTGGCGATACTGTTACTTTCAAAGCTGGTAAAAACATTGTATTAGACCAAGCTGGTAAACAATTCACATATTCCTTGAATAAGGATGTTGATTTGACTAAAGATGGTTCTTTAACAATTGGTGATACTAAAGTTAATAACGATGGCTTAACAATCACAGGTGGTCCATCTGTTACTAAAACTGGTATCGATGCTGGTAATAAAAACATTACTAATGTAAAAGCTGGTGTAAACGATACTGATGCAGTTAACGTAAAACAATTAAAAGACGCTAAAACTAAACTTGTAGATGGTAAAAACACTAAAGTTACTGGTGAAGGTACTCAAGACGATCCATACAAAGTTAATGTAGAAGGCGACTTGAAAGGTATTACATCTATTTCTAATGCTGACAATGGTCCTAAAATGACAATTGGTGGCAACTCCATCAACATCACTGGCGGTCCACTTAACATGGGTGGTAGCAAAATCACTAATGTAGCTCCTGGTACAGACGATACTGATGCAGTTAACTACAGCCAAATCAAAGACTTGAGAACTGAAGTTAAAGCTGGTAATGGCGTAACTGTAGCTAAATCTCAAGGTACTGATGGTCATGATATTTATACAGTAAGCTCTACTGGTGCTACTGGTAACACAGATCCTTCTAAAGTTGAAGGTGGTAAAAACACTACTGTAACAGGTGATGGTACAGCAGCTACTCCGTACAAAGTAAATGTACAAGGCGACTTGAAAGACATCTCCTCCATTACAAATGGTACTGGTTCTGGTAAAATCTCCTTCGCTGGTGATCAAGTTGTAAAAGTTGAAGGCGACAACCCTATTTCCTTAGATGGTAAAGGTGGCTATGTAACTGGCTTACAAAATAAAGATTGGGATATTACTAACCCAACTGTAGTTTCCGGTCGTGCAGCAACTGAAGACCAATTGAAAAAAGTAAGCGATGGCTTCAACAACACAATTAAATTAGCAGGTAACACTGGTAACACAGATACTCAAAAATTCAATAAAACTGGTGGTTTGAGCTTCGGTGTAGTTGGTGCTAACAACGGTCAATACATCAAAACAACTGCTTCTGGTACAGATGTAGTAGCTGATTTGTCCGATGATGCAAAAGCTAAATTGAACCATACCTTTGAAGTAGCTCCTGGTTCTAGCAATGTAACAGTATCTAAAGATACAACTGATCCTAATAAAACAGTTTATAAAGTAGCTGTTGCTAATACTCCAGCAGCTGGTGCTTCCTCTACTGAAAGTGTAGTTAAAAAAGCAGCTGCAACTGGCGATACTAACATGGCTGACATTGCTGTTGAAAACGGTAAAAACCCTGGCGATCCAGATGCTCAATACTCCGTTAATGTTTCCCGTAATGCTGTTAAAGATGCAGCTCGTGAAGCAGTAACAGTTAACAACGGTGGTACAACTACTGGTGGTAACTACACAGCTGATGCAGATAACCCTATCACTGTTAACCCTGTGAAAGATGATGCAAGCCACAACACTACATACGAAGTGAAATTCGATGGTGACAAAGCAGCTAAACAAATTCCTTTGACTTATAAAGCTAATGGTGCTGGTGACCAAAAAGTTAAGTTGGATAAAGGTCTAAACTTCACAAACGGTTCCAATACAACAGCTTCCGTAGCAGCTGATGGCGTAGTTAAATATGACTTGAACAAAAACGTTGATTTGACTAAAGATGGTTCCTTAACAATTGGTGACACTAAAGTTAACAACGATGGCGTAACTATCACTGGTGGTCCATCTGTTACTAAAACTGGTATTGATGCTGGTAGTAAGAAAATTACTAATGTAGCTCCTGGTACTGATGGCACAGATGCTGTTAACTACGATCAATTGAAAGCAGCTCGTACAGTTGTTACTTCCAACGACAAATCTGTAACAATTAATAAAACAACAAATGGCGACCAAGTAACTTATGACTTACATGTAAATGCAGCTGCTGGCACAGCATCTACTTGGAACTTGAAATCTGGTGCAGTTTCTGCTACAGAAGGTACACATGCTGGTGACACAGATCAAAACATTGCAGACGGTAAATCCGTTACAATGCAAGCTGGTAAAAACTTAACTGTTAAACAAACTAACGACGGTGCAGGTAATACAGAGGTTGCATACGCTCTTGATAAAGACCTTAAAGATCTTGATAGCGTAACAACTAAAGAAGTTAAACTTGGCGACAAAAACGACAACATCTCCATTAAGAAAGATGGCGACCGTATCACTTATAGCACTGATGGTGGCACAACTGTTAAGAAAGTAGCTAATCTTGATGATGAAAAACACATCAAACCAGGTAGCTATGCTGTAGACAATAAAGGCGACGTAACAATGACTTACGTTGACGGTAAAGGTCAAGATGTACCAAATGATAAAGTAGTTCTTACTGGTATTGCTAAAAACGATCTTTCCAACATCACTGATGACGGTAAGAAAGTAATCACTGGCCTTGGTTCTAAAGTTGAAGCTGGTGACAACGTAACTGTTACTGATACAACTGATGCAACTACAGGTCAAAAAACTTACACTGTAAATGCTAAATTAGCAAAAATTGAAAACGGTAAAAATACTACTAAGTCTGGTACTGGTACAGACGCTGATCCATACAAAATCAACGTTGAAGGTGACTTAGCAGATATCAACTCCATCACAAATGGCGCTGGTTCTGGTAAACTCACATTCGGTCCTAATGAAACAGTAACAGTTGGTGGTACTAACCCTATCACATTGAACGCTAAAACTGGCAATATCGGTGGTTTGACTAACAAAACATTCGATCCTAACAATATCGTATCTGGTCAAGCAGCTACAGAAGATCAATTGAAATCTGTACATGATACATTGAAAGCTTCTGAATTACATATCGCTCCTACAGCAGTTAAAACTGGTAGCACTGAAGCTAAAGGTGGCGTAGTAAGTGGCACTGAAAACGTATACAAATACGATGCAGCTACTAAGAAAGTTACATTGACTTACAATGATGGTAATGGTAAAGCTGTAACTGATACTAAAGCAGTTATCGACTTCTCCGACTTGAACATCCCAGCTGCTGGTAATAACTACAGCTTCAAAACAAATGCAACTGGTAACCTTGAAACTGGTACAACTGCAACTGAAACTGAAGTAGCAAGTGGCAAAACTGTAAACTTCGGTGCAGGTAAAAACTTAACTGTAACACAAAAAATCGGTGCTGATGGTAACCAAACATACACTTACGCATTGAACAAAGACTTAACTAACCTAGATAAAGTAGTTGTTAATGGTAAAGATGGTAAAGACGGTGAAGATGGTGTATCCATTACTGGTCCTACTGGCGCAGCTGGTACAGATGGTAACAATGGTAAAGTTGGTATCACTGGTAAAGATGGTAAAGATGCAGTATCTATCTCCGGTAAAGATGGTGTAGGTCACATTGGTTTGACTGGCCCTGCTGGTAAAGATGGTAAAAATGCAACTGCTGATATTACTGTTAAAGAAGGTAAAGCTGGTGTAGATGGTAAAGACGGTGTTGATGGTATCACTCGTATCTTCTACAACGATAAAGATGGCAACGAACATCAAGTAGCAACTCATGATGATGGTATGAAATTTGCTGGTGACGATGGTCAAGCAAACCAAGATACAAATGCACAAGTTATTAAGAAACATCTTAACAATGTTGTCGACATCATCGGTGGTGCAGATAAAACTAAGTTGACTTCTACTGATAATATCGGTGTTAACAATGTTGGTGGCAAATTGAAAGTTCAATTGGCTAAAAACGTTGACTTGGATGCTGATGGCTCCTTGACTACTGGCGCTACAAAAGTTGACAACACCGGTGTTACAATCACTGCTCCTGCAGGTGGTACTACTACTGATGTTAAATTGACTAAAGATGGCTTAGATAATGGCGGTAACAAAATTGTTAACGTTAAAGCTGGTGAAAACGATACAGATGCAGTAAACGTTAAACAATTGAAAGACAAAGTTACAACTGTTGAATCTTCTGATAACACAATCTCCGTAACTGATAAAAATGATCCTACATCTGCAACTTATGATGCAGCTAAAGGTCACCAATACGACATCAAGATCAATAGCCAAGGTGTTGTAAACAACGCTCAACTTCCAGTGGTATACACTAAACAAGATGGCACTAAAGTTTACAAACAACCAGATGGTACTTTCAACACAGCTAAAGATGGTTCTGGTACTGTCGTAGCACCTAATGAAGTAATCGCTTCCATGAATAGTGCAGGTGACTCCACTACAGCTCCTACTAAGTTGAACAACGTTGGTTCCTCCATCGCGGATAAAGCTGGTAATACATTCTTAGATAAGATTGATGCAGCTGCTGGTGACAACAATACTAAGAACGGTGCGGTAAACGTAACTGACCTTAAAAATACAGCTGATGCATTGATTGACAAAGGCTTGAAATTCGACGCTAACTCTGGCGGTGTGAAAACTAATAAACTTGGTTCCACTGTGAAAGTTCAAGGCGAAGGCGCTAAAGCTGATACTGAGTACAGCGGTGAAAACGTTAAAACTATCATCAGTCAAGATGCAGATGGTAACACAACTATCGACGTTAAACTTGATAAAAACCTTAAAGCTGACAGCGTAGTTGTTGGTAAAGATGGTAAAGACGGCGTTGATGGTAAGATCGGTGTTAACGGTAAAGACGGCGCATCTGTTGTACTCAACGGTAAAGATGGCTCTATCGGCTTGACTGGTCCTAAGGGTGCTGACGGTAAAGATGGTGCAAGTGCTAAGATCTCCGTTAAAGACGGTGTTCCTGGTGTTGACGGCCAACCTGGTGATAAATTGACTCGTATCGTATACGAAGACAAAGATGGCAACACACATGAAGTTGCAACTCACGATGATGGCATGAAGTTCGCTGGTGACGACGGTCAAACTGATCCAACTAAAGTTATTAAGAAACATCTTAACAATGTAGTAGATATCGTTGGTGGTGCTGATAAAGCTAAATTGACTGATAACAATATCGGTGTAAATAACGACAATGGCAAATTGAAAGTTCAATTGTCTAAAGACCTTGATCTTACTAAAGATGGTTCCGTGAAAATTGGCGATACTAAAGTTAACAACGATGGTTTGACTATCACTGGTGGTCCATCTGTAACTAAGACTGGTATTGATGCTGGTAATAAAACAATTACAGGCGTTAAAGCTGGTGAAAACGATACAGATGCTGTAAACGTTAAACAATTGAAAGACAAAGTTACGACTGTTGAATCTTCTGATGGTACTATTTCTGTAACTGATAAAAATGATCCTACATCTGCAACTTATGATGCAGCTAAAGGTCACCAATATGACATCAAGATTAATAACCAAGGTGTTGTAAACAACGCTCAACTTCCAGTGGTATACACTAAACAAGATGGCACTAAAGTTTACAAACAACCAGATGGTACTTTCAACACAGCTAAAGATGGTTCTGGTACTGTCGTAGCACCTAATGAAGTAATTGCTTCCATGAATAGTGCAGGTGACTCCACTACAGCTCCTACTAAGTTGAACAACATTGGTTCTTCCATCGCTGATAAAGCTGGTAATACATTCTTAGATAAGATTGATGCAGCTGCTGGTGACAACAATACTAAGAACGGTGCTGTAAATGTATCTGACCTTAAAAATGCTGCTGATGCAATCGGCAACAAAGGCTTGAACTTCGGTGCTCAATCTGGTACTGACATCCACAAAAACTTGGGTGAAAAACTTGAAATCGTTGGTGAAGGTACTAAAGCTGATGACAACTACAGCGGTTCCAACATCAAAACTATGACTAAAGATGGTAAAGTTGTAATCGGTCTTGATAAAGATCTTAACGGCTTGAACTCCATTGGCGTTCCTGGTAAAGATGGCGTAGCTGGTAAAGATGGTGTATCCATCTCCGGTAAAGACGGTGCTAACGGTATCGACGGCAAAGTTTCCATCGGTAAAGATGGTAAAGACGCTGTATCTATCGCTGGTAAAGACGGTGTAGGTCACATTGGCTTGACTGGTCCTCAAGGTCCTGCTGGTGCAGATGGTACTGGTGTAGATATCTCTACAGATCACGGTTCCAAAACTCTTGTTAAACCAGAAGCTAACAATGGCGACAAATCTGAACGTATCGTATACGTACCAAAAGATAAAGATGGCAACCCATTGAAAGATACTGATGGTAACCCAATCAAACGTGAAGTAGCAACTATGGATGATGGTTTGAAATTCACAGGTAACAACACTGGTACTGAAAACAAACATGCGTTGAATACGCTTGTTAAAGTTCAAGGTGAAGGTGTGACTGCGGCTCAATCCACTGCATTCCAATCCGCTGCTGGTAACATCAACGTAGTAGCTGATGGTAACGATACATTAACTGTTAAATTGAACAAAGACCTTAAAGGTATCAACTCCATCAAGAATAGCGACAATGGTCCTGCATTGAACTTCAACGCTGGTGACCTTTCCGTAACTGGTGGTAACCTCAACATGGGTGGTAACAAAATTACTAACCTTGGTAAAGGTACTAACGATACAGATGCGGTTAACTTGAAACAATTGAAAGATTCCCGCACAATCGTTAAATCTACTGATGGTTCCGTAGGTGTTCGTGAATCTGAAAGTGCTGATGGCGCTAAAGTATACGACTTGTCTACTGGTGCAAGCCCTCGTTTCGATGAGTTAACTGATGAAATCGGTCGTGTAGGTGCACAAGGCGCAGCTCTTGCAGCATTGAAACCTATCCAATACGATCCATTAGAACCAACTCAAATTATGGCTGGTTATGGTAACTACCGTGGTAACTCCGCTATTGCAATGGGCGTTGCTCATTACAAAAACGAGTCCACAATGATGCATGCTGGCTTAGCTTGGGCAGGTGGTTCCCGTCACATGATGGCAAACGCTGGTGTAACTTGGAAAGTTGGCAACCGTGATAGCGAAGCTGCTGTAGCAGATCGTTACCGCAAAGGCCCTATCAGCTCTGCTTATGCAATGCAACAAGAAATGGCTTCCGTTAAAGCACAAAACGCTGGATTAAAAACAGAAGTATCTGATTTGAAAGCTGAAAACGAACAAATGAAAGCTCAAATTGCTGCTATGATGGCAAAACTTGGTATGTAATCATTTGTGAGTGTAAGAACTGAATGAGCAAAGGAAGGTATGCGCTACCTAGCGTAGCGCTTACCTCTCCCTATTGTTTATGAAAATAATGCTTTTAAATATGAACGTGAAACGCGTGAGAGATACTTTCACCATAATCTAACGATAGAAAAGAGGAATATAGAATGAAAAAATCTACATTACTTGCTTGTGCAGCGGCTCTTGTTATTTCTACAGGCGTTGTAGGTGCACAATCCGCTCCAACATATGACGATAACCTAATTTTACGTAACCCAGTATCTGCGCCTGCATTGGGCAATGTAGTATTGGTTCCTGTGGCTAGCCCACAAACAGTGTCTGCTGTTCATGACTATGTAAAAGCTTGGCAAAATGCGGAAATCAACATCGCTAAAGCTAAAGTAAAATACGAAAACCATGAACGTATGACTAAAGCTGAGAAAAAATGGTTACATTCCTATGACAAACACAACTATGCTGACTACTTCCGCACACATTCCATCGGTCGTGTACATGGTCAAGAAGTGTTCTTGAACTGGAATGGTGAAAACCGTAATAAAAACGAATACGAATATTTCGAAATGCCTAAATACAATGAAAAAGATGGCTTTACTAATAGCTATGGTTACAATGTATTGCGCGGCATGACAGATCGTATCAACGAAATCATCCAAAAACAAAAAGAAGTTGGCGGTCCTATGACTGACGACGAAGCACAAGCATTAGAAGATGCTATTTTGGATGTAATGGCTAAAGACCAAGAAAACGTTTCTAACGAAGAACTTCGTCACTACATGAATGAAACAATCTGGTTCGCAGCTAAACAAACAGTAAAAAATAAAGCAAGTGAAGAACCTACTGTTCAAGACGAACACACTGTAGACCTCCGCGAAGCTATTAATCGTCCAGCTAACCAAGAAACTAAAAAAGTAGACTTGCGCGCTGCGATTCAATAATAAGGTCGTTGTAAATTTTACATATAAATCATTAGATCACTGATAGCTCGGCATAAACGATATACAATGAATTAGGAAAATGATGTGTGACGCACAGTGCATATAATGAATAACTATATCAGGCCCTCATACGGCGATTGTTTGAGGGCCTGATATACCCTGGACCCTGACTAGGGCACAAATCCTTATGCAAAACAACGCCATCCGAAAGGATGGCGTTGTTTTTTTGCGTTTATCTATTGTTGTCCTTACTTAAGGCTCAATAGTTGTACAAATATAAACAATTATAAAATAATAGACTACTTATATTAACTACCTTTTTCTATGCATTTATGAAGAAACGCTTTATTACTATGCTTTATCTTCATCTAATTTAGAAAGTTTATATATTTTAGATGAAGATAAACTTGTGTAAGATATACAAATATAATGTAAATATAAACTGATATGAACTGTTTTATACTCTTATATATATAATGTATTATATTATATATAATACAATTACAATATAAACCCTTATTATATGCTGATGTGGAGATATTTTCACATATCTGGAAAATTCGGTTTATCTTGTTTAGAAATATAAAATTTATTTTAATTATTTTAGGAATTTCTATTTACAATTAGTTTATAAATTGTTATCATATTAATATCTTAATGAATAGTATGTGAACGTGTGTCATAAACAATTCATGAAACGAAAAATGTATATAAGGCATTTGGTGTTTTCTTTATAAGAGAGAAAGGGGTTCATAGTTTCTATGAATAAGGTTTTTAAGGTCGTTTATAGCAAATCTAAAGGCTGCTACGTAGTAGTACCTGAAACTGCTAAAAATAATAACGGCAAGAAAAAAGTTTTGGCTAGCGTATTGGCTGGCTTGGCTGTAGCTGGTGCTATGGGTGGTGTTGCTCCTCTAGAAGCACAAGCAGGTTATGATACTAGTGGTAGTCATGTAAATATTTGGGCTGATACTTATCCAAAAAGTAATGGTCAAAACTATAACGTTGGGCAAAACTCCATCGTTGTAGGTTACCAAAATACTACGGATGATGTAGCTGGTCATGATGGCAAAGTAGCCATTGGCGCTAGAAATACATCAACTAATAATGCGACTACTGCAGTAGGCAATAGAAATACGGCTACAGGTGGTGCGGCAACAGCTGTTGGTGCTGGTAATACTGCATCTGGCAATGCTTCTGTTGCTGTTGGTAATGTAAATAATGCTGATGCTAAGGCTGCTGTTGCTATTGGTACCTACAATAATGTTAATTACACCAAAGGCTCTTGGGAAACAACGCCTAAAAAAGCAGGTGAATATTCTACTGTAGTAGGTAATTACTCTAGTGCCACTGGTACTAGCGCTTCTGCTATGGGTGTATATACTAATGCTACTGGTGCAGGTTCTTTTGCTGCTGGTTACAACAATAATGCAAAGGGCCAAAACTCAGTTGCCATTGGTTCTGAAAATACATCCCACGTGGCAGACACTGTAACTCTGGGTCAATTTAATAATGCAAAAACAATGGGTGGTATCTCTATTGGTAAAAATAACTTGACTGACTCCACAAATGGTGGCACAAACCATCCAGAAACAAGAGATGAGAATTCTCAAATCGCCATCGGTCGTGATAATGAAGCGACTCATTTAGATACAATTGCTATCGGTCGTGAAACTAAAGCATCCGGTTCTGGTGCTACTGTAATTGGTGCACGTGCAGAAGCTTCTGGTAATAATGCTATCGCTATCGGTCAAAGTGGTAAAGATTCTCCTAAAGTAATTGCTAAGGGTGTAAACTCCATTGCTATCGGTATGCAATCTCAAACTGAAGGTGAATCTGGCGTAGCTGTAGGTGCTGGTACTCGTGCAAATGGCCAATATGGTGTTGCCGTAGGTCATGTGGCTAAAGCTAATGTAACTAGAGGTACTGCTCTTGGTGATGTAGCAGAGGCTAATATTGCTGAAGGTGTAGCATTAGGTGCTTCTTCTGTTACAACTACAGATAAAGGTGTTGTAGGTTACAACCCATCCGATCCTCATGAACGTAAATATAGTCCTTTAACTGGTAATGTGAAAACAGCTACTACAGCTGCTGTATCTATCGGTAATGGTAGCACTTTGACTCGTCAATTGACTGGTCTTGCTGCAGGTACTGCAGACACTGACGCTGTTAACGTGGCTCAATTGAAAAACGTTGGTGTTGCTGTAACTGGTAACACTGGTAAGAGTGACTTCTTAACTGATGGCGGTAAATTAAACGTAATCGGAACAGGTCGTGTATCTACTGTAGCGGCTCATGACGGTGCGAAAGACTCCAAAATCACTGTAGGCTTTGATGACAAAGGCATGGTGAAAGCTGGTAAAAATGTTACTGTTGATGAAAAAACAGTTGATGGCCGTACTACATACACAATTAACGCTGCTGATACTGCTGCTAAATATGACTTCTTAACAAATGCTACAGCTAACGGTGGTAAACTTGACGGTGAAGCAACACCTACAAAAGTTCAAAGCGGTACTACAGTTAACTACGCAGCTGGTAAGAACTTAACAGTTAAACAAGATATTGAAACATCTCTTGGCCAACAAACATATACATATTCCTTGAATAAGGATCTTAAAGAAATTACATCCATCACTAACAATGGTGGTCCTACAATGCACTTTGGTGGTAATAACATCAGCATCACTGGCGGTAACCTAGATCTTGGTGGTAATAACATTACTAATCTTAAATCTGGTGGCGATGTAGTCAACAATGCTGCTAACATTGGTGACGTTACTCGTATCTCCAAAGCTAATGATTTACATATTGCACCTACAGCAGGCACTAATAACAATGTGGCTGAATACACTGTAGACGCTAATAAAAAGGTTACATTAACTTACCAAGATGGTAATGGCAAAACTGTTAACGGCCCTAAAGCAGTTATCGACTTGAGCGGTTTGAAAACTGGCGACATGAGCTCTTTCAACGTGAAATCTACTGCTACAGAAGGTAAAGTGGTACAAGGTTCTGCTGGCGTTCAAGAAATCCGTGACGGTAAAACTGTAGAAATGCAAGCCGGCAAAAACATGACCATTAAACAAACTAACAATAATGGTAATGCAGCTGTTGAATTTGCATTGAATAAAGATATTGATTTGACTCCAGATGGATCTATCAAAATTGGTGACACTAACATTACTGATAATGGTTTGACAATCAATGGTGGTCCATCCGTTACTAAAACTGGTATCAATGCTGGTGGTTTAAACATTACTAATGTGAAAGCTGGCGTAAATGATAACGATGCAGTTAATGTTAGCCAATTGAAACAAGTTCGTGCTGACGAACGTCACATCAAACCAGGTGAATATGCGGTTGATAACAACGGCAAAGTAACAATGACTTACCTTGATGGTAACAACAAAGACGTTCCTAACGAAACGGCTGTTATCACAGGTATTGCTAAACAAGATCTTTCCAATATCAACAAGGGTGGCGAAACAGTCATCCAAAATCTTGCTAAAAAATCCATCGATATGGAAAATGGTAAGAATACAAAGGTTAGCAACCGTGAAATCAATGGCGTTAAAACTTTCAAAGTAGACGTTGAAGGTGATTTAACTGACATTACATCCATCACTAATAAAGGTGGCGACGGCAAAGTTGTATTTGGTGGTAACCAAACTGTAAACGTTGCAGGCGATCACAACATTAACTTGAATGCTAAAGTTGGTGACATCACTGGTTTAACTAACGTAACTTTGGATGCCCCTGACTTCGCTAAAAAAGGTCGTGCTGCTACTGAAGAACAATTGAAAATCGTAAATAACGGTTTCAATAACACAGTTGGTTTGACTGGTAACACAGGCGCTACTGATCTTCAAAAATTGAACAAACAAGGCGGCTTGAGCTTTGGTGTAGTTGGTGCTAACAATGGTGAGTACATTAAAACAACTGCATCCGGTAGCAATGTAGTAGCTGACTTATCCGACAGCGCTAAAAATAAATTGAACAGCACTGTTGTAGTAGAAGGTAAAAATGCTGCGAAAGTAACAAGCAATGTAATTCAAAATGCAGATGGCAGCACAAAAACTGTATATACTGTAGATGTTAACAACGTAAAACCTACTGCAGCTTCTACTGAAAAAGTACAAGCTAAAGCAGACGTATCTGGTTCTAGCGACAAAAACATCGCTAAAGTTGCACCTAAAGCTGGTGAAAACTTCGGTGATGCAGGCGCAACTTACGAAGTAAACGTATCCCGTAACGACGTAAAAGACGCAGCTCGTGAAGCAGTAACTGTAAATACTACAAACACAACTAACAACCCTATCACTGTTACACCTGTACAAGATGAAGCAAATCATAACACTACATACCAAGTAACATTCGATGGCAACAAAGCTGCTAAACAAATTCCTTTGACTTACAAAGCGAATGGCACAAACGAACAAAAAGTTACATTGGATAAAGGTTTGAACTTCACAAACGGTAAAAACACAACAGCTTCTGTAGATGCTGAAGGCGTTGTTAAATACGATGTGAATAAAGATTTAGTTAATATCAATTCCATTTCCAATACTACAAATGGTCCAAAAATGGAATTTGGTCCTAACTCCATTAACATCACAAATGGCCCTATCAACATGGGTGACCAAAACATCACTAACCTTAAATCTGGTGGTGATGTAGTGAATAACGCAGCTAACATTGGCGACGTAACTCGTATTTCTAAAGCTAACGACTTGCACATTGCTCCAACATCCTCTAATCGTCAAGGTGAAACTACTACATCTTACGCTTACGATGCAGCAAGCAAATCCGTAACATTGAAATACAACGATGGTAATGGTGCTAACCAATCTGGTACATTGGCGAAAATCGACTTGTCCGGTTTGGCTGATCAAATCAAAGACGGTTATTCCTTCTCCACTGACGCTAAAGGTAATGTAGTTGGTAACCATGCTGTTACACCTGTAGCAAATGGTAAAACTGTTTCTTATGCAGCAGGTAAAAACTTAACTGTTGCTCAAAATATTGATAATGCAACTGGTGAACATACTTACACATATGCATTGTCCAATGATGTTGATTTAACACCAAATGGTTCCTTGAAAATTGGTGACACAATTCTCAACAATGGTGGTTTAACAATTACAGGCGGCCCATCCGTTACTAAGACTGGCATCAACGCTGGTAACTTGAACATTACTAATGTGAAAGCAGGCGTAAATGATACTGATGCAGTTAACGTAAAACAATTGAAAGATGCTCGTACAGTAGTAACTTCTAACGATAAATCCGTAACAGTTAACAAAACTGAAAACGGTAACCAAGTTACTTATGACTTGCATGTAGCTCCAGGTGCGGCACAATCCGTATGGAACGTGAAATCCACTGGTAATACAACTGCTGACTCCGAAGCAGCTGCAAAAACTATCACTGATGGTAAAACAGTTGAAATGGCAGCAGGCAAAAACTTGACTGTAAAACAAACTAGCAACGAAGACGGCGCTAAAGTTGAATATGCATTGTCCGATAACATCAAAGTTGGTAACGACGGTAAAGATGGTAAAGACGGCGTAGACGGTAAAATCGGCGTAAACGGTAAAGATGGTTCTGCTGTTGTAATCAACGGTAAAGATGGTTCCATCGGCCTCAATGGTAAAGACGGTAAAGATGGTCTTACTATTAAAGGCGCTAACGGTCAAGACGGCGTTGACGGTAAAAACGGCAAAGACGGCATGACTCGTATCGTATACGAAGATAAAACTAACAATAAACACGAAGTGGCTACATTAGATGACGGCATGAAATATGCTGGCGATGATGCACAAGGTGCAGATAAAACTAAAGTAATAGCTAAGAAATTGAACCAAACATTGGATATCATTGGTGGTGCAGATACAACTAAATTGACTAACAACAACATTGGCGTGAACAACGTAGATGGCAAATTGAAAGTTCAATTGGCTCAAAACATCAACTTGACTCCAGCAGGTTCCTTGACTATTGGCGATACGATGATCAACAATGGTGGCTTAACTATCACTGGTGGTCCATCCGTTACTAAAACTGGTATCAACGCTGGTAACTTGAATATTACTAATGTGAAAGCAGGCGTAAACGATACTGATGCAGTTAACGTTAAACAGTTGAAAGACTCCCGTACAGTAGTTACATCTAACGATAAATCCGTAACAGTTAATAAAACTGAAAACGGTAACCAAGTTACTTATGACTTGCATGTAGCTCCAGGTGCTGCACAATCCGTATGGAATGTGAAATCCACTGGTAATACAACTGCTGACTCCGAAGCAGCTGCAAAAACTATCACTGATGGTAAAACAGTTGAAATGGCAGCAGGTAAAAACTTGACTGTAAAACAAACTAGCAACGAAGACGGCGCTAAAGTTGAATACGGTTTAACTGGTGACTTGACTAACATCAAGACTATTAAAAACGAAGGCCCTGCTACTTTCACAATTGGCGGCAACGAATTCAAATTCGATGGCGGTAATGTGAATATGGGTGATAACAACATCACTAACCTTAAATCTGGTGGCGATGTGATCAATAACGCAGCTAACATTGGCGACGTTAAACGTATCTCCAAAGCTAACGACATTCATATCAAAGACAAAACATACACAGTGAACGCTGATAAAACAGTTACATTGGAATATGTTGATGGCAATGATAATGCAGTGAACAAAACAGCTAAGATCGACTTGAGCAACTTGCCAACAGGCGATAAAGCTGCTGTTGAAAGCGTTGTTAAAAAATCTGCTGCTGCAGGCGACACTAACATCGCTGACATCACTGTAGCTGACGGTAAACAAACTGGTGATGCGAATGCTAAATACGAAGTAAATGTTTCCCGTAATGCTGTTAAAGATGCAGCTCGTGAAGCAGTGACTGTAAATACTACGAACACTACTAACAACCCTATCACTGTTACACCTGTTCAAGATGAAACAAACCATAACACAACTTATACAGTAACATTCGATGGCGATAAAGCGGCTAAACAAATTCCTTTGACATACAAAGCGAATGGCTCTAACGACCAAAAAGTTACATTGGATAAAGGTTTGAACTTCACTAATGGTTCCAATACAACAGCTTCCGTAGCTGCTGATGGTGTAGTTAAATACGATCTTAACAACAATGTAAACTTGACTCCATCTGGTTCCTTAACTATTGGTGATACTGTTGTTAACAACGGTGGCTTAACTATTTCCGGTGGCCCATCTGTTCTTAAAACTGGTATTAATGCTGGTAACTTGAACATCACTAATGTAAAAGCTGGTGTAAACGATACTGATGCAGTTAACGTTAAACAGTTGAAAGATTCTCGTACAGTAGTAACTTCCAACGATAATTCCGTAACAGTTAACAAAACTGAAAACGGCAACCAAGTTACTTATGACTTGCATGTAGCTCCAGGTGCGGCACAATCCGTATGGAATGTGAAATCCTCTGGTAATACAACTGCTGATTCCGAAACTACTGCAAAAACTATCACTGATGGTAAAACAGTTGAAATGGCAGCAGGTAAAAACTTGACTGTTAAACAAACTAGCAACAACGACGGCGCTAAAGTTGAATTCGACTTGGCTAACGATATCAAGATTGGTAATGATGGCAAAGACGGTAAAGATGGCGTTGATGGTAAAATTGGCGTAAATGGTAAAGATGGTTCTTCCGTTGTGATCAACGGTAAAGACGGCTCTATCGGTTTGAATGGTAAAGACGGTAAAGACGGTCTTTCTATGAAAGCTGAAAAAGGCCAACCTGGTGTAAACGGCAAAGACGGCATCACTCGTATCGTATACGAAGATAAAACTAACAATAAACACGAAGTTGCGACTTTGGATGATGGTTTGAAATTCACTGGTAACAACACTGATACAGTGAACAACCATAAATTGAACAGCCTTGTAAAAGTTCAAGGTGAAGGCGTAGATAAAACAACTTCTACATCCTTCAAGAGCGCTTCTGGTAACATCAATGTAAAAGCTGATGGTACTGATACTCTCGAAGTTCAATTGAACAAAGATTTGAAAAACATCACCTCCATTAAGAACGATGGCCCTGCAACTATGACAATTGGCGGTAACGAATTCAAATTCGATGGCGGCAACGTGAACATGGGTGGTAACAACATCACTAACCTTAAATCTGGTGGCGATGTAATCGATAACGCTGCTAACATCGGCGATGTAAAACGTATTTCCAAAGCTAACGATTTACACATTGCACCAACTCAATCTGATCGTGCAGGTGAAACTACTACATCTTACTCCTATAATGTGGCAGACAAATCCGTTACATTGAAATACAACGATGGCAATGGCGCTAACCAAGCTAATACAATTGCGAAAATCGACTTGTCTGGTTTGGCTGATCAAATTAAAGACGGCTACTCCTTCTCCACAGATGCGAAAGGTAATGTAGTTGGTAACCACGCTGTAACAGCAGTAGGCAACGGTAAAACTGTATCCTACGCAGCAGGCGATAATTTGACAATTACTCAAAAAATCGATAATGCAACTGGTGAACAAACTTATACATATGCATTGTCTAATGACATCAAAGTTGGTAACGACGGTAAAGATGGTAAAGACGGTGTTGACGGTAAAATCGGCGTAAACGGTAAAGATGGTTCCGCTGTTGTAATCAACGGTAAAGATGGTTCCATCGGCCTCAATGGTAAAGACGGCAAAGACGGTCTTACTATTAAAGGTGCTAACGGTCAAGACGGCGTTGACGGTAAAAACGGCAAAGACGGCATGACTCGTATCGTATACGAAGACAAAAATAACAATAAACACGAAGTGGCAACTACTGACGACGGCATGAAATATGCTGGCGACAATGGTCAAACTGACTCCACTAAAGTTATTGCTAAGAAATTGAACCAAACATTGGACATCGTTGGTGGTGCAGATAAGTCTAAATTGACTGACGGTAACATCGGCGTGAACAACGTAGATGGCAAGTTGAAAGTTCAATTGTCCAAAGAAGTTAACTTGACTCCAGCAGGTTCCTTAACAATTGGCGATACTAAGATCACTGACGGTGGTTTAGTAATCAACAATGGTCCATCCATTACTAAAGGTGGCATCAATGCTGGTGACTTGAATATCACTAACGTGAAAGCTGGCGTAAATGACACTGACGCAGTTAACGTAAAACAATTGAAATCCGCTAAGACAGAAGTTAAAGCTGGTGACAACGTAACAGTTGATAAAACAATTGGTGCTGATGGTCAAAACATTTACACAGTAAATGCAAAAGCAACTAACCTTGGCGATGCTGAACTTAACTACACAGCTAACGGTGGTGCTAAACAAAAAGTTAAATTGTCTGAAGGCTTGAACTTCGTTGACGGTAACTACACTAAAGCTTCCGTTGATGCAAACGGTGTTGTTAAATACGACGTAACACTTGGTAAAGTGAAAGACGGCGTTGACGGCAAACCAGGCGTAGATGGTGATAATGGTATCGCAACAGTTAAAACTGTAGTAGATACAATTAACAACTCCGGTTGGAAAGGTGACGTTACTGGTAATACAGTAGGCGATCACAGTGCAACAATCGTAAAACCTGGCACAACTGTAAACTTCGGTGCAGGTAAAAACTTAACTGTTGAACAAATCGTTGATAAAGTAACTGGCAACCACACTTACAACTATGCATTGTCCGACGATATCAAAGTTGGTAATGACGGTAAAGACGGTAAACCAGGTGTTGACGGTAAGATCGGTGTAAACGGTAAAGACGGTTCTGCTGTTGTAATCAACGGTAAAGACGGCTCTATCGGCTTGAATGGTAAAGACGGTAAAGATGGTCTTACTTTCAAAGGTGCTAATGGTCAAGACGGCGTAGACGGTAAAAACGGTATTAACGGTATGACTCGTATCGTTTACGAAGATAGCAACAACAATAAACACGAAGTTGCTACTACTGATGACGGCTTGAAATTCACTGGTAACAACGAAAGCGTTGTAAACAAAAACAAACTTAACTCCACAGTTAAAGTTAAAGGTGAAGGCGTTACTGAAGAGCAAGAAAAAACATTTGAATCTGCTGCAGGTAACATCGCTGTAACTGCTGATGGTAACGATACTTTGAACATTCGCTTGAATAAAAACATCAAAGGCATCGACTCTATCCAAACTAAGGAAATCCACTTAGGTACACCTGATAATTACACAACAATTAAGAAAGATGGAGACCGCATTAAATACGGCGACAAAACATTCGCTAACACTGACGATATCTGGACAATCCAAGCTAATGGCACAGATGTTCCAGCTAACGGCGGTAAAGTAAATGTTAAAGGTGCTGACGGTATCACAGTATCCAAATCTGCTAATGGTGAAATGACAATTAGCGGTGCTGGCCTTGGTACAATGAACAGCTTCAACGTTAAATCTACTGGTAATACTACTGCTGATTCTGAAAAAGCAGCTAAGAGCATTACTAATGGTAAAACTGTTGAATTCTCCGGCGGTAGAAACCTCACTGTAAAACAAACTAGCGACGAAAACGGTGCTAAAGTAGAATATGCATTGAGCAACAATGTAGATCTTACTAATAAAGGTTCCGTAACAATTGGCGATACTAAGATCACTGATGGTGGCTTGGTAATCAACAATGGCCCATCCGTAACTAAAGACGGCATCAATGCTGGTAATAAACAAATTACTAACGTTGAAGACGGCGTAAACGATACTGATGCGGTTAACGTACGTCAATTGAAAGCAGCTAAAACTAACCTTGTTGACGGTCAAAACACTAAAGTGACTGGCGACGGTTCTAAAGCTAACCCTTACAAAGTTAATGTTGAAGGCGATTTGAACAAAATCACTTCCATCACTAACAACGAAGGCGACGGCAAATTAGAATTCAAAGGTGACCAAGTAGTTAACGTAGCTGGCGACAACACAATCAAGCTTGATGGTAAAACTGGTGACATCACTGGCTTAACTAACAAAACTCTTGATTCCGCTGACTTCGCAACTAAAGGTCGTGCCGCAACTGAAGAACAATTGAAACTTGTTCAACAAGAAGCAGCTAAAAAATCTACTGAAAAAGTACAAGCTAAAGCTGATGCTAATAACATCGCTAAAGTAGCTCCTAAAGCTGGTGATACATTCGGTGCAGCTGGTGCAACATACGAAGTATCTGTAGATAAAAATGACGTTAAAGACGCAGCTCGTGAAGCAGTTACTGTAACAGGTGACAACAAAGCGATCACTGTAGACGTTCAACCAAATGCTACTAACCATACAACTAACTACCAAGTTAACTTCAATGGTAACGAAGCAGCTAAACAAATTCCATTGACTTACAAAGAAAATGGTGGCAACGCTAGAACAGTAATGTTATCTGATGGTTTAGACTTCTCTAACGGCGTAAATACTACTGCTCACACTGATGTGAACGGTAAAGTATCCTTCGACGTGAAAGGTGACCTCACTAACATCACTTCCATTTCCAATAACTCCAATGGTCCTAAAGTATCCTTCGGTGGCGATACTGTAAATATCACTGGTGGCAACCTCAACATGGGTGGTAACAAAATCACTAATGTTCAAAAAGGCACTAATGATACTGATGCAGTAAACGTTAAACAATTGAAAGATTCCCGTACTACATTGACATCTGATGATCATTCCGTAGTATTGAAGAAAACTGAATCTGCTGACGGTGGCTTGAACTATGACCTTTCTGTAAAAGGCGCAGTTGACCCTCGCGTTGATCAATTGAACGAAGAAATCGGCCGTGTAGGTGCTCAAGGTGCAGCATTGTCCGCATTGAAACCTATGCAATACGATCCATTGGAACCAACTCAAATTATGGCTGGTTATGGTAACTACCGTGGTAACTCCGCGATTGCAGTGGGCGTAGCTCATTACAAAAACGAATCCACAATGTTCCATGGTGGCTTGTCCTGGGCTGGCGGTTCTAGCCATATGATGGCGAATGCTGGTGTAACTTGGAAAGTTGGTAACAGAGATGCTGAAGCAGCTGTAGCAGATCGCTACCGCAAAGGCCCTATCAGCTCTGCATACGCAGTACAAACTGAAATGGCAGCAATGAAAGCTCAAAATGCCGGATTAAAAGGTGAAGTATCTGACTTGAAATATGAAAACGAACAAATTAAAGCTCAAAACGCTGGTCTACAAAGTGAAGTAGAAGTATTGAAAGCTCAAATGGCTGTAATGATGGCGAAAATGGGTATGTAATTTAGTTAGCAAATGGATACAACTGGTACGGGTTCCTTCGGGAGCCCTCAACCAGCACATTAATTCGACTATGAAAAGAGGAATAGATATGAAAAAATCTACAATGCTTGCTTTCACAGCGGCACTTTTAATGAGCGCAGCATCCATCACTGGTCACGCAGCAAGCGCACCAACATACGATGATAACTTGATCTTGCCTAACCCTGCATCCGCACCTGGTTTGAGCAATGTTGTATTGGTACCTGTGGCTAGCCCACAAGTAGTACAATCTCTTCATGATTATGTGAAAGCATGGGAAAATGCTGAACAAAAAATCGCGTTAGCAAAAGCTAAACGCGACAATCATGAACAATTGACTAAAGCTGATAAAAAATGGTTGCATTCCAAAGATAAACATAACTATGCTGATTACTTCCGTACGCACTCCCTTGGTCGCGTACATGGCTTTGAAACAGCTTTAAATTGGAACGGTGAAAACCGCAACAAAAACGAATACGAATACTTTGAAACACCTAAATACAATGAAAAAGATGGCTTCGTAAATAGCTATGGTTACAACGTATTGCGTGGCATGGTAGATCGTGTTAACGAAGTTGTACAAAAGCAAAAACAAGTAGGCGGTCCTATGACTGACGACGAAGCACAAGCATTAGAAGATGCAATCTTGGATATCCTTGCGCAAGAGCAAGAACATGTATCTAACGAAGAACTTCGTCACTACATGAACGAAACAATCTGGTTCGCATCTAAAGAAACCGTCAAAAACAAAGCGAGTGAAGAACCAACTGCTGCTGATGAGCACGTAGTAGACCTTCGCAAAGCTATCAACGAACCAATGGGTAGCAATGACTACAACAAAGTTGATTTGCGCAGTGCAATTCAACAATAAACAATATCTATAGTAATGTAGGTATTGTAGCCTTTTCTTCTCTCGTAAAAGGCTTAGTTGATCTCTAATACATACTGATGATATATGATGTATCCCTTACATACACATATATCTAAAATGACACATTGGCCCTTATATTGAGTTTATGAGGGCCCTATACCCTGGACCCCCGACTAGGGAACACAAATCCTTATTAAAGGGGCTGTAACAGAATGCGGTTTCACCGCATTCTAGTTGCAGTCCCTTTAAAATATAAGAAACACCAAGAAAAT
>NZ_JBSPUA010000015.1:0-1106 GCF_053850375.1 Veillonella sp. Ser01 | reverse complement strand
GATTGGGGTGAAGTCGTAACAAGGTAGCCGTATCGGAAGGTGCGGCTGGATCACCTCCTTTCTAGGGAGACATACACTAGGCCAAGAGCTTAGATGTCACTTAGGTCGACACTTTGGCACCTAACATTGTTCGGTTTTGAGAGATCTGTTATCTACAAGATAATAAATTTCTCATATATTAAATGGGCCTATAGCTCAGCTGGTTAGAGCGCACGCCTGATAAGCGTGAGGTCGGTGGTTCGAGTCCACCTAGGCCCACCATTTAATACATGGGGGCGTAGCTCAGTTGGGAGAGCACCTGCCTTGCAAGCAGGGGGTCAGGAGTTCGAATCTCCTCGTCTCCACCATTTAGTATTTGACAGCTAGTCTGTTTTATACTAAAATAACAAAGCTATCATTGATAGCAACATATGAAGCATGAATCGTAAGATTTATGTCAGAATATTGTTCTTTGAAAACTGCATAGAAGATAATTATTATATTTGTAAGGTCATCTCTTAGAATTTCTAAGTAGGTTGACCCGAGCACATAGGAAATAATTCTCTGACTTAATGGTGACGTACATGAAAATGTACGGCTACAAAATAAACGACAATGTATCTAATGCATGTCAATGAAATCTCAAATACGAAAGTATTTTAAGTAAAGATTTTAAGGGCGTACGGTGGATGCCTTGGCGATATCAGCCGAAGAAGGACGCGGTAAGCTGCGATAAGCTACGGAGAGGTGCAAGCAACCTTTGACCCGTAGATTTCCGAATGGGGGAACCCGGCAGTGGTTATGCACTGTCACCCATACCTTTGAGTATGAGGAGGGCACCTGGGGAACTGAAACATCTAATTACCCAGAGGAAAAGTAATCAAACGAGATTTTCTTAGTAGCGGCGAGCGAACGGGAAAGAGGCCAAACCGGAGCGGGCAACCGCACCGGGGTTGAGGACAGTCATCAAGTGTAAATGAGGTAGAAGAATCGAGTTGGAAAGCTCAGCCGAAGAAGGTGAAAGCCCTGTAATCGAAACCTTGCATACACGGGACTGTATCCAGAGTACCACGAGACACGTGAAACCTTGTGGGAAGCAGGGGGGACCACCCTCCAAGCCAAAATAC
>NZ_JBSPUA010000013.1:0-1396 GCF_053850375.1 Veillonella sp. Ser01 | reverse complement strand
GGCTCTATAATAAATGTTGGGGTGACACCACTACGGTGTCACTTCCAACATTATTTTTTTGCAAAAAAATAAGCATATAAGGCTCACATGCTTTACAATAAAAGTGTCAAAGTCCTAAAGAAAGGATGTGAGCTTATATGCCTACTACTGATTATACTGAATTTTTACATAATGTAAAACAAGAATATATTACAAATAGCTATGAATTAGACGGAATATTTATTTTTGACATAGAATTACCAGCAACATCACATATTTGCCCAAAGTGTGGAGAAACCACAAAGCATATTAAGGATTACCGCATACGTACTGTAAAGTTTGGAAAAGTACAACGAGGTCCACTAATTGGAAAATACAGACAGCGTCGGTATATTTGTCCGCATTGTGGTCATTCTTTTGCTGAAAGCAATCCATTTGTACGAAAACATATGCAACTAAGTGTAACTAATATTAGAATGCTATTTGATAAACTTACTGAAAGTGTAACCTATACAGCTATTGCTAATGAGTGTGATACATCTATTACTACAGTATTACGTTATTGCTCTATGATCACTATACCTAAGCCCAAGACCTTACCCACTGTGATTGGTATTGATGAGTTTAAAGGAAATGCAGAAGGCTACCAATACCAAGTTAATTTAACTAATCCAGATACACATGAAATATTAGATATTTTACCGAAACGTGATACGCAAGCATTAATCCACTATTTTGTATCATTTAAACATAAGGATCGCCTACAAGTTAAGTTTATTGTAATGGATATGTCCATACAATTTAAGCGCATCATGGAGGCGCTATTTCCACATGCGCATATTATCTGTGATCGATACCATGTATGTCGACTTGTAGATTGGGCAGTAGAGCGAGTTAGAAAGCGTGAGCAACATAAACTGGCTGCTTATTCACGTATGTTAAAACAGAATCGACGTGTACTAATGAAGCATCCAGACCATCTAACGGAAGCCGAACATATTAAACTATGTGAAATACTCAGAATATCTGATGATTTACGAAAAGCATATGCTTTAAAACTTTCTTTTAGAAAAATCTTTTCAATCTATGGTAAACAAAGAATAGCTGCACATTTAACGCATTGGTTGGAATTAGTAAAAGCATCTGGCTTAAATGAATTTAATAACTTCTTTACATCATTTCCTGCATGGATGACGCAATTAACTAATGCATTCTTACTTCCATATTCTAATGGATACACAGAAGGAACTAACAACAAAATTAAAGTATTAAAACGGATAAGCTATGGACTTCGCCACTTTGGTAGATTTAGAGTACGTATTCTACTTTTGAGCAAAAAGAATGGCACCAACCATAACTATGATTGGTGCCAAAGAAGACTCGTAGGGTGAATCCCCCAACATTTGACAGAGAGCCT
>NZ_JBSPUA010000012.1:0-1912 GCF_053850375.1 Veillonella sp. Ser01 | reverse complement strand
AAAGGGGCTGTAACAGAATGCGGTTTCACCGCATTCTAGTTGCAGTCCCTTTAAAATATAAGAAACACCAAGAAAATTAGATTTGTAAAATCGTATATTTTCTTGGTGTTTCTTGTTTTTAGGCGCACTTAAATAGGCCTTTAGGCCTATTTAAAAATTTCTTGGTTTAAGCAGTTTGTTTTGCAGTAAATAATGTTGTATTAACTCGTCCTGCTTGTATTCTGTTATGTAATTTTGCTAGATTGAATCCCATGGACAAGAGATATAGCATCTTATGCACGTTTCCACTGCCACGGTGTAAAAATCGTCTAAATCCAAGATCTTGTTTTAACACACCAAAGGCACCTTCTACTTGAATGGAACGGTTCATTCGTAATTGAATGCCTGTATCACTGAGTAATCTATCTTGGTTCTCTGCCAGTACGGCATCATACGCAGGTGTAATTTCAATTCTTTTTACTGGATTTTCTGTCGTTGGTTTCACATACCGTTGGCATTCCTTTTTGTATCCACATCGGTTACAAGACTCACAAATATATACCTTTCGCTCAGATACAAATCCTGTTTTGTTTTCCGCCTTACGCGTGAAGGCATATTTTAATTTACGTCCTTTTGCACATGTAAATGCATCTTCTTCAGGTATATACTCCATATTACGAGCTTTGCTAATATCTTTCGTCCAAGTTCTAGTTTTCGCTTTTTCGTAATATTGAGGCTTTATACAAGATAGGTAATGGTTGTTCTTTAACCAAGTTAAGTTCTCATGGCTATCATAACCAGCATCAGCTACCACATATGTGAAGTGGCGGCTATGAATCTGTTCTAATTGCTGTACAAATGGAATTAATGTATTCGTATCGTTGGACTTAGAAAATACACCAATACCCATAATATATTCAGAATGAACGGCTAATTGTACATTGTAGGCAGGTTTAAGCTGTCCATTACGCATATGGTCTTCCTTCATACGCATAAACGTCGCATCAGGATCTGTTTTAGAATAACTGTTGCGTTCACCCATAATATACAATTGCTGTTCGTATTCTTTTCGCTTCTCATATAAAGCTTCTGCTCGCTCGTACAATCGTTGCAGTGGTGTTTTATGCTTACCTTTTCCTTGTACGAGTTCCATATGTTTTACTTCAATTTCTTTAGCGAGGAAGGTATATATACACTCATCATTCATACAATGGGTATCTAGCCCCAATTCATTCCAGATGTCTTGCTTTAATATAGCTAATTTAGATGGTAATGTATCTAGTCTTTTTTGCACGGCTTTTCGCCAGACAAATGTATACTTGTTGGCATTAGCCTCTAGTTTAGTTCCATCAATAAAGACTTCATTGAATGTTAAGGTATCATGTCTGTTAATAGCTTCCATCAACTGTGAAAACAGATTCATTAAGATATCTAGTGTACAACGGGCAAAAAATCGTTGGAATGTCATATGACTTGGGGCTGAATAGCCTTGAAGAAGCCACATATAATTAATATTTTCTTCGCATTGTTGTTGTATCATACGTGTAGAATACACGCCGTTGGACATAGCATAGACAAAAATTTTGAACAGAATATGCGGTGGAACTTTAGATTTTCTCCCTTTAGGAGAATACAAATGCTGTAACTCTTTATAGTCTAATTCCTCCAATACAGCATCAAGTAACCGCACAGGCGCTGTTTCTTTTATCAAAATGCCATAATCCAATGGTAAAACTAGTTGGCGAGGCATTACTAGTTTGGTATAATTAGGTTCATTGGTATGGTTTTGGTTCATAATTTAATTATACCAATGAAGAGGGCCCTTCGGGGCCCTTTTTTCTTAGAAATATAGAAAAAAAGCTGTTAGTTGATCATATAAAATCAACTAACAGCTTTTCTAGTGTTAAGGGGCTGTTTTGTTACAGCCCCTTTT
>NZ_JBSPUA010000011.1:0-2261 GCF_053850375.1 Veillonella sp. Ser01 | reverse complement strand
AAAGCTGTTAGTTGATCATATAAAATCAACTAACAGCTTTTCTAGTGTTAAGGGGCTGTTTTGTTACAGCCCCTTTTTATTTATATAGTATTTTGGTATATAGTGTTTAGACTTGTGCTTAAAAGCTATTAAAAGCTATTAGTTAATGACATAAAATCAACTAATAGCTTTTGACTTTTAACTATTCTATAAGGAATGAAAATAAAATGAAATTCACATTGACTTTATAATTAAAAGCCAATATAATGACGATAAATTGCTAAAATTCGTTTGTAAGTAATACTTTGTATATTGCTTTGTTTACTTGCTATGCTATTTCTTTTATTACATCTTTGCCGTTTTTAATATTTTTAAGTCGATTATTTGTCGACACATTTAAAAAGGCAATATTATTTATTTAGAAAACAAATAAGGAGACAACTTAAATGAATAAAAAATTTTTATTAGTAGCCGGTGTATTAAGTATTGTTAGCAGTAATGTTATGGGTGCTGTAACAACAGATGTAGTTCGTGGCAAAAATATATATGTTGCAAAAACAACAGATGCTTCTGGAAATAATGAATTTAAAGTAGGCCTTAATAATAATTTATATGATTTAGGTACTGCTACTTTCCATTCTGATGAGTCTGGAGCGTTTACTGGTGGAAATTCTTATATATCTGGCGACACAATATATATAAGTAATTTAGATAAAAATAATAATATTTATGTTACACCAACAAGAGTAACCATTTCTAATTTAGAGTCTGGACTCCCTAAATCATCTGCTACATTAGACTCAAGTGAATTTCATATACAAAAGTTCGATGATAATTGGCATCATCATCGAACTATCGTAGACCATACAGGTATACGTTCTACTAATAATGACACGGGGAAATCTGTTTGGTTTTCAACTGTTGAAATTTATGCTGGTGAACAACAAATTCATGGTGTTACTGCTGGTACTGATGAAACTGATGCTGTTAATGTTAAACAGTTAAAAGACTATGTGGCAGCAAATGACAAAGATACTATTACAACTGTAAAAGCTGGTAATAATATTGAAGTAACAGCAAATGGCCATGATTATACAGTATCTCTTAAAAAAGATGTTGTAGACAAAATTGATAATGCTACAGCTGATATTGCTGTCAATAAAGCTCAAATTGATAACTTAGTAAATCAAATTGGTAACAATGATGCTAAAATCAATAATATGATTAATAATACACGACACGAGGCTCGTCGTGGCATTGCATCTGCTTCTGCGCTAGCAGCATTACATCCACTTGACTATAACCCTGATCATAAAGTTGATGTTATGGGTGGCGTAGGTCATTATCGTGGAAAAACAGCAGTAGCTTTAGGTACAGCTTATCGCCCTAATGAAAACTTAATGTTTACAGTTGGTACTGCTATCAATGGAAAAGACTCTTCTGTAAATGCAGGTGTATCTTATAAAGTTGGAGCTAAAGATAGTACTTATAAAAGCCAAGCTTCATTAGCAAAAGATGTAGAAGACTTAAAACAAATGGTAATTAAATTACAAGCTGAATTAGAAGAAGCGCGTAAGAAATAATTAATAAAAAGAGAAGCTTTGGCTTCTCTTTTTTACATTAATATAGATAACAAAATATTGGGCATTGAATAACCACAGCAAATTATAACAACTGGAAAGATTATTATAGAATAATATATAGTATTATATAGTGACATAGAATGATATACAGTCATATATAGTCATATATGTTGTTCTGATAAATATATTAGTATAAAAAGGATAATATATACTTAATTAGGGTTATAGACTCAAATTGAATAGACTATTTATAAAACTAATAACTACTGTATGTAGTATATATGGTGGAGAAATATACTATATAAGGTGATTCAGAAAAAAGTTTGTAAAATTTTAAAATTAGGGGTTGCGCCCCTCGGTTCTTTGTACTATAATAGCTATACAGTCGTTCGAAGCGACTGTTTATTAGTTAGCAAACACTAGATAAAATCTATGTTTGTTGATAATCGTTTTAGAATAAAAAAGTAATTCCTGGTTCAAACAGAAATTACAAAATTCTAAAAAAGATTATAAAAAGGTGTTGACATGAAAGTGACAACATGTTATTATAATCTAGTCGCCAGTTGGTGAAACACTTCGAAAGAAAGTGCTTCGAAGCTAGATAAAATCTGGTTTAACTGGTACAGATCTTTGAAAACTGAACAATGATAGGTAATCAATCATATGATTGAACATATGCCAGAGTGCGGGTTTTGACAA
>NZ_JBSPUA010000010.1:0-22406 GCF_053850375.1 Veillonella sp. Ser01 | reverse complement strand
ATGCCTGGCGATAACGTAACAATGGATATCGAATTGATCACTCCAATCGCTATCGAAGAAGGTCTTCGCTTCGCGATCCGCGAAGGTGGCCATACAGTAGGCGCTGGCGTTGTAACTGAAATCGAAGGTTAATTTATACCTTTTTATGAAAATAGGACCCCTAGAAGGGTCCTATTTTTATTTATATTAATTTATATATTATTTATTGTATTTGTAACCAAAGATACAGAAATGTTCTTTTGGTAGTGTTACTATAATTTTAAGGAGAGCAAAGGCTCTCCTTTTGTGTTTTTATAGAAAAGGAGGTAATGTGATGGGTGAATACAAAAAGTATTGGATAGCCGTAGTAGCCGTTCTTATTATTGGTTTTTCAATTCTTGGTTATCTAGGTACTGATGTGTATCATCAAGCACCGCCAGTTCCGACTGCGTATGTATCTCAAGATGGACAGGTCTTGTTCACTAAGGAAGATATTTTACATGGTCAATCGGCATGGCAATCTACAGGTGGTCAATCTGTAGGTACAGTTTTAGGTCATGGCGCTTATCAAGCACCTGACTGGACAGCAGATTGGTTGCATAAAGAAGTATCCGTAATGTTGGATATTAAGTCTCAAGAGGCTTTTGGTGTTCTTTATAACCAATTGGGAACTGCACAACAAGCTGCAGTAAAAGAAGTTGTAAAAGAAGAGTATTTGGGCAGTGCAGTCCGCGAAGATGGAACTGTAGTACTTTCTCCAGAACGAATTGCGGCTATGAATGCAACAGGACGTTATTTTGTTGAGTTGTATGGTGATAATCCTGACTTGACCTTGACTCGTGATCATTTTGCGATGAAGGATAACACACTACCTGAGTTACAAGACCGCATTGATATGGCACGTTTCTTCTTCTGGACTACATGGATGGCATCTACACAACGTCCAGGGACAGATGCAACATATACAAATAACTGGCCACATGAACCTTTATTGGATCATAATCCAACACCTGAAAGTGTTGCTTGGTCTGTTGTGAGCGTTATTATTTTATTATGTGGCATTGGGGTAGTTGTGTGGCTATGGTCCTTTGGTAAAAAGGATGATGAACATGCATTGGTTCCACCAACAGAAGATCCAATTAGCAAGATTACTTTAACTCCATCTCAACGTGCATTAGGTAAATATTTATTTACAATCTTAGCATTGTTCTTATTCCAATTAGGGATGGGTGGCATTATTGCTCACTATACTGTAGAAGGTCAAGCGTTCTATGGTATTCCATTGGCTCAATATTTCCCTTACTCTATTGCTCGTACATGGCATATTCAAGCATCCTTGTTCTGGATTGCTATGGCATTCTTAAGCGCAGGTTTATTCTTGGCACCAATCATTAATGGTGGTAAGGATCCTAAATATCAAAAGCTTGGTGTGGACATCTTATTCTGGGCTCTTGTAGTTCTCGTAGTAGGTTCCTTCGCTGGCACATATTTAGGTGTAGCACATCAAATTCCAGCAGCGTGGAATTTCCTTCTCGGACACCAAGGTTACGAATATATCGAGTTGGGTCGTATTTGGCAGTGGATTGAATACATTGGTATTTTATTCTGGCTTGTACTCATGATACGTAGCATTATTGGTGCCTTCAAGCAAAAAGGGGACAAAAACCTCATTGCAGCCTTCATATTCTCCGTTATCATGGTAGGTATCTTCTATGGTCCAGGGTTATTCTATGGTGAACATAGCCATTTAGCGATTATGGAATATTGGCGTTGGTGGGTAATCCATCTTTGGGTTGAAGGCTTCTTCGAAGTATTCTCCACTACATTGATGGCATTTATCTTTGTTACATTAGGGCTTGTATCGTATCGTGCTGGTACAGTTGCGGCGATCTCTTCTGGGGCTATTTATCTCATAGGTGGTATCCCTGGTACATTCCATCATCTATACTTCACAGGTGTTACATCCACTATCGTGGCAACAGGTGCATCTTTCTCTGCATTAGAAGTTGTACCGCTCGTACTATTAGGTTATGAAGCTTTTGAAAATTATACACGTCTTCATAGCGCACCTTGGATGCATCGTCTAAAATGGCCTGTGTACTGCTTTATTGCGGTATCCTTCTGGAATTTAGTAGGTGCAGGGGTCTTCGGATTCTTGATTAATATGCCTGTATCCTTATTCTACATTCAAGGTCTTAATACAACTGCAGTACATGCGCATACAGCATTGTTCGGCGTATATGGTTTCTTAAGCTTAGGCTTTGTATTCCTTATTGCGCGTTACATTCGACCTGAAGTAGAATTCAATGATAAATTGATGAAGTTCGGGTTCTGGGCTCTCAATATAGGTCTTGCCTTAATGGTGCTCATTAGCTTGTTGCCAATAGGTCTTATTCAAGCATGGGCAAGTATTACACATGGTTTGTGGTTTGCACGTAGCGAAGAATTCATGCAACAACCATTGTTACAAAACTTGCGTTGGGCTCGTTTAATTGGTGATACCATCTTAATCGTTGGTGCAGTAGCATTCTTCTGGCAAATTGTGAAAGTTCTATTTTCGAAGAAATCTTAATCTATAAATAGATGACTTCTTAATCTGCTAATAGATGATTTAATGGGTATTAAATCATATTATTAATTCTATTTAACTGTATGAGTTAACAGCATAAAATGTATGAAAAATATGTGATGATTTAGTACCATATTATGGCGTTCCTTTCTAGACAAGGAACGCCATTTTTTGTTATACTATCCCTGTCAGGTACATGTGCCTGGCTTTTTTGAGTTGCTCAAAAATCTTGACATTGCTTGCTACGTATGATATATTTCTTTAGTATGTAGTCGAGCGTTTTCGAGTACAAGAGACAGATTTTAGTAAATAAAAAGCGAGGTGTATCCGGATGCGTAATGCCATTACTTTAGCTTGCACAGATTGCAAACAACGTAACTATCAAACGAACAAGAACAAAAAGAACAATCCTGATCGTATTGAAATGATGAAATATTGCAAATTCTGCGGTAAACATACATTACACCGTGAAACAAAATAATTCTTATCATTCATTACCTGTTGATTTGAGGATGTGAAACAATGGCAAAGTCTAACTCAGCAGTGCAGCAGCGTGGTGGATTTGGAAAATTCTTCCGCGGTGTGAAAGCTGAACTTAAAAAAGTAGTCTGGCCAACAAAAAAAGAACTCATCAATTATACAATAGTAGTATTCTTAGTGACGATTTTCATCGCCTTTATTATTTATATACTTGATGCAGTCTTTGCCCAACTTTTTAATACGTTGTTGCACTTTGTTGGATAAGGGGGCCATTTCATGGAAGCAGATAAGAAGTGGTATGTAATTCATACCTATTCAGGCTACGAAAATAAAGTTAAAACCACTCTTGAACTTAAAGTTCAGTCTATGGGTCTACAAGATGTGATTAGCCGAATTTTGGTACCTCTTGAAGACGAAATAGATGAAAAAGATGGGGTTAAAAAAGTAGTAAAACGTAAGATATTTCCTGGGTACGTATTGGTTGAAATGGAAGTTAACGACCGTTCTTGGTATGTTGTGCGCAACACACCAGGTGTAACAGGTTTCGTTGGCTCTGCCACTAAACCAGTTCCACTTTCTGATTCCGAAGTAGAACATATACTTAAGTCTCAGGGCTTGGATAAGAAACCAAACATCAACATCGATGTCGAAGTTGGTGAAACGGTACGCATTACGTCCGGGGCCTTTGAAGATAAACTAGGTGTTATTACCGAACTTAACCCTGAAAAAGGAACATTGAAACTTAATGTGGATATGTTCAACCGAGATACCGAGGTAGAGGTAGAGTTCTCTCAAATTGAGAAAGCTCTTTAATATATAAATATAACTCTAAAAAGAGCAATCGATTTTGGTTGCCAGTGGGAGGATGTATATCCGTTACCACCACAGTATAAGCATAGGAGGTTTAATTACCCATGGCTAAGAAATTAGTTAAACAAGTAAAACTACAAATTGAAGCCGCTAAAGCTACTCCAGCACCACCAGTTGGTCCTGCACTAGGTCAAGCAGGTGTTAACATCGTTGCTTTCACAAAAGAATTCAACGAACGTACTGCTAAACAAGCTGGCTTAATTATCCCAGTAGTTATTAACGTATATGAAGATCGTAGCTTCGACTTCATCACTAAGACTCCACCAGCTGCAGTATTATTGAAAAAAGCTGCAGGTATTCCAAAAGGTTCTGGTGTACCTAACCGTGATAAAGTAGCAAAAGTAGGTCGCGATAAAGTTCGTGAAATTGCTGAATTGAAAATGCCTGACTTGAATGCTAATACCGTAGAACAAGGTATGCGCATGGTAGAAGGTACTGCTCGCAGCATGGGCATTGAAATCGTTGACTAATAAGCGTACGACTTGCGCATAAGGCGCAAATCGGTGGGAGGGAATTCCCGTTTGACCACATAAGGAGGATATTATAATGGCAAAAGTAGGTAAGAAATACGCTGAGGCAGTAAAACTTATTGAAGCTGGTAAGTTCTACGAACCAGTAGAAGCAATTGAGTTGGTAAAGAAAACTGCAACTGCAAATTTCGATGAAACAGTTGAAATCGCTTTCAACTTGAATGTCGACCCTAAATACGCTGATCAACAAGTTCGTGGTGCAGTAGTATTGCCTCATGGTACTGGCAAAACTAAACGCGTTCTTGTATTCGCAAAAGGCGACAACATTAAAGCAGCTGAAGAAGCTGGTGCAGATTTCGTAGGTTCTGAAGAGTTAGTAGCTAAAATCCAAGGTGGTTGGAGCGACTTCGACGTAGTAGTTGCTACACCAGACATGATGGGTCAAGTTGGCCGTCTTGGTAAAATCTTGGGTCCTAAAGGCTTGATGCCAAACCCTAAAGTTGGTACAGTAACTCCAGACGTTGCTCGTGCAGTAAACGAAATCAAAGCTGGTAAAATCGAATACCGTACTGATAAAGCAGGTATTATCTCTTGCTCCATCGGTAAAGCGTCCTTCGATGAAGAAAAATTACTTGACAACTACCGTACAATCGTTGATACTATTATCAAGGCTAAACCTGTAGCAGCTAAAGGTCAATACATTAAATCTGTAACCTTGTCCGCTACAATGGGCCCTGGTGTGCCTTTGAACGTGTTCAAATTGAGCAACGTTACAAAAGAGCAATAATCACATATGTCTCTTAGCTGTAGACGGCTGGTATGTATAATGGATGAAAATCCGCCCGCTGAGGCTGACACTAGAACAATCTAGGACTAGTTCGACCTCATCGCGTGCGATGGGGTCGTTTTTTACGCTAAGATAGTACATAGAGCACCAAAAAATCTATAAGGAGGTAATCTAATGGCTGTCACTGAACAAAAGAAAGCAATCGTTGCTCAAATGAAAGAAACTCTTTCTGAAGCAAAAGGCGCTGTATTGATTGGTTACTCTGGTTTGACTGTTGCGCAAGCAACTGATCTTCGCCGCAAAATGTTGGCTGAAGGCGTTGAATACAAAGTAATCAAAAATACTTTGACTCGCATTGCTGCAAATGAATTGAATCTTGAAGGTTTCGCTGAGCATTTGGAAGGTCCAACTGCATTGGCTACTTCTAAAGAAGATGCAGTTGCACCTGCTCGTGTAATTGAACAATTCATTAAAACTACTGAGAAAGAAGTTGTAACAGTTAAAGCTGGTATCGTTGAAGGCGAAGTTATGGACGCTGCAGGCGTTAAAGCAATTGCATCTCTTCCAAACCGCGAAGGCATGCTTTCCATGTTGCTTTCCGTATTGCAAGCTCCTGTTCGCAACGTTGCATACGCTGTCAAAGCTGTTGCAGAAGCTCAACCTGCAGAAGCTGCAGAATAATAATTTCTGCGCATTATCAATTGGTCGCTTAAGACTGATACAATAAACTATTTTATGGAGGAAAACTAAAATGGCATTGAACATTGAAAACATCGTTGCTGAATTGAAAGAAGCAACTATTCTTGAACTTAATGATCTTGTAAAAGCAATTGAAGAAGAATTTGGCGTAACTGCAGCAGCTCCTGTAGCTGTAGCAGCTGCTGGTGGTGCTGAAGGCGGCGCTGCTAAAGATTCCTTCGACGTAATCTTGAAAGATGCTGGCGCATCCAAAATCAACGTAATCAAAGTTGTTCGTGAAGCAACTGGTCTTGGCTTGAAAGAAGCTAAAGCTATCGTTGACGGCGCTCCTGCACCTGTAAAAGAAGGCGTAGCTACTGAAGCAGCTGAAGCTTTGAAAGCTCAATTGGAAGAAGCTGGCGCAACTGTAGAATTGAAATAATTCTAGCCATAATAAAAGGCGTACCCTCGGGTACGCCTTTTTTGTTTAGTTACTGAATTTGATAAATTCTAGCTGCTCCGCTTTTACCAACTTCTATTGCTATTATATTGGTTGGGGAACTAGTAAATTCTTTGATATATTTATTTGGCACAATAATGATAGCACCTTTTTCTATGGATACTCTTTTTTCAAACTCATCTACTGTTATGGTTGGCATTAATGTTTTGCCTGCTGTCCATAGAGGGTTATCTGTAGTATGTACAAATACTTGTGTTGGTGTATCTCCGGTATAATACAAAATTGATGTATAGTATGTACTGTATATATAGGTAGGTTGCGTATTTGATTCAATATATGGTTTGAATTGAATCCCGGATTGATCAAATAAAATAGGAGTTACAGTTATAGTGATTGCCGTATATAAAATAGTTAAAGGTATAGTTAAATAAATTGATAGTGGTAACTTATTGTTGTTATACTGTTTTGCTAATAACGCAAATAACACAATTAATATTAATGCAACGATTAATGGTACTGAATTTAATTCAGGTGTTACTAGGCTGGCTACTAGGAATAAGAGGACATATATTGCTAATGGAATGGTAACAATATATTTAAAACTAGTACTCTTATTGTAAAAGCTATTTGTAATAGCCTCAGCTCCCCAGATAATACAAGGAATTATGGCTGGTAAAGTATAGGTTATATACTTGGTCGCTACTAGAGAATAAAATAATACAATCACTATAAACCAGATAGCCCCAAGAAGATAAAAATTTTCTTTCCATTTAATACTTTTGAGTTGATAAATAACTGATGGTGTCCAAGGTAACAGTGCAATAGGGACAATGATTAAGTAATAATACCAAACGTTAAATTTCGGATGTTCTGATACTAGTGCTCGTTCCATATTATGCAGACCTAAGAAACCAGATATGAACTCTTGACCGTGAATTGAATACATGGCAATGTACCATGGACTAGCAAGAATTATAAATAGGAAAATTCCAAAAGGATTAAATAGTAATTTAATATCCTTATTTAGAGAGTAGTCATCATTATTTTTTTGGGTAAACCATCGTATAGCAATAAATAGTAGTAGTATTAATCCAGGCAGAACAATACCGACCGGTCCTTTAGTTACCACTGCTAAGGCGGCTGCTCCGTAAGCTTTTACCATAGAATATTTGTCGTTCTTGGCAAAGGCTAGATAGGAATAGCCAAAGATGGCTAATGAAAAGAAAAAGAGAAAGCCGTCTGTTATGACTGCGTGTGAAATGTACCAAAACTGTAAGGCACTAAGTAAAATCAGCGCACTCATAAGAGCTATATGCTTAGATTCTTTAATGCGATATACAAGATGATACATAAGTGCTACACTGCCACCGGCAATAAGTGTATTCGGTATACGTGATGTAAAGTCAGATATGCCAAATAGTTTATAACTGATCATGAGTGCCCAATAGGTGAGGGGCGGTTTATCATACCAAACTTGGTCATATATCATGGGGGATATCCATGAGTTATGTTTTAACATTGTAATAGCAGATAACACATAGTTGGATTCTACCGGATCTGTTATGGGAAGATAGGCGTTATAGAAACCGTAACTCAGTACGGTCAATAAAAAAAGCGCACCTATGCGCAGCATGTGATTGTTAATCATAGTGACTCCTTACTTACATAGTTTATATTATTGTACTATAGGGCGTGTAATAATTAAACCGATGAAAGTTAAAGTTGGATCTTTTACAATACAGAAATAGTTACAAAAAGAATTATTTATGAAAAGAATTATTTATGAAAAGAATTATTTATGAAAAGAATTATTTATGAAAAAAATTATTTATGAAAAGAATTATTTATGAAAAGAATTATTTATGAAAAGAATTATTTATGAAATAATATATTGTATAGAATATTGTTTGTACAGAATACATGAAATAACTTTTATGTATACAAGATACATGCTATAATGAGCGCGTAAGATAAAACCGTTTCATTAAAGTACTATTTTAACTATAAAATAGTAGAAAGAGGATTTATTATGAGAAAAGAACATGATTTCCTAGGTGAATTAGAAGTAGCTGATGAATTATATTACGGTGTACAAACAATTCGTGCATTAGAAAATTTCCATATTACAGGTAAACATTTGGACCAAGACTTTATCAAAGCATTGGCGATGGTTAAAAAAGCATCTGCATTAGCGAATATGAAAACTGGTCGCTTAAACGTATCTATAGGTAAAGCAATCGTACAAGCTGCAGACGAAGTGATTGAAGGTAAATTTGCTGATCAATTCCCAGTTGACCCAATCCAAGGTGGTGCAGGCACTTCTGTAAATATGAACATGAACGAAGTATTGGCTAACCGCGCTTGTGAAATTTTAGGTCATCCAAAAGGTAGCTACGATATCGTAAGCCCTAACAACCACTGTAACATGGCGCAATCCACAAACGATGCGTTCCCTACAGCTATTAAGGTATGTGCTATTATTAAAACCAAACCTTTACTTGAAGCATTACAACGCCTCGTTGATGAGCTCGAGAAAAAGGCTGAAGAATACAGCGAAATCTTGAAAATGGGTCGTACTCACTTACAAGATGCGGTGCCAATTACATTGGGCCAAGAAATGGGTGCTTATGCATCTGGTATCCGCCGTGGTATTAGACGTATTAAATCTGCTGTTGAAGGTGCACATGTAATTAACATGGGGGCCACTGCAGTTGGTACAGGTCTTAATGCTGAACCTAATTATATTCACGACGTAGCGTATGAACTTAGTGAAGTTGTAGGTGAACCATTCTATACAGCTGAAAACTTAATTGATGCTACAAATAATACAGATATCTTTGCAGATATTTCTAGCGGTCTAAAGGTAACTGCTTTAGTCTTGATCAAAATGGCGAATGATTTCCGCTTGATGGCATCTGGTCCTCGTTGTGGTATTGGGGAATTAAAATTACCTGCACGCCAACCTGGTTCTTCCATCATGCCTGGTAAAGTTAACCCTGTTATTGCCGAAGTATTGAACCAAGTATGTTACCAAGTTATCGGTAATGACCTTACAATTACATTGGCTGTAGAAAATGGTCAATTTGAATTGAACGTAATGGAACCTGTATTGGCATACAACTTGTTCAATAATCTTTGCTACCTCAAAAACGGTGTAAATACATTTGTTGATAAATTGCTTATCGATCTTGAAGTAGACCGTGAACAATGCGAATACTGGTTGAATCGTTCCGTTGGTATCGTAACAGCATTGTTGCCACATCTTGGCTATGAAACAGCATCTTCACTTGCAAAAGAAGCCTATACTACTGGTCGTGCTATTCGTGACATCATCTTGGAAAAAGGTTTGTTGACTGAAGATGAAATTAATCATATTCTTTCTCCTAAGGAAATGACTCGCCCTGGTATTGCTGGTGCCAATCTTTTAAAACAAAAAGGCAACTAATATAGTAAGTTGTTTTGATACATGAATAAAGCATGAAAGTGAAAGACTGTCAACCCTTTTGGTTGACAGTCTTTTTTAATACTGATAGAATTATATATTGCAAAAGTAGCGTTTCCTGCTTTTGGATATAAAAACTATAACTTGAATAGTGATGAGGTTTTCTTCCAAGGTTGTGCTTGGTTAATGGAAAGCAAGGTTATTTTAAAAATAAAATGGGCCTTGCTTTATTTGGCGTTATCTGAGCAGGAAAACTGAGACCTGTAAGATGTCTTTTCCATGCCGTTATAGAAAATGGTAGACCAGTGTGTTTTGATAGGGGTGAAAGCAAATATGTTCAAACCTGAACAGGTAGGCAAACGAACTCGTTATACGTACGCTAAAATTAACGAAGTTATCAAGATGCCGCATTTATTGGACATTCAGCGTAAATCGTATGAGTGGTTCTTGGAGAGTGGTTTACAAAATATTTTCAACGATATTTCTCCGATTAAAGACAATTCAGGTAATCTAGTACTTTCTTTCGAAGGTTTCAGCTTAGGTGAACCTAAGTATGATATTAATGAATGTAAAAACCGTGATGCTACTTATGCAGCACCACTTCGTGTAAATGTTCGCTTGGTAAATAATGATCCAGAAAATATGGACATTAAAGAACAAGAAGTATTCATGGGCGATTTCCCATTGATGACTGATACAGGTACTTTCATCATCAATGGTGCAGAACGTGTTATCGTATCCCAATTGGTACGTTCTCCAGGCGTTTACTACAATAAAGAAATCGATACAATGGGTAACCGTTTGTACGATTCCACAGTTATTCCTAACCGTGGCGCATGGATTGAGCTTGAAACTGATGCAAGCGAAGTTGTTGCCGTTCGTATTGACCGTAACCGTAAATTACCAGCTACTGTATTAGTACGTGCATTAGGTTGGGATACTAATGAAAGCATCCTTGACCTCTTCTGGAATGGTAAAACTGATGAAGATGGTTTACCAGTATATGATGAACGCATCGTTCGTACATTAGAAAAAGATACAACTCAATCTGCTGATGAAGCTTTGGTTGAAATCTATAAAAAATTACGTCCAGGCGAGCCTCCTACTGTAGAGTCCGCTCGTAACTTGTTCGATAACTTGTTCTTCGATGCACGCCGTTATGACTTAGCGCGCGTTGGTCGTTACAAATTGAACAAAAAACTTGGCTGGCGTCAACGTATGTTGGGTCAAACATTGGCACAACCTATCGTAGATCCAGAAACTGGCGAAATTATCCTTGATGCAGGTGTACAAGTTGGGGAAGAACAACTTGATATCGTTGCTAATAGCCATGTATTCGATGGCGAAGGTTTCGCTGAATTCTACATCGTAAATAACGATGGTGTAGAGTCCAAAGTTATCTGTAATAACTGCAATTTGCCATTCGATCACCGCACAGTAACTCGCGAAGATATGATCGCTAACATCTCTTACTTGCTCAACCTTATGGATGGTGCAGGCCATACAGATGATATCGACCATTTGGGTAACCGTCGTCTTCGTTGTGTAGGTGAATTGTTGCAAAACCAATTCCGTATTGGTTTAACTCGTATGGAACGTGTTGTTCGTGAACGTATGACAATTCAAGAAATCGAATCTATCACGCCTCAAGCGTTGATTAATATTCGTCCTGTAGTGGCAGCAATCAAAGAATTCTTTGGTTCTTCCCAATTGTCTCAGTTCATGGACCAAACAAACCCATTAGCAGAATTGACTCACAAACGTCGTCTATCTGCCCTTGGTCCTGGTGGTTTATCTCGTGAGCGCGCAGGCTTCGAAGTTCGTGACGTGCATCACTCTCACTATGGCCGCATGTGTCCAATCGAAACTCCAGAAGGTCCAAACATCGGTTTGATCAACTCCTTGTCTAACTATGCGAAAGTAAATGAATTCGGTTTCATTGAAGCTCCATACCGTAAGGTTGAAAAAATCTATGGTACAGGTGAAGATGCAGACAAAGTTATCAAGGTTCGTGTATCTGATTCCGTTGTATATATGACAGCTGATGAAGAAGAAGGCATGACAATTGCCCAAGCGAACTCTCCAATCGATGCTGAAGGTTACTTTACTAATGAACACGTAGCTTGTCGTCGTGGTCATGATGTATTAGAAGTTACACCTGATAAGGTTGACTATATGGACGTTAGTCCAAAAGAAGTTGTATCCATTGGTACAGCTATGATTCCATTCCTTGAAAATGACGATGCTAACCGTGCCTTGATGGGTGCGAACATGCAACGTCAAGCGGTACCACTCTTGCGTGCGCAAGCTCCACTTGTTGGTACAGGTATGGAATATACAGCAGCTACTGACTCCGGTGTTTGCGTACTTGCCCGTGAAGCTGGTAAAGTTGTACGTTGCTGGGGTAATGAAATCCACGTTCTTCGCGATAGCGATGGTCGTGTTGATGTATACCGTATGAATAAATTCCTTCGTTCTAACCAATCCACATGCTTTAACCAAAAACCAATCGTTAATCGTGGCGACCATGTTGTAAAAGGTCAAGTGTTGGCTGATGGTCCTGCTACTGATGGCGGCGAATTGGCATTAGGTTATAACGTTCTTGTAGCGTTCATGCCTTGGGAAGGTTATAACTACGAAGATGCGATCTTGCTTAGTGAAGAACTTTGCAAAGAAGATATCTACACATCCATTCATATTGAAGAATACGAATGTGATGCGCGCGACACTAAATTAGGTGCTGAAGAAATCACTCGTGAATTGCCTAATACTGGTGATGACACTCTTAAAAACCTTGATGAAGATGGTATCATCTGCATTGGTGCAGAAGTACACCCTGGCGATATCCTCGTAGGTAAAGCTACACCAAAAGGCGAAACTGAACTTACTCCAGAAGAGCGTTTATTGCGCGCTATCTTTGGCGACAAAGAACGTGAAGTTCGCGACACATCCTTGCGCGTACCTCATGGGGAATCTGGTAAAGTAGTAGACGTTAAAGTCTTCACTCGTGAAAACGGCGACGAATTACAACCAGGTGTAAATAAACTTGTTCGCGTATACATCGCTCAAAAACGTAAGATTCATGAAGGCGATAAAATGGCGGGCCGTCATGGTAACAAAGGTGTCGTTTCTCGCGTTATGAGAAAAGAAGATATGCCATTCCTTCCAGATGGTACTCCAGTACAAATCGTATTGAACCCATTGGGCGTACCTTCTCGTATGAACATCGGTCAGGTTCTTGAAACTCACTTGGGTTGGGCTGTTCAAGGCTTAGGTATGAAAATCAAAGCTACAGACCTTCACATTCAAAATGTATTGAAAGAAGCTCGTACTGATGCATCTTATTGGGAACAAATCGACGCTATTCGCGGCTTATATGCTGAAATTGAAGAATTAGAAGCAAAAGCTAAAGAAGATGTGACAGTTCCTCATTTCGACATTGATGAAAAAATCATCGACTTGAAATCTCAAATTCTTGGCCATGTAGAATCTGCAGCGCAAAAGAAACTTGAAGCTCTTGGCGGCGAAGCTCGTTATCAAGAACTTAAAGCTATTGAAGCTAAATACAATGCACTTCATGTAGAATTCTTCGACTCTGAAGAAGATGCTCCAGAAATGGATCCAGCTCTTGTAGAAGAATTAGAAGCTATTAATAAAGTTAAAACTACATTGAACCATATTGAATCTGCTCGTGCTAAACGCGTTGAAATTCGTCAAGAACTCGAAGGCCTTGGTTACGATTATGAAACATATGGCATGCCAAAACCAGATGTAGCAGGTATTCATATTGCTACACCTGTATTTGATGGTGCGCACGAAAAAGATGTGTTTGAAACATTAGGCATTGCTGGTCGTTCCGATGATGGTAAAACAGTATTGTACGATGGTCGTACTGGTGAACCTATGGATAACCGTGTAACTGTTGGTTACGTATACATGCTTAAACTCCATCACTTGGTTGACGATAAAATCCATGCTCGTTCCACAGGTCCGTACTCCCTTGTTACACAACAACCATTGGGCGGTAAAGCTCAGTTCGGTGGTCAACGTTTTGGGGAAATGGAAGTTTGGGCTCTCGAAGCATATGGCGCAGCTTATACACTTCAAGAGCTATTAACTGTTAAGTCTGACGACGTTGTTGGTCGTGTGAAAGCATACGAAAAAATCGTTAAAGGCGAAAATATCCCTGAACCAGGTGTACCTGAGTCCTTCAAGGTATTGCTCAAAGAACTTCAAAGTATTGGTCTTGATGTAAAAATCTTGAATGAAGATCAAGAAGAAGTTGTTATGAAAGAACTTGATGACGACGATGAAGTGGTAGAAACTGGTATTGAAGAGGTTATGGAAGGCAGTGCAGTAGAAACTGACGAAGTAACTGTAGTAGAACCAGAAGTAGAGGAAGAAGCACCAGCTGACAATGGCGGTGAAGACGATATCCTTAGCCAATTGGCATTCCCAATGGGCGATTCCTCTAACGATGAAGACTAAAACTATCTATAAGGAAGGGAGCGATAGTAGTGCTAGACGTAAATGAATTCGATTCCATGCGAATCGGTTTAGCCTCTCCAGAGCAGATCTTAGCTTGGTCTCATGGGGAAGTTAAGAAACCTGAAACTATTAACTACCGTACGTTGAAGCCAGAACGTGATGGTCTATTCTGCGAACGCATTTTTGGACCAACAAAGGACTGGGAATGTCACTGCGGCAAATATAAACGCATTCGCCATAAAGGCGTAGTCTGCGATAAATGTGGTGTAGAGGTTACACGTGCAAAAGTACGTCGTGAACGTATGGGCCATATCCAATTGGCTACTCCTGTATCTCACATTTGGTACTTTAAAGGTATCCCATCCCGCATGGGCCTTATCCTTGATGTATCCCCACGTTCCTTGGAACGCGTATTATACTTTGCTTCCTACATCGTAGTAGATCCAGCTGGTACTCCATTGGCAAAACGCCAATTGTTGTCCGAGCAAGAGTACCGCGAATATGAAGCTCAGTTTAACGAAGACGGTTATACTATCGGTGGTAAATCCGTCGTAATCGAAACAGTAGCTCAACGTAACGAACGTTTAGCTATTGTTCGTGAAGCACAACGCAAAGAGCGCTATAATGCTGCTCTTCGCGATGATGCAACAATCCCAGAAGCAGATAAAGAATACGAAGAACTAACTCGTGAAGAGCGTTATGAATTAGGCGCTGCTGAAGAAGTTCTCTTCGCATGTATCGACATGGGTGCTGAGGCTGTAAAAGCTCTTTTAGCAGAACTTGATCTTGAAGCATTGAATGCTGAATTGCGCGAAGAATTGAACACTGCAAGTGGTCAACGTAAAATCCGTGCGGTTCGTCGTTTAGAAGTGGTAGAAGCATTCCGTCAATCTGGCAACCGTCCAGAATGGATGATTATGGATGTTGTTCCTGTTATCCCACCTGAATTGCGCCCTATGGTTCAATTAGATGGTGGTCGTTTCGCTACATCTGACCTCAATGATTTGTACCGTCGTGTTATCAACCGTAACAACCGTTTGAAACGTTTGTTAGATTTAGGTGCTCCTGATATCATTGTGCGCAACGAAAAACGTATGCTTCAAGAAGCTGTTGACGCATTGATCGATAATGGTCGCCGTGGCCGTCCTGTAACAGGCCCTGGTAACCGTCCATTAAAATCCTTGTCCGATATGCTTAAAGGTAAACAAGGTCGTTTCCGTCAAAACTTGCTTGGTAAACGTGTTGACTACTCTGGTCGTTCCGTTATCGTAGTAGGTCCTGAGCTTAAAATGCACCAATGTGGTTTGCCTAAAGAAATGGCATTGGAATTGTTCAAACCTTTCGTTATGAAACGTTTGGTAGAACGTGGTCAAGCATCCAACATTAAGGCTGCTAAACGCCAAGTAGAAAGAATTGGTCCTGGTGTATGGGAAGCCTTGGAAGAGGTAATCAAAGAACATCCAGTTCTCTTGAACCGTGCCCCTACATTGCATAGACTTGGTATCCAAGCCTTCGAACCAATCCTTTGGGAAGGCCGTGCTATTAAATTGCATCCATTAGTATGTACAGCCTTCAACGCCGACTTTGACGGTGACCAAATGGCATGTCACTTACCATTGTCCGTAGAAGCACAAGCGGAAGCTCGTACATTGATGCTTTCTAGCCATAATATCTTGTCCACTAAGGACGGTAAGCCAGTAGCAGTACCATCTCAAGATATGATCTTGGGTACATACTACTTAACAGTTGTACGTGAAGATACTCGTGATAAAGCAAAAACATTTGCTACTTATGATGAAGTAATGCTTGCATACGAATCTCATATTATTGGCTTGCAAGATATTCTTTATATCCGTTTGCCTGACCATGGCCGTGTAGAAACAACGGCAGGTCGCTTGATTTTCAACAATGCGCTATTCCCAGAATTGTGGCAATATGAAAAACGTGAAGATGGCACTTACTCTTTAGGTAAGGTTATGGATAAGAAAACAGTTGGTAAATTGGTTGACCAATGCTTCCAATTGTTTGGCAATGAAAAGACTGCAGAACTCTTGGACCGTATTAAATCCTTGGGTTACTCCTTCGCACGTCGCGCAGGTATGACTGTAGCTATTGCAGATATTAAAGTACCAGAAGTAAAAACTGGCTTGTTAGACACAGCGGAACAAGAAGTAGAAAAAGTATCTCGCTTGTATCGTCGTGGTCTTATTACAGAAGAAGAACGTTACCGTAAAACTATCCAATTGTGGACTCAAGCAACAGAAGATGTTACTGATGCCATGATGGATAATATGGCGCGCGATAAAGATGGCTTCAACCCTGTTTACATGATGGCTATCTCTGGTGCCCGTGGTAATAAACAACAGATCCGTCAGCTTGCTGGTATGCGTGGTTTGATGGCCGATCCATCTGGTCGTATCATCGACTTGCCAATCAAAGCAAACTTTAAAGAAGGCTTGACTGTATTGGATTACTTTACATCCTCTCATGGTGCTCGTAAAGGTTTGGCCGATACAGCGCTTCGTACAGCTGACTCCGGTTACTTGACTCGTCGTCTTGTTGACGTATCTCAAGACGTTATCGTTCGCGAGGACGATTGTGACGTTGTAGGTATCGATCTCGTTCGTGAACGCGCTCGTTTAGCTACATCTCCACGTCAAGCATTGGAATTATTGAAAGACAAACTCATTGGCCGTGTTCTAGATAAAGATGTAGTGAACGTAGAAACAGGCGAACTTGTTGTTCCTGCTGAAACTATCTTAGACGAACAATGCTTAGCTGATATTGCTGAATCTGGTGTTACATCCGTTGCATTGCGCGGTGCTCACTTAGGCTCTGATAGCGATATCAACCATACTAACTTGGTTCAAAAAATTATTCTTGGTGAAAGCGATGACAGCATCCGTGCAACATTAAAAGAAACTATGGTTCAAAATATGTTGAACAAGGATACTGTACATGCTATCGTTGACAGCGAAGGTGTAGAAATTTTCCCTGCTAACACACGCCTTACTGAAGAAGGCATCGAAGCTATCCTTAACTCCGATGTAAAAGAAGTACAAGTACGCAACAATGAAATTCACGGTATCGAAGTGGAAGCCATCGTTGAAGGTACTGGCGTTATTGAACCATTAAAAGATCGTATCGTAGGTCGTATTGCAGCTGAAGAATTGGTTAATAAAGAAACTGGCGAAGTTATCGTTCCTCTTAACGGTGAAATCACAGAACCATTGGCTGATGAAGTGGTAAAACACTATGAAACAGTTAAAATCCGTTCCGTATTAACTTGCCGCAGCCCTTATGGCGTATGTCGCAAGTGCTATGGTCGCGACCTTGGTACAGGTGGTCAAGTTCAAGTTGGTGAAGCTGTAGGTATTATTGCAGCGCAATCCATCGGTGAACCTGGTACTCAGTTGACAATGCGTACATTCCATACAGGTGGTGTCGCAGGTGACGATATTACACAAGGTTTGCCACGTGTCGAAGAATTGTTCGAAGCGCGTAAACCAAAACGTAATGCTATCATCGCAGAAAACGAAGGTACAGTTCGCGTTGTACCTAACGAAGGTAAAAAAGGTACTAATACAATCTTCATCACTGGTGAAGACGGTATTGAACTCGATTACCTAATCCCTTATGGTTCTCGTATTATCGTTAAAGACGGTGATGTTGTATCCTTAGGTGCACGTTTGACAGAAGGTTCTATTAACCCTCATGACATTATGCGCGTAATGGGTACTGAAGCAACTCAACGTTACCTCGTTTACGAAGTACAAAAAGTATATAAATCTCAAGGTGTAGAAATTAACGATAAACATATCGAAGTTATCGTTCGTCAAATGCTTCATAAAGTAAAAGTTGAAACAGCTGGCGATGCAGATATGCTTCCAGGGGATATGGTCGACGTTAATACCTTTGACGAAGAAAACCGTCGTCTTACTCTTAATGGCCGTGAAAATGCTACAGGCAAACGTACATTGTTGGGTATTACTAAAGCTGCATTGGCTACGGATTCCTTCTTGTCTGCTGCGTCCTTCCAAGAAACAACACGTGTTCTTACCGACGCTGCTATCAAAGGTAAAATCGATCCATTATTGGGCTTAAAAGAAAATGTAATCATCGGTAAATTGATTCCTGCTGGTACTGGCATGAGCCGTTACCGTAAGATTGAGGTTGTTAAAAACACACCTGAAATCATCGATATTACAGAAGAAACTGCTGTAGAAGAATAATCTATTGCAATAGAAGAGAGCGTGCCTTAGGGCACGCTCTTTTTTATAAATACTAAATTTCTCTGTTAAGATGAAATTTTCAGATAGAATAAATAAACCTATAAATTTAATAATATAGATATATTGAATATGGTTAATAAAATTGAACTAAAAAATGACTATTTATTTTTAAGCTATATCAATTATGCATACATAAAATGTGATTAATTAAAATAATATGAAAGTAATGTATAAAAATGAGAATAAAACAACCATTTTTGCATAAAAATTACATATATTGTTATATGATTCGCCGTTGTGAAACGCACGGAAACGTGTACATATAAAATGCAGTTGTATAGCGGTGTAGAGCATCGAAAAACGTTTGACATGTGTTTGTGTAATTGGTATACTTACATAGTGCTCAGGGGCAAGTATGCCTAAGTAGCATAATTTCGTAAGGAGAATTTTACCATGGACATTGCCCATCTGAAGTCGATGAACAAAACAATCGGTGCCAAGCAAACGTTGAAAAACATTGCACGAGGGACTGTGAAGTATGTGTTCGTAGGACATGATAGTGATGAAAGTGTAGTTGGACCTATACGAAATGCTTGTGCTGAACAGGGAATACCTGTGAATGACAAGTACACTATGGATGACCTCGGTCGTGCGTGTCGCATTAAGGTGCGGGCCACAGCGGTAGGTATCCTACGTTAATCTTGGTAATATCCGATGTAACACTTTGTTATGACGGATCAATTATAAATCTCAAATTTGGAAAGGAGGTGCCCAAATGCCAACAATTAATCAGCTAGTACGCAAAGGTCGCATGAGCTTGACTAAAAAATCTACAGCTCCAGCACTTCAAGAATCTCCACAAAAACGTGGTGTATGTACTCGTGTGTACACAGCTACTCCAAAGAAACCAAACTCCGCGCTTCGTAAAGTTGCCCGTGTACGTTTGACAAACGCTATTGAAGTAACTGCTTACATCCCAGGCATTGGTCACAATTTACAAGAACACAGTGTTGTACTTATCAGAGGCGGTCGTGTAAAAGACCTTCCAGGTGTGCGTTATCACATCGTTCGTGGTGCATTGGATACAGCTGGCGTACAAAACCGTATGCAAAGTCGTTCCAAATACGGCGCGAAAAAAGCTAAAAAATAATTTTAGCCATTAAACGAAACTAACACACATCATTATAAAGGAGGAATTGAACATGCCAAGAAAAGGCCCTGTTCCGAAACGTGATGTACTTCCAGATCCGGTGTACAACAGCAAATTAGTAACACGTTTCATTAACAAAGTTATGTACGATGGCAAAAAAGGCATTGCTGAAACTATCGTATATGATGCATTCGAAATTATTCGTTCCAAAATGGGTCAAGACCCAATGGAAGTTTTTGATCAAGCATTGAAAAATGTTATGCCTGTACTTGAAGTACGTGCTCGCCGTATCGGTGGTGCGAACTACCAAGTGCCAGTTGAAGTTCGTGCTGATCGCCGTCAAACCCTCGGTATTCGTTGGGTTGTAAACTACGCTCGTCTTCGTGGTGAACGCACTATGAAAGAACGCTTAGCAGGCGAATTGATGGACGCTTTCAACAATGCAGGCGCTGCAATCAAGAAAAAAGAAGATACTCATAAAATGGCAGAAGCTAATAAAGCATTTGCTCATTATCGTTGGTAATAAGAGGTGACAACTGTGGCAAGAGAGTTTTCCCTAGCAAAAACTCGTAATATCGGTATCATGGCTCACATCGATGCTGGTAAAACAACAACTACAGAACGTATCCTCTACTATACAGGTATTGTTCACAAAATCGGCGAAGTACATGAAGGTGCTGCTACGATGGACTGGATGGCGCAAGAACAAGAACGTGGTATCACAATCACTTCTGCGGCGACAACATGTCACTGGAAAGATCATCGTATCAATATCATCGATACTCCTGGTCACGTTGACTTTACTGTAGAAGTAGAACGTTCTCTACGTGTACTTGATGGCTCCGTAGCGGTGTTCAGTGCTAAAGGTGGCGTTGAACCTCAATCCGAAACAGTATGGCGTCAAGCATCTAACTACGGCGTACCTCGTATCGCTTATGTAAATAAGATGGATACAGTAGGTGCTGACTTCTTCAACGTAGTTGATATGATGAAATCCCGTTTGGGTGCAAATTCCGTAGCTATCCAAGTGCCAATCGGCGCTGAAGATACTTTCGAAGGCATCATCGATTTGATGACTATGAAAGCGGAAATTTACAAATCCGATGACGGTAAAGAATATGAAATCACTGATATCCCAGCAGAATATCAAGAAGTAGCTGAAGCTCGTCGCGAAATGATGATTGATGCTATCGCTGAAACTGATGATGATATCATGATGAAATATTTGGAAGGTGAAGAAATCTCCATCGAAGAATTGAAAACAGCATTGCGTAAAGCGGTTATCGCTAACCAATTGTTCCCAGTTCTTTGTGGTTCTTCCTACAAAAACAAAGGTGTACAAATGTTGTTGGATGCTGTTGTAGATTACATGCCAGCTCCTATCGACATTCCAGCTATTAAAGGTGTAGTTCCTGGTACTGAAGAAGAAACAACTCGTCCTTCTTCCGATGAAGAGCCATTCTCCGCATTGGCATTCAAAATCATGGCTGACCCTTATGTTGGTAAATTAGCGTTCTTCCGTGTGTACTCCGGTACATTGGAATCCGGTTCCTACGTTTTCAACTCCACAAAAGGTAAGAAAGAACGTATCGGCCGTATTCTTCAAATGCACGCTAACACTCGTAAAGAAATCGACATGGTTTACGCTGGCGACATCGCTGCAGCTGTAGGCTTGAAAGATACTACTACTGGTGATACTCTTTGTGATGAAAAGAATCCTGTAATTCTTGAATCCATGGAATTCCCTGAACCAGTTATCTCCGTTGCTGTTGAACCTAAAACAAAAGCTGACCAAGAAAAAATGGGTACAGCTCTTGCTCGTTTGGCAGAAGAAGATCCTACTTTCAAAGTTCGTACTGATGAAGAAACAGGTCAAACTATTATCTCCGGTATGGGCGAACTTCACTTGGATATCATCGTTGACCGTATGAACCGTGAGTTCAAAGTAGAATGTAACGTAGGTAAACCTCAAGTAGCATATCGCGAAACTATCCGTAAAGCTGTTAAAGCTGAAGGTAAATTCGTACGTCAATCTGGTGGTCGTGGTCAATATGGTCACTGCTGGTTGGAATTAATTCCTCAAGAACCAGGTGCTGGCTTCGAATTTGAAAATAAGGTCGTAGGTGGTGCAATTCCTCGTGAATACATCGGACCTGTTGAAAATGGTGTTAAAGAAGCTATGGAATCCGGTGTTATCGCTGGTTATCCAATGGTTGACATCAAAGTTATCGTATTTGACGGCTCCTACCATGACGTTGACTCCAACGAAATGGCCTTCAAAATCGCTGGCTCTATGGGCTTTAAAGAAGGTGCTCGCAAAGCAGACCCTGCATTGCTTGAACCATACATGTCCGTAGAAGTAGACGTTCCTGAAGAATACATGGGCGACGTTATCGGTGACTTGAACTCCCGTCGTGGTCGCATGGACGGCATGGAAGCTCGCAATGGTAACCAACATATCAAAGCATATGTTCCATTGAGCGAAATGTTCGGTTACGCAACAGACCTTCGTTCCAAAACTCAAGGTCGCGGCAACTACTCTATGACATTCGATCATTACGAAGAAGTTCCTAAGAAAATTGCTGAAGAAATTCAAGCAAAGAAAAACGGTTAATCTTACATTAGATTAATAGAATTACTATTTTCCTCGGAGGATAATTTAAAATGGCTAAAGAAAAATTTGAACGTACGAAACCGCATGTTAACATCGGTACAATCGGTCACGTTGACCATGGTAAAACTACTTTGACAGCTGCAATCACAAAAGTATTGGCTGAAAAAGGCCAAGCTGACTTCCAAGA